>URKA01000017.1 GCA_900548345.1 uncultured Paraprevotella sp. | reverse complement strand
CCTTTCCGTTGGATGTGAATATAAATGGCAGTGGCTTTTGATATGTCTGATATATGTTAGGTACGCTTCTGGCATATAAGGCTGCTTGCTCGCATACCTTAGAAGAAAAAGCATCTGTTTCTTCGCGTTTGGCTTCAAGTACGCCAACAGCCTTTCCGTTTATAAAAAGAAAATAATCTGCTTCGAGATTACCTTTTAGTAGCCCTTCCCTTATGGCGGCAGCTGTACAAGTCGGTTCATAGTCATCCCTATTGATTACTTCCCAACCAGCATCAGCAAACCACTGATCAATCTTTATTCTTGCTTTTTCTTCAGGAGTCATGTTCTTGATATTGTATATTATCGGAAGTGTAGTGCATAACGCTTCTTTTAATTTGTATGTCTTGAGAGAGTTTCCTCAATCCAAATACAAAAATAACGTTTTTTTGATAAACAACACCTTCCCCTACAGAAGTTTTTTGAAAATACCCTTCAAGGGTTCAGACTGTTTGAATGACAATGTGTTAAGGTTCATCTGTCATTCAGGTTCCCTTCATTTTGAAAAGGCTTAACGCAACCTTGCGCCCGATATCCTTCACCTGTGTGTGATTCATCCTTCACCTGTGTGTGATTCATCCTTCACCTGTGCGCGATTCGTTCCTCACCTGTGTGCGATTCATCCTTCACCTGTGTGGGTTTGCATGAAAGGAAGTCTGAAAGATGGTACACACTTATCTTACTGTATATCAATAAGTCTGAACCCATGAAGGGTGTTTTCAAAAAACTCCTGTTACGTACGCGCGTGCGAGGACGGGAAACCCTTTATGTTTGCTTCGACTCTTAGATTCTTCTATTGCTGTCGGGTAAAACTTTTATGTATAGAAGCTGTAGGCTTGTTACCGGTTTCACATCACGGACAGCTCCATGCTATACCATAGGCAGGCTCATTCCGTTGATTTTACGGTACAGGTCGAGGGCGTATATGTCGGTCATGCCTGAGATGTAGTCCAATACGGACATGAGGCGGTCGTACAGGCGTTCGGCACGGATGTCGTACTGTTGCGACACGCGGTTGATGAGCAACTTGGAGTAGGCCTTTTCCGGATGGCATACGGCTTCGGTCATGAGGTCGAGCAGTGTGGTGATGACCTGAAAGCCGGCCAGTTCGATGTCCACCACATCCTTGCTGCGGTATATCTTGGCATAAGCCATGGCCTCGCACGCCTTGTAAGCCTTGCACGGTATCTCCGAAATGTGGTCGATAAGGGTGCCTTTGAAAGTGCCGTTCAGAAGTTCGTCTTCATGCGCAATGAAAACCTTCACGCATTCGCTTTCCAGGCATCCGATGACACAGGAACGCAGGTAGACAATCTGTTCGTTGATGTCGCTTACGTGCGTCATATTTTCCTTGATACTCTTTTGACGGTCTTCATCGAAGAAGTCCAGCAGAAGTTGCTGTGTCTCGGCGGTGTTGAGTATCTTCAGTTTGTGCGCGTCTTCTATATCCATGATTTCGTAGCAGATGTCGTCGGCAGCCTCCACAAGGTAGACGAACGGATGGCGTGCAAACCGATATGTGCCGGCCTTGTCTGCCATGCGCGGAATGCCTAACTCTTCGGCAATGCGGAGGTAGTCTTCGGTTTCGCTCCTGAAGAAACCGAACTTGGCATGTTTGCCTGCGGCATCGGATGAGAACGGGTATTTGACGATAGAAGCCAGTGTGGTGTAGGTCATGACGAAACCGCCCTCGCGCCGGCCCTTGAAATGATGGGTCAGCAGACGGAAGGCGTTGGCGTTGCCTTCAAAATGAATCAGGTCGTTCCATTCCGCTTCGCTCAGGCTGTCGCCCGTTGTCGGGTCTTTGTATGTCCGTAGCCAGCCCCCCTTCCCTTCGCTGAAAAAGGTGCCGATGGCCCGTTCGCCCGAATGGCCGAACGGAGGATTGCCCAGATCGTGTGCCAGACAGGCCGCCGATACGATGGCCCCCGCTTCGGTCAGATGGCTGTTGGCCAGTTCGGGATGTTTCTGTATCAAGGCACGCGACACGTCGTTGCCGAGCGAACGTCCTACGCTGGAAACTTCCAGACTGTGGGTCAGACGGTTGTGCACGAATATGCTGCCGGGGAGCGGAAACACCTGTGTTTTGTTCTGCAACCGCCGGAACGGTGCGGAGAAGATAAGGCGGTCGTAATCGCGCTGGAATTCCGTGCGGTCATCCTTGCGTACCTGATGATATTTCTCCAGTCCGAGGCGTTTGTTGGAGATTAGTTGTTGCCAGTTCATGTCTGTTTATGTTGATTCTTCACAAAAGTAATTAAAAAGCCCGACATTTTCTCTTTTTCCGTGTAAATCAATGGCGGAATAAATAGATTTGGTTACTTTTGTAGCTTAGAACAATTATGAGTGGAAAGGTAATGGAAGTAAGAATCATCAATAAATCCCATCATCCCCTGCCGCAGTATGCCACGTCCGACTCTGCGGGAATGGACTTGCGTGCCAACCTGGACGAACCTGTCGTGCTGAAACCTTTGGAGCGTTGCCTGATACCTACGGGGCTTTATATCGCATTGCCGGAAGGTGCCGAGGCGCAGATTCGTCCGCGTAGCGGTCTGGCTTTGAAAAAAGGCATTACGGTGCTGAACTCTCCGGGCACGATAGATGCCGATTACCGCGGAGAGATTTGCATCATTCTGGTGAATCTTTCGTCGGAACCGTTCGAGATACGGGACGGGGAGCGTATCGCGCAGATGGTCGTGGCGCGCTATGAACGTGCCTGCTGGAAAGCAGTGGACGTGCTTGACGAAACGGAGAGAGGAGAAGGAGGATTCGGTCATTCTGGAGAACGGTAAGGTGGTGGTAAAGTCATTGTCATTCATATTCGGAACATTGTGCGGCATGGTGCTGCTTTGCACTTCGTGCGGCGGGACCAAGTCCGCGGGACTGACGGCCGAGGCCCAGCGCAGGTTTGACAACCTTTATCTGGAGGCTGTCAACAAGCGTCTGGCGGAACGCCACGACGAGGCTTTCGAACTGTACAGGCATTGTCTGGACATCAAGCCGGATGCGAGCGAGGTCTTGTTCGACCTCGGCATCTATTATCTGGCGTTGAGTGATGACAGCACGAGCGAGAGATACTTGCGCAGGTCGACGGAGATTGCGCCCGACAATATCGACTACAAGGAAGTGCTGGCCTCGTATTACATGCGGAAACGCGAGAACAAAAAGGCCCTTCCCGTGCTGGAAGACATGGTGAGGTGCAACCCTTCCCGTTCCGATGTGCTGGCGCAGCTGGTCAACATGTACAAGGATAACGGCGACTACCGGAGTGCCATCCGTGCCATAGACCGCATCGAACTGCTGGAAGGCCGCAATGTGTCGTTGTGTCTGCAGAAGTTCGGGCTTTACCGGGAGTTGAAGGAAGACGACAAGGCTTTTGCCGAACTGGAGAAGCTGGTGGAGGACAACCCGAACGATTTGGCCTACAAAGTGCTTGTGGGCGACCAGTATCTGATGGTGGGACAGGCGGAAAAGGCATACGGCATATACAAGGAAGTGCAGGAGAAAGAACCTTCCAACCAGGCCTTGCGCATGTCGTTGCTTGAATATTACAAAGAGACGAAACAGGATTCGCTCTACAACGTACAGCTGGAAGACCTTTTGTACGGCAGGTCGGTAGATGACCGGGCGAGGGTGGTGCTGATGCGCAATTACATCGTGGAATGCGAGACGGAGAAACGCGACAGCACGGTGGTGTTGTCAGCTTTCGACCGTATCTTGTCTTCCGTGCCCGAAACCGTAGACATGCTCACGCTTTACGCCTCTTATCTTCAGTTGAAACAGATGAACGAACAGAAAGACGAGGTCTGGGAACGGGTGCTGAAACTGGAGCCGGACAACCGCATGGCATTGCTGCAGTTGCTGGAATCCGCCATCAACAAACAGGATTACGGCCGTATTGCGGAACTTAGCAACAAGTGCGTCAAGCATTATCCCGACGAACTGCTCTGCTATTACTACATGGGGGTGTCATATTACCAGCTTGACCGGAGCAAAGATGCCCTGGAGGCTTTCCGTACGGGGGTGAGACAGGTGAAGCCCGATTCGGACATTAAAATCGTGTCCGACATGTTCTCCATGATGGGTGACCTGTATTATGTCGAGGGCCAGAAAGACTCCGCATTTGCCGCGTACGATTCCTGCCTGGTGTACCGCAGCGACAACATAGCCTGCATGAACAACTACGCTTATTACCTTTCTTTGGAGAAACGCGAGCTGGACAAGGCCGAAGAGATGAGTCATCGCACGATTGTGGCGGAACCTGCCAATAAGACCTATCTGGATACGTACGCGTGGATTCTCTTCATCAAAGGCAAATATGCCGAGTCGAAGCTGTATATGGAACAGGTGCTGGAGGGAGACATCAAGGATGACCCAAGCGTGTCGGCCGGCGTACTGGAACATGCCGGAGACATATATGCCATGTGCGGAGATATGGACAAGGCTTTGAAGTATTGGAAGATGGCGCAAGACAAGGGCGGAGAAGTGTCGGCCGTGCTGGCGCAGAAGATTCAACAGAAAAAATATATAGAGGAATGAGACGACATCAGATAGGGGCATGCATCTGCGCGGCGGTTGTCATTTTCGTCTTGTCGGCGTGCCGTTCGGCGCGGCAGACGGAGGGGGCCGGCGGTGACGCCGGCGATGCGGGACTGCATACGGAATGGGTGGACAAAATGGCCGGCGCTGCGCTGAAGGACGGCACCGTGACCGCGAAGATGAATCTATCGCTGAAAGCCGGCGGAAAGTCGCTTTCGGTGGGTGGAAACTGCAATTTGAAGCGCGACGAAGTCATTCAGCTTTCTTTGGTGATTATGGGAATGATGGAAGTGGGGCGTCTGGAGTTTACACCGCAGTATATGATGATGGTCAACCGCATGGAGCGCCAGTATGTCAAGGTCAGCTATTCGGAGGTGCCTTATCTCCTTGATGCCGGCATCGACTTCTATTCCTTGCAGGCACTGTTCTGGGGTGATTTGTTTGTTCCCGGCAGCGGAAGTTCGTGGAATGAAAGCGATTTTTCTGTCAGCCGTACGGATGAAAGCGCCGTGCTGACCACACAGGACAACGGCATGTTGCAGTGCCGGTTTGTGGTAGATTTGTTGACCGGACTGCTCCGGAACACGTCGGTGGCATCGCCCACCAAGTTGGTTTCATCCCGTCTGGACTGGACCTACCTGCATTTTGCGGCGGTGGAGCAGAAAAGTTTCCCCGACAAGATGCGTCTGTCCGTACGTGACGGTGTGAAAAGCTATACGGCGGACTTCTCGTTGGGTAGCCTGAAACTGAATGCCAAAAAGGTGGAGCCCACACAGGAGCCGGGGGGGAAGTATAAAAAAGTGGCTCCGGAAACGATTCTAAAACAGTTGATGAAGTTATGAATATAAGGGTTGCGTGTGTTTTTCTGATGATTTGCTGGGGCTTCCCGCCGCTTGCCGATGCACAGACCAATCGTAAGATTAAGGCCTTGCAGACGAAGAAGAAGGAAGTGCAGAAGGGGCTGGCCCGTTCGCAGAAGGAACTGAAGAGCACGGAGAATACCGTAATCGTCAAGATGAAGGACATCAGCCAGATTGCCAATAGAATCGAAAGCCGGAAACGCTATATTGACACGATGGAAGTGCAGCTGAAGCACATGGACAATCAAGTGGATGTGCTGCAACAGACCGTGGATAAGACGGCCCGTGAACTGGAGGCCAAGAAAGACGATTATGCCAAGGCATTGCGCTATGCCGCGACATACCGCACGGCAACCAGCCCGTTGCTTTTCGTCCTGTCGTCACAGTCGTTCACGCAAATGTACCGCCGTTCGCGCTACGCCCGTGAGTATGCCAATTATCAGCGCACGCTGGCCGCTCAGATTGTAGACAAGCAAAACGAACTGTTGGAGAGGAAGAACGAGCTGTTGAAGGTGAGGGCCGAGAAGAACCGCTTGCTTGCCGAGTGCGTGGAACAGAAGGCTTTGTTGCAGAAACAGCACGACGAAGAGAAAAAGAATGTGGCGGGACTGCAAAAGAAAAAGAAGACTTTGCAGAAAGAAGTGGAAAGCCAGCGCAGGCAGTTGTCCGACTTGGACAAGAAGATAGACCAGATGATTGCCTACGAAGTGGAGCAGGCGCGCAAACGTGCCGAAGCCGCCCGTAAGAAAGCAGAGGCGGAAGCACGGCGCAAGGCCGCCTCGGCCAACAAGAAAGACAAAAAGGGCGGAACGTCTTCCCAATCCTCTTCTTCTTCGACAAAGAAAAAGACCGCATCGTCGTCTTCAAGCAGATGGATTACGCCGCAGGAAGAGGCACTTAACGGCAGTTTTGAGCGTAACAAAGGACGCCTGCCCGTGCCTATCACCGGCAGTTACATGCTGGGCAGCCGTTTCGGTGCTTATAATGTACCGGGTTTGAAGAATGTGCGTCTGGACAACAAGGGCACGAATTACATCGGCCGTGCGGGGGCCATGGCACGTTCCATTTTCGACGGAGAGGTTTCGGCGGTATTCCAGTTCGGTGATACGAAGAATGTGCTGGTCCGCCACGGGCATTACATCTCCGTTTATTGTAACCTGTCCTCGGTCCGTGTGGTCAAAGGACAGAAAGTGAAGACCCGCGACATCCTCGGAACTGTGGACAATGACGGTTCCGGCAACTGCGTGTTGCATTTCCAGCTTCGCAAGGAAACCGTGAAGCTGAACCCTGAAGCGTGGATTGGCCGGTAAGGCCCCTCTTTTGTTTGATGCGGAGCAGGGTGCTATTCCTTCTCCCTGAACGGAATCGGCAGCCCGTCCAGTAAGCGGATGTACATTTCGATGGCTTCGCGTATTTCCGGTATGGTGACATACTCGTCGGCGGTGTGGGAACGTGCGGAGTCGCCCGGACCCATTTTCAGTGAAGGAAAGTGCATCAGAGCCTGGTCGGAAAGCGTGGGTGAGCCGAAAGGAGTCCTTCCCATGGCTTCGGCGCGTGCCACAATCGGGTGGCTTCTGTCTACGCGTGATGAGTTCAGGCGGAACGAACGGGCCTTGACTTCGCAGGAGGTATGTCTGCACACGATGTCATAGATTTCCTCATTGGAATAGCATTCGTTGCTTCTCACGTCTACGGTGAACGTACACTTGTCCGGCACCACATTATGTTGTGTGCCCGCCTGGATGACCGTCACACTCATTTTTACGGGGCCCAGCATCGGGGATTCCTTCGGAAAACGGTAGGTTCTGAACCATTCCAAATCTGCGAGTGCCTTGTATATGGCATTCTCGCCTTCGTTTCTTGCGGCATGTCCGGATTTTCCGTATGCGGTCACGTCCAGCACCATGAGACCTTTCTCGGCCACGGCCGGCTGCATGCCGGTGGGCTCTCCTACCAAGGCCATGTCGATGGGGGGCAGCAGGGGTAGTACACGCTCGATGCCGTTCCGTCCCGACACCTCTTCCTCGCAGGATGCCAGGAAGATCAGGTTGTAGGGTTGCTCCCTCTGCGACAGTGCGATATAGGCTTGCAGCAACGACACCACGCTTGCCCCGTCGTCGTTCGTGCCCAATCCGTAGATTCTTTCGCCGTCGCGCGTGGCGCGGAACGGTTCTCTTGTCCAACTTGCTGCCGGACGCACGGTGTCGATGTGCGCATTAAGCAACAAAGTGGGCTTCTCCGAACGGTATGAAGGCGCGCCGCACCAGATGTTGTTCCCTTCGCGGCGGGGATTCAACAGCTTCTGCTGCATGAAATTCTCCAAAAGGTCGGCCACTTCCTGTTCTTCCCGGCTTACGGACGGTATGTTTACCATCTGTTCCAGCAGACACACCGCTTCGCTTGTTTGTTCCTTTATATTCATCGTCATGATGGGTTTTCGGGCAAAGTTATATAAAAAGGTATTAGCAAACGACAGGTGGAGGGATTTATTTCATCCCGCCCCTATTTTAGTTTGTGTGATGGCCAAGGATGAACGTCCATTCATGGGGATGAGGCATATTTCCCTTTTCTTCGACCTGTTTTTTTGTGGCCTTTCTGTCCGTCCCGGCCCTTTTTTTTAAAATCTTTTTGGGAAAACTTAAATGTTTTTTGGAAAATATGCAATTAGTTTCAATTAAAACCATATCTTTGCATATAACCAAACAGTATCGTTATGCTAAACACAAGTCTTCTGTCTGTTCTCGTGCATGAACAGGCTAAGCAGTACGGTGAAAAGACCGCGATGTCATACCGTGATTATGAAAAGAATGTGTGGACACCCATCTCCTGGACTGCATTCTCGGATACGGTGCGTAAGGTTTCCAGTGCCTTGCTGGCACTGGGTGTAGGCGTGCAGGAACGTGTGGCCGTATTCTCTCAGAACAAGCCGGAGTGCCTGTTCGTGGACTTCGGAACTTACGGGATAAGGGCGGTGACAATCCCTTTCTATGCGACAAGTTCCGAGATACAGGTTTCCTACATGGTGAAAGACGCGGACGTGCGTTATATTTTCGTGGGAGAGCAGTACCAGTATGATGCGGCTTTCCGTACGATGCCCTATTGCCCGACGCTTCATAAACTGATTATCTTCGACCGTACGGTAAAGAAGAATGCGCTGGACCAGGTTTCCATCTATTTCGATGAATTCCTGCAGTTGGGCGAGGGCCTTCCTCATCAGGAAGAGGCCGACAGACGCGTTTCGGAAGTGAAACCGGATGATATGGTCAATATCCTGTATACATCCGGCACGACGGGCGTAAGCAAGGGCGTGGTGCTGACCTACCGGATGTATCACGATGCGATGATATCCAACGACAAAGTGCTCACGCTGGGCGAGCAGGATGTAGTGCTTAATTTTCTACCCTTCACGCATGTCTTTGAGCGCGCATGGTCGTATCTTTGCCTGGCAGAAGGGGCACAGCTTGCCGTCAACCTTCGGCCGACCGACGTGCAGCAGTCGTTGCAGGAGGTACATCCCACGTGTATGTGTGCCGTACCCCGTTTCTGGGAAAAAGTGTATGCCGGCGTATTGGAGAAAATCAACCAGAGCAACCCCGTGCAGCGTAAGCTCATGCAGGAAGCCCTCCATGTGGGGAAAGCCTACAATGTGCAGTACAAGATGCGGGGACTTGTTCCACCCGTGTCGCTCCGCTTGCGTTATGCCTTCTTTGAGAAGACGGTGATTGCCTTGCTGAAAAAGACACTCGGACTGGAGAATGCGAATTTCTTCCCCACCGCAGGAGCGGCCATTCCGCCCGTGGTCGAGGAATTTGTGCATGCGGCCGGCATCAACATGATAGCGGGCTACGGACTGACGGAGTCCACGGCTACGGTGTCGTGCGCCTGGAAGAATACGACCAAGACCATCGGCTCGGTGGGGCGTGTCATCGATGGCGTGGAACTTAAGATAGGGGAAAACAATGAAATATTATTGCGGGGCACGTCCATCATGAAAGGCTATTACCGCAAGGAGGACGCTACACGCGAAAGCATAGACGCGGAAGGATGGTTCCACACGGGCGATGCCGGTTATCTGAAAAACGGTGAGCTGTTCCTCACCGAACGCATCAAAGACCTGTTCAAAACATCCAATGGCAAATACATTGCTCCGCAGATGATAGAGTCGAAACTGGTTGTAGACCGTTTTATCGACCAGATAGTCGTCATCGCCGACCAGCGCAAGTTTGTTTCCGCCCTGATAGTGCCCGAATACAAAGTGTTGAAGGAATTCGCCGACCGCCATAAGATTATCTATAAGGATATGGCCGACTTGTGCCGGAATGCCGACATCGTCAAGATGGTGCTTTTCCGCATCGCCACACTTCAGCAGGAATTTGCCCATTATGAGCAGGTGAAACGCATTACGCTCCTGCCCGAACCGTTCAGTATGGAGAAGGGGGAACTGACCAATACCTTGAAAATAAAGCGTCCCGTTGTCAATCAGAATTATGCCTCGGAGATTGAGGCGATGTATGAGGAATAAAAGGGGGGATGTTGATATTATAAAGGCGTCTGATGCATCGGAGAGATGTGTCGGACGCCTTTTTTCTGTGGTTTGCAAGCATGGTGCCGCGTGCAAACAGATGCCCATTGCGGAGTGAAACTTGTTTTCATCACGGAACGAATCTGTTTTTCTAAGGCATTAGTTCTATAAATAAAAGTTTTGTTTATAAAAACAGTGCTTTTATTTTCAAAAATAAAACTTTTATTTTTGAAACCAAAAGTTTTATTCTTAGTTTATTGCCTTTTCCTGATTTAACTAGACACTTTTTCTCTTCATTAACTGAATCAGTAGACACGTTTGTTTTGCCGTACTGAAAATGTAGACAGGCTTGCCAGATTCGTACTGAAACCATAGACACGGCAGCTTAGTGACAGCAACCAAATTGTCACCTTTCTGTTCTGGATTTGCAGAGTCCCGGCTTGCTTGTCCGTCAAGACAAGGTGTCCCTCGATGGGACACTCTGTCTTTGTCAAGTGCCCTGGCATACGCCTTCGCCCCGACTTGTTGTCCGTCCCTGCAAAAATAAACCTTTTTCTTCATTATCACTTTTTCTGAATTTTATCGCGGCTGTTTCAGGTTTTATCACTACATTTGCGTTACAAGTCAAATTATTGTAATTTGTAAGCAAATCAAAACGTATGGAATCGCAAAAGATAAATAGGTTAATGACTATCCCTGAAAAGCGTTGACAGATTTGAAGGCGATTAACTAAACTATTTTACATCGTTTTTCTGTTCAACTAAATTTGTTTACACGATTCGCTCATTTAACTAAGCTGCTTTACATTTTCTTCTTGTTCGCCTGTATTGCTTTACAGCATCCTCATTGATGAGACCATGGGTGTCTGCCCTTAGCTTGATACAAAATTACACATACTTTGGCAGACTAACGAGCAATCAACCATTTTTTTTGTAACTTCGTGGTCTGAAGCCGAAGAGGAAACAGGCTCTGCTGAGGAGTAACCTGTCAGCAATAGGTTTCTGCACTACACTGAAACAGTGTTTATGGGCGAGGGCATTTTGCGAAGTGTATATACCTTGAACAGTATTACATTATGTTTTACTCGGGAGGAAAAAGTACAAACAGCAAAGAGTGTCCTTCTATTTCTACTATATATTAATAGATCTCACCTAAAGGCATATTTAAAGGATGAGCAATTAGCACAGATTGAGGGATGGAAAACAGATGAGGACGTATGGATTAAATAGCAATCACCATTGCCAACAAGATTTGCTTTTATGATTATGACAATTGACGATATAAAGAAACTGATAGCATCCGATGAGTCGCGGACTCTGGAACTGAAGAAAACTACCAGCGAGTTGAAAGACGGAATGCATTCGGCATGTGCTTTCCTTAACACTGAAGGTGGTTGGTTGATTTTCGGCATTGCACCGAGTTCGTTGAAGATTATCGGACAGGAAGTAACGGACAAGACGCAGCAGGAGATTGCTCAGGCTTTGGCAGGACTTGAACCAGCGGTAGATGTGCGAGTGGTGTACGTTGATGTGCCGGAATATCCGGGTAACAAGGTTATCGCGATGCACTTTGATGGGTGGGTTTGGGGTGAACGTCCACATACGTTCTACGGTTGTCCATATTACAAGGTTGAAAGTACAACGAAAGTGATGCCGCAAAATATGTATGACGAGCGTATCCGTGCCCACCAACCACAGATGTATGCGTGGGAAAGACTGGCTGCAGACGGTGTGACTTTGGCAGACCTAAACGAGAACCTGATCCGCAACGGCATCCGTCGAGGTATCGATGGCGGTCGTATCCCGGAATCAGCTTTGTATGAACCGACAGGAAATATTCTTGCTAAGTGGAAGTTGCTTAAGAATGGTGTTCCTACCAATGGTGCGGTATTACTTTTTTCTGATAATATAGACGAGTATCCGCAATTCACGCTGAGGATGGCGCGATTTGTAGGAACAGGCAAGAACAGATTTCGCGATAATCAACGAGTGGAAGGTAATTTCTTCCAACTCTTGGATGCGGGAGTTGCATTTTGCTTCAAGCATCTTTCGCTCAGCGGGGTAATCACCAACCATAGTTTAGAGCGTGAAGAACATCTCGAAGTGCCTTATCATGCATTGCGTGAAGCTTTAATCAATGCTCTCTGCCATCGGCATTGGGAAAGGTATAATCTTACCATTAGTCTTGCCATCTATGATGACCGCATCGAGATAGCAAGTCCCGGCACGTTCCCTCCACAGATAACGCCAGAGAATATCAAAGAACCTCACGAGTCTTATCCACACAACTTGAAAGTGGCGGAAGCACTCTATCGAATGACTTACTTGGAGAACTGGGGTAGTGGTGCGAAACGTATCATGGATGCTTGTGAAGCACAAGGAGTGGAAGTACCCACATGGTGTTCAGACGGAGGTTTTGTGACCATCACGTTCAAACGACCTGCTAGTTTTGCTTATAATTCCGAACAAGGTGGTGAAAGTACACAAAAGACCGTTGAAGGTACGCAAGAAAATACAACCGGTACACAAGAAAGGTCTGGAAGTACACAAGAAAACGCTGGAAGTACACAAGAAAGTATTTCTCAGAAAATATTAAGGATACTTTCTAATAATCCAAGCATGACCTTGTCGGATGTTGCATCCGAAGTCGGAAGTACAAGAGACGGAATAAGAAAAGTAACGGATAAGCTACGGGCCAACGGAAGCCTTATCCGCGAAGGTTCGACAAAGAGCGGCCGGTGGATTGTTGTAAATAAAAAGTTAAACGATGGCAAGTAAGAAAATTGATAATGTGGAAATTCTTTTGTCAAAACTTGACAAAAGGCAGTTGAACGACTTTATACGGAAGGAATGCATTAACGATGGTCGGTTTCAAGACCGTTTTCTTGCACTTGGCGCCGGGACATTGTTCAATCCGAACCCCGACAACTACACCTCCCGCATAGAAGAGCTTATCGAAGATTATGCCGGAAGACACGGGTATATCGAGTATCGTGCCACGTTTGATTTCAATCGTGCCGTTACCAGAATCCTTGACGAGGCGGACGAAGCGATGAAAAACCTCCAATGGGATGTAGCCGTGGCTGTTCTCACCGGCGTAGCGGTTGCCGGGGATGACATTCTAAACAGCGGAGATGACAGTGCCGGAGAACTCGGAGCGATTGTAAGCGAGTGTTTTGAGAAATGGCATGAACTTTGCGCCAGTGAGTCATTGCCGGAAAATATAAAAGACGAGATTTTTGAATTGGCATTGACCCGATTCAAAGAAAATAATCTCAAAGGTTGGGATTGGTGGTGGGATTGGATAGAAATGTCAATCCGGCTTGCTGACACATCTGACAAACAAAACCGCGTTGTGGAAACACTTGATGCAATCAAAACCGATGGAGATGAATGGAGCGCAAGGCATGATGCCCAGACTGCACAGAAATACAAACTTGAAATAATGTTGAAGCGAAGCACTCCGAAAGAGCAACGTAAGTTCATGTATGACAATGTAGGCAACCCGGATTTTCGAAAGAAACTACTCCAGATGGCATGGGATGAAGTGAACTATGACGAAGTGCTTCGTCTGGCAAAAGAAGGGGTTACCCACGATACAGAATGGGCGGGACTTGTTTCAGAATGGCATAAGTGGGAATATCAGGTGTATTGTCATATCGGAGATAAGAATAACACACTCCGGCTTGCCAGACATTTTTTCTTTAATGGGGGCAGATGGGGAGACCGAGAGTTTTCGATTGAAAATATGTATTTGAAAATCAAAACATTGTTCCCGTTGAATCAATGGAGTAATTATGTCGAAACTTTAATAAGTGAATCGATCAGCAAGAAAGATGATGGCCGTCTGTTGTTCATCTACACACAAGAGAAGATGTGGGAGAGATTTATGGAATACCTCCGGAATAATCCTTCCACATACAATATAGATGATTCTCCCCAAGAAGTGAAAGATTTATATAGGAATGAGATAATCCAACTCTATTCAACCTCCATCAGAAAATTCTTCCAGTATGCGTTAGACCGAAACTCGTATCGTGAAGGAGTTGACCTTTTGCGAAATTTAATCAAATATGGTGGCAAAACAGAGGCTGACAAAATTATAATCGAACAAAAGTCCCGAACTCCCCGTCGTCCTGCGTTAATTGATGAATTATCAAAATTGTAAAGACAAGAAAAGACAAACCGGTTGTGTGTCTTGTTGAATCGCTTAACCTCGATAAGCGGATATTGGTTTCAATGTCTGTTTGAGAACGAAGTACACTACTAAGCATGGCGACACCATTCTCGGTAAATTCGTATGGTAATTCTCTCACTCCCATAGTGATGGATTTAGATGTCGCAAATTGCGACTTCCATTCTTCAAACTCTTCTTTGGTAAGTTGAAACATGAAATCATCAGGACAACGTTCGATGTTTCGCTTTACCTGCTCGTTCAGACGTTTGGTTTCCACTCCATATATTGTTTCCAAATCCCTGTCAAGCATAACCTGTTTCCTTCTGATTATTCTAATCATCGGTTGAATGTTGGTTACTTCGGGCAACCGGTTCACTTGCTTTGCCCTCTATCTTTTTTTCGCCACATTCCTGCATTATTGACTGTTTTCGTCTGAACCTTTGATAAATTCGATACCCAATGCGTTTTCTATTCTTACATATAGTTTCCAACGACATATTCTTATGCCCTTTCAGCACCTTGGAAACATATTGCTGGGTGTGATTCATTTTCTCGGCAAGCATCCGTTGCGTCATGCCGAGTTCAGGCATCCGTTCAGCCATGATTACGGCTATCCATTGAGAGTATTGTGCCTAGTTCCTTTTATCTTGTTCGACCTTGACGGCCTGCGGTTCGGCTTCCAAAGTTCTGTAAGGCGTCTTGTATGTGATTATATTCATTGAAACGATTACATTGTCTGATTCAGATGCAAAGGTTGCACAAATATCCGATAATACACAACTTTGGAGTTGTTGTTTCGTGAGAAGAAACAAAATGCCAGACCTAAATCAGAGATTTAGGAAAGCGGATACTTATTACCTCCCCCTCCCCTTTTTTTTATAAAAGTTTCAGGTTGTTAATTCTTATGTTCTACCACAAGAACAATGTTTCTCCATTTATTTGTTGTGAATTTGTTGCGCATAGATTATTCATTCTGAATATCGTTCCATCGGTATCCAACGGGAAAATAAGTTTCACCATAATTCTGGATGATGCATCAAACAAATCCCTGCGTCCGGGTCTTAGGACTGACGTATATGTGGTGACTTCCATAAAGGAAAATGTCGTAATGATACCGAACAGGGCTTATTATTCCGGTCCGGGTGAATATCAACTCTGGATAGTGGATGGCGGTTACGCAGAAAAGCGTACAGTCCTTTTGGGGGAGAGCAGTTCGTTGTATGTTGAAGTTATAGATGGTATCAGTCCCGGAGAGGCCGTTATTGTGTCTAATATGAGTGAATTTAAAACGAAAGACAAGTTGAAAATTAGATGAGAAACATTCTTGCTTGAGAAAATATGTCATAGGCGGAACATGCCCAAACGACTATTTTTTAGATGGAAAGTGGGTACTTACTGTTTTTTTATCTAATTTTGTAACTTGAAATATTGCATTCGTATGATAACCATTGAGCAACTGAAAGATGTAAAGACGCGTACTGAAGCGTTATATCGTTATTTGGATATTGAGAATAAAACCGTTCAGGTGGAGGAAGAGCAGCTCCGTACACAAGCGCCGGGATTCTGGGACGATGCGAAAAAGGCAGAGGAACAGATGAAGAAGGTGAAAGGCCTGCAGAAGTGGCTCGACGGCTACAAGGAAGTCAAGACATTGTGTGACGAACTTGAACTGGCTTTTGATTTCTATAAAGAAGAAATGGTGACCGAGGAAGAGGTGGATGCGCAATATACCAAGACGCTTGCGGCGATTGAAGACCTTGAGTTGCGTAACATGCTTCGTCAGGAAGAAGACCCGATGGATGCGGTGCTGAAGATTAATTCCGGTGCCGGCGGTACGGAAAGCCAGGACTGGGCATCCATGCTGATGCGAATGTACATGCGGTGGGCGGAAGCCAACGGTTATAAATGTACTGTCAGCAACTATCAGGACGGGGACGAGGCAGGTATCAAAACCGTGACCATGCAGATTGAAGGTGAGTTTGCCTATGGTTATCTGAAATCCGAAAACGGCGTGCACCGTTTGGTGCGCGTGTCTCCTTATAATGCACAGGGCAAGCGAATGACTTCTTTTGCTTCTGTCTTTGTGACGCCTTTGGTGGACGATTCCATCGAAGTGTATGTTGACCCCGCCCGTGTGTCGTGGGACTTGTTCCGTTCGGGAGGTGCCGGCGGACAGAATGTCAATAAGGTGGAAACCGGTGTGCGTTTGCGTTATCAATACAAGGACCCCGATACCGGCGAGGAAGAAGAAATCCTTATCGAGAATACCGAGAGCCGTAAGCAGTTGGAGAACCGTGAGAACGCCATGCGTTTGTTGAAATCCCAGCTTTACGACCGTGCCCTGCAGAAGCGCAAGGCGAAACAGGCGGAGATTGAGGCAGGAAAGAAGAAAATCGAATGGGGAAGCCAGATACGCAGTTATGTATTTGATGACCGAAGGGTCAAAGACCATCGCACGAACTATCAGACCTCCGATGTGAACGGAGTGATGGATGGCAAGATTGACGGCTTCATCAAGTCATATCTGATGGAGTTTGCAGGTGGAGAATAAGAAGAACCTTAAATGATACGATTATGAATAAAATGAAGAAAAACATGCGGAAAGCTAAACGTGAGGCGCGTGAGGCACAACAGATGAAACGGGCAACGAAGACTCTTTTCGGTGCGTTGGTCCTGTTGGTGGTATTAGGTCTTGTTGCATTCATCGTCATGGGCTATGCCGCTTGAGATAGAGCGTAAGTTTCTGGTCACGGGGGAGTACAAGTCTCTCGCCTATGCCCATAGTCGCATCCGCCAGGGGTATATTTGTTCCGGAGGCGGTCGGACAGTGCGGGTCCGTATCAGGGGAGACAAAGGTTATCTCACCATCAAGGGGCCTTCCAACCGTGCCGGCATGTCACGTTATGAGTTCGAGACGGAAATACCTGTGGAAGACGCGCAAGAGCTGATGGGACTTTGTGAACCGGGAGTTGTAGACAAGACCCGTTATCTGGTGAAGTCCGGCCGGCATGTATTTGAGGTGGATGAATTCTACGGCGACAACGAAGGTCTGGTCATGGCCGAAGTGGAACTGTCCGATGAGAACGAACCGTTCGAGAAGCCCGATTTCATCGGTAAGGAAGTGACGGGCGACCGGCGTTATTACAATGCCCACCTGAGGAATTACCCATATAAATTATGGAAGACCGAATGAACATGCCGTAAGGGTGTTCGTCCGGCTTTCGTCATTTGTACAGTTTCCAACGCGCAAAATAATAGCCGAATCCTGCGCCGATGAGGCCGCCTGCCGCATTGGCTGCAAAATCATACCAGTCGCCGCTACGGCTGACGGTACAGTACTCCTGCACAAGTTCGATGAGGCCGCTCATAAGTACCGGAAACAGGTAAAGGCATAATGCTGCGGCCGTTCCGGGTTTTTCCCGATGATTCCTCGCATGCTCTATCCATAGCGTACATACCAAGGTGCCGTACATCAGCAGGTGTGCCCACTTGTCGATGAAGTGAACCTCATTCAGTTGTGTCTTGGGCGGGGTAAACAGAGAAAGATACCAGATGACGAGAACGAGAATAGAGGTGAAAGAGTAGCTTTTTATGCAATTCGTTACTTTCTGCTTCATGTAATTTACAATTTGTCTGCAAAAGTAATTCTTTTTTATTACTTTTGCATGCACAATACGACTAATTATTAGAATAAACTGTTATGGCGGCAAACGAAAGAGCGAAATTCAGCAGCAAGATAGGCATTGTGTTGGCCACGGCAGGTTCGGCCGTCGGACTGGGGAACATTTGGCGCTTCCCTGCCCAGGTGGGTGAGAACGGTGGAGCGGCTTTTATCCTTGTATACATCATGTGTGTAGTGTTCCTCGGTTTGCCGGTGATGGTATCCGAATTCCTCATCGGGCGTCATTCGCGCAGCAATACGGCGGGGGCCTATAAAGTGCTTGCGCCGGGAACGGCATGGAAGTGGGTCGGTTATTTAGGTGTGTTTTGTGCCTTTGTCATACTGGGCTATTACGGGGTGGTGGCAGGCTGGACGCTGGAATACTCCTTTGCTTCGGCCACGGGAGACCTGAGCGGTGAGCAGGACTACGGTGTATTCTTCAACAATTTCGTAAGTAATCCCTGGAAGCCGGTCTTGTTCATGGTCGTGTTTATCATGCTGACCCATGTCATTATCGTAAGGGGAGTGAAAGACGGCATCGAGAAGTTTTCCAAAATCATGATGCCCCTCTTGCTGATGATTATCTGTGTACTTGTGGTTTGTTCCTTTTCCATGCCCGGTTCTGTAGAAGGGCTTACTTTCCTGCTGCGGCCGGATTTCAGCAAGGTGACCAGCAAGGTTGTTTTAGATGCCATGGGGCAGGCCTTTTTCTCCATGAGTATCGGCATGGGTTGCCTTTGCACCTACGCTTCATATTTTACCAAGGAAGCCAACCTGATGAAGACGGCTGGGAGTGTGGCACTCATCGACACTTTGGTTGCCGTAATGGCCGGTTTCATTATTTTTCCGGCTGTATTTTCCGTGCAGGGCGTGTCGGCTGATGCCGGTCCCGGATTGGTGTTCATCACGTTGCCCGATGTATTTCGCATGGCGTTCCGTGGTGTGCCTTGGTTGGGATATATCTTTTCGCTGATGTTCTATGTGCTGCTTGTGCTGGCCACGCTGACTTCCACGATTTCTCTGCATGAAGTTTCCACGGCCTATATCCATGAGCGTTTCCGCATGCCGCGGGGGCGGGCCGCCTGGTTCGTATCGGTGGGTTGTATCTTTATGGGTGTGCTGTGCGCGTTGTCTTTTGGGGTGTTGAAGGATGTCAGGTTGTTCGACATGTCCATCTTCGATATTTTCGATTTCCTTTCAGCTAAGTTCCTGTTGCCGTTCGGGGGATTCTTCATTGTCGTCTTCACCGGATGGGTGCTCGACCGCAGGATTGTGCGTGATGAAGTAAGCAACTGGGGGCATTTGAAAGTTCCTTTTTGGGGTGTCTACATTTTCCTCTTGCGCTATGTAGCTCCCGTAGCCATCGGTTTCATCTTCATCAACGAGCTGTTAAAGTAGTGTGCGATGGGCAGGAAGTGGGGTGAGTTTCTTTATTTCTCAAAGTCCGACCGGAGGGCTTTGCTGCTCTTGGCCGGCATGCTCTTGGGAGTTGTGCTCACGTCGCTCATCTTTTTCTGTCTTGAACGCGGGGAAGAAACCGCGGAACGGATGTCGGAATCTCTGGATTGCGATACGTTTCCCGCTCTTGTGCGCCGGGACTCTGCTCCGGTTGTTCCGGCTTCCGGTTATTATCGTCAGAAGGAAGCATTTGTACCCGAAACATTCTTTTTCGACCCCAATACCGCTGATTCCACCGAACTGTTAAGGCTTGGATTGCGTCCCTGGCAGGTGCGCAATATCTATAAATACCGTGCCAAGGGCGGGCGTTACCATCGTCCGGATGATTTCTTCCGCCTGTACGGACTGACCCAGGGGGATTACGAGAGGCTCCGTCCATACGTGAGGATAGCCGATGAATACAAGTTGCTTTCCGATGTGCAGCCACAGGCTATGCAGGCAAAGGGAGAGGAGCGGGATTATCCCCGTCAGGAAAAGTTGGAGGAAGGTGTGCGGGTGGATTTGAATACGGCGGATACGGCACTGTTGAAGAAGGTGCCCGGCATAGGTTCCTATTATGCCCGGAAGATTACGGCCTATCGGGAACGGTTGGGCGGTTTCGTTTCGCTTGC
Source organism: uncultured Paraprevotella sp. (assembly GCA_900548345.1). Classification (GTDB taxonomy): domain Bacteria; phylum Bacteroidota; class Bacteroidia; order Bacteroidales; family Bacteroidaceae; genus Paraprevotella. The sequence goes on along the minus strand of URKA01000017.1, from coordinate 41,419 downwards.
GCAACTTGGCGAGGTGGAAGGATTGCCCGAAGGACTGGAGCAGTGGTTCGACCTGTCGCCGGAGGTATATCGTCCTTTGTGCATAAACCGTCTGACGGTGGACAAGATGCGCCGTCATCCTTATCTGAATTTTTATCAAAGCCGTGTGATAGCAGAGCATCGCCGCAAGTACGGTGCCATAAAGAAGTTGCAGGCGTTGTCGTTGTACGAGGAGTTCACCCCGGCCGACCTTGAACGCCTGCAACCGTATGTCTGTTTCGACGAATAGACGCCGTTGTCTTTTCCGGCTTTACATTTCGCCGTTGTAACCTGCTATGCTTGCGATTTTCCGGGGAATATCCGTATTGTCGATGCGTCCGCTGAATAGTTCCGCTCCCACGCCGATGGCGAATACCGGCACGTAACCGTTGGAGTGTCCGCCGCTTTGCCATCCTATCATGGCTTTTTTGTTGATAAGCGTTTTGGCTGTACGGGCAATGACGTTCTCGCTTTGGTAGAGCGTCCGCGTGTCCTTGGCCACGCCTTCGCAGAAGTCATCGTAAGCCTTCTTCAGTATGGCTGTTTCCTTGTCGTCGAGCGGCACTTGTTTCCAGAACCCGAAATGAGTCTGTAATTGTTCGCGTACAAAGTCCCATGTAAACTTCTTGCCTTCTTTTTTGTGTTGTTCCGCTATCATCTTACTGAAGGCTGCCACGCTTTTCTGCTGGTATTTCAGTACATCGGTGTGCAATTCGTATTTCCCCGTACCCAATGCGATTCCTCCGGTTTCATGGTCGGCCGTGATGACAATCAGTGTTTCATCGGGATGCTGTGCGTAGAACTCGTATGCCACCCTCACGGCGTTGTCCATGTCCATGACCTCCTTGCACATGGTGGCTGCATCGTTGCTATGACAGGCCCAGTCAATCTTTCCGCCTTCTATCATCAGGAAGAAGCCGTCGCTTTGTTTGGAACTGAGGAAATGTATGCCGGCGCGTGTGATGTCCTGCAGGGTCAGGTCGTTCTTGTCTCTGTCTATGGCATACGGCAGACTGCTGCGGTCGTTCCGGCTGGCCGTCTCGCTTTGCAGGAGGAGCATTTTTTCCGCCTTTGCCGCTTTCTTGCGGTAGTCGGCATAACCGCGGGCCAGCGTGTATCCGGCCTCATGGCATTGGGTATACAAGCTCTTGTCGCCGCTTTGTTCCTTGTCTTCAGGGTGCAGGAAGTCGGAGCCGGCATAGAAGTCGAAACCGGCTTCGACAAGGTCCTTTCCGATGCGGTGATACATATTCCGGTCTTTTACATGTGCGTAGAATGCGCCCGGAGTGGCATGGTCTACCGACACGCTGGTGGCTATGCCTACCGCTTTGCCCTGTGCCTTTGCCATGGAGGCGATGCTGTTGAGGTTTGTGGTCAGGTCGGCTTTCATTCCCAGTGCGCCGTTTTTCGTCTTTTCTCCGGTGGCCAGTGCCACGCCTCCTGCGGCAGAGTCGGTCACACCGTTTGTGGCCGAGTAGGTGGTGACAAGTCCGGCCGTCGGGAATTGCGTGAAGCAGAGTGGCGAGATGCCGATGCGTCCTTCTATGGCTGCCAGATAAGTTTCGGTGCAGTTGACTTGGTTTACGCCCATTCCGTCGCCGATGAAGTAGAATACATACTTGGCTTTTCCTTGGGCTGTCGCGAGGAGCACCATGCACGACACGATGAAGAGGGATAAAAATCTTTTTCTCATGATACAGTTGTTATGTTATTGTTTTTCATGCTTCAAAGATAGAAATTATTCCGGTAAGAATCGGTTCTCGGTTTTGTTTTTGCCTTTTTTTCTTTCAAATGGCAGGCTGTTTATACGATGTGTGGCAATAAATTCGTAACTTTGCCGGGAAAAAACGGCAATATGGTAAAGCAGTGTACGATTCTGTTCGGTTGTCTTGCCTTGGGCGACCTGTTGGTGTGGCTGACAGGTATAAAGTTTCCCGGCAGCATCATCGGTATGCTCCTCCTTACCGCTTTCTTGCAGGCGGGATGGGTCAAGTTGAGTTGGGTGAAAGGCATATCCGATTTCTTAGTCAGCAACATGGGGTTCTTTTTTGTTCCGCCCGGTGTGGCACTTATCCTGTACTTTGATGTAATCGAGGCGGAGTTCTGGCCGATTGTGACGGCCACGGTAGTCAGCACGATTCTGGTATTGGTAGTGACGGGGCATGTACATCAATGGGTAAGAAGACATGGAATATTTAGAAAGTGATTTCTTTTTAATCGCCTTGACGTTCGGCGTATATTTTCTGGCCAAACGCCTGCAGGCGTATACGGGTTGGGTCGTGCTCAATCCTATTTTGTTGGCGATACTTGCCTTGATTGGTTTCTTGAAACTGACGGGCATATCTTACGGAACTTATTCGGAGAGTGCTTCCATCATAGATTTCTGGCTGAAGCCGGCCATTGTGGCTTTGGGTGTGCCGCTCTATCTTCAGCTGAGAAGTATCAGACGGCAGTTTCTGCCCGTACTTATATCCCAGCTGGCCGGTTGTCTGACCGGCATTGTGTCGGTGGTGTTCACGGCCAAATGGATGGGAGCGTCCGATGAAGTCATCATATCCCTTGCGCCCAAGTCTGTCACCACTCCCATTGCGATGGAAGTGACGGGCTCATTGGGAGGTATTCCGTCGCTTACGGCGGCGATTGTGGTGTTGGTGGGGCTGTTTGGAGCCATCTGTGGTTTCAAGATTCTTCAGGTGGGTCGCGTGAAAAGTCCTATCGCACAGAGTCTCAGTATGGGTACGGCCTCGCATGCCGTTGGCACGTCGCGCGCCATGGAGCATGGGCATATCTACGGTGCGTATGCCAGTTTGGGATTGATTCTGAACGGCTTGCTGACGTCCGTCTTCACGCCTTTGCTGCTCCGTTTGCTGGGGATTATCTGAGAATGGCACACAGAGGACACAGATGCGACAGATTCTCACAGATAAGTTTTATAATAAAGAATAAATAAAAAATCTGTGGTCATCTGTCGCATCTGTGTCCTCTGTGTGCCAAGGCGTCAATGCCTTACCGTGAATTTCCTGCTACAGCTTTCCTTTCCGTTTACGGCTTTGAGGATGTATACTCCGTCTGCCAGTCCGGCTGTGCTGACAGATATGCGCACGCCGGTCTTGGCCTGGGCGGAACGCACCATTCTGCCTTGCGTATCGTAGATGAAGAAGTCCGTACGGTTGTCTTCGCCTGCGGCGTAAGATACTTCGATGGTGCGGTCGGCCGGGAGTTGACCGATATAAAGACCGCCATCGGCCTCTTGCACGGCAGTTTCCACCCCGTCGCCTTTACCGTCGTACAGGTCGCTGATTTGCCCGGCGGTCAGTGCGTAGTTGTACACTCTGAAGTCATCCACACTGCCTTTGAACATAGGGTCGGCTGCGAATTGGCTGCGTCCGATGTAGTTCATCACCGGCCGGAAATCGGCGGGGCGTATTGTAATCTCGTTGGATGAGCCTACGAGTTCACCGTTCTGATACAGGCATACGCCGTCCTCTCCCAGCGTGACAGCCACGTGTACCCAGGTGTGCACCTTGTTGGCAATGGGCACGTTGCCCTCGATGTATTGCTCGTTGCCGCCGTTCTTGATGGCAAAGCGAAGTTTGTTGGTACCGGCGTTCGTGGTGAGGAACATGTATTCGTCCTCTCCGTTGCCGAAATCGAATATGCGCTGCCATGTGCCTCCGCCGCGCCAGTTAATCCAGGTGGCCAGTGTCATCTGCCTTTGGTTACCGAGTGTGGCCGGAAGTTGTACGAAGTCCGACGTCCCGTTCAGCGTGAGCGCCTGTTTTCCAGTCTTTCCTTCGGTGAAGGACGGTGCGGTGAGCGTGCCGCCGTGGTTGCAGTTGACGGTGGAGTCGTTGGTGTTGTTCTCGAACTCATACCATGCTTTCAGTCTGTTTGCTCCAGTGGGCGCAGCCGAGACTTCTTCGGATGCTGCCGATGTGTTGAGGCTGCGGTCTACGGTCTTGACTATATAATAATAGGTATGTTCCGCTTCGGCCGAATTGTCGGTAAAGGTGGTGTCGGAGAGATTGCGCGCGATGATGTCATAGCCTCCGCCCTGCGTTTCGGAGCGCAGTACGGTGAATGTGGATGTTTCGGCCGCAGCCGGTGCCCAGTCGAGCCGCACGGACGAGGAGTTTGCCTTGACGGTCACACCGGTAGGTGCTGCCGGTGCCCTGAAGACCGGGCGTATGCCGACCGGGATGAAACGCCAGAGCTGCGTGTCTGTGCCGTCCATCTCTCCTTGCCGTATGATACCGTTCACCACTTCGAGACAGAGTGAGCTGTGACGGTTGCGGATGTAATACCAGTTGTCACCGGCATATTCGAGATACCATTGCTGGTTGGCGTTGTTGTTCTTGGTGTAAGGGATGATGCCCGCTTCGTCTTCCAGCGACCAGTTCAGCACGTCCAGTGCCTGGGATGTGCCTACGGATGTGATGTAATGGTAACTGAAGTCTCCTCCGATTCTCGAATCCACCGGGTTGACGTTCCATCGGTATTCATTGGAGGTGCCGTAGACCGCCGCACTGAGGGTATTGTCGGCCACTTTAAGCGTTCTTTTGAACGATTTGTTCACTATTGTGTAGATACCGTCGATGACAGAGGGAACGTCCTCGCCCCAGGTGATGCCGACCACTTGTTCCGCGTTGGTCTGTCCGGTCTGGTATCCTGTTCCGCCGGGCAGTTCCATCACGAACTCACGTTGCGGACCCATTCCGTTGTAGAACACGTCACGGTCTTTCGACACGAAACGATAGGTTGTCGTGACTCCCTGACGCTCGGAGGTGCCGCCGAAAGCCTGTACCTTTCCGTCCGGAGCGCGGTATACGGATGCCGCTGTCCAGTTGGGGCGGTGTTCCGCATAGGCAAGGCGTTCGCCGTGGCTGGCTTTGCAGAATTCGCCGCGTGCGTACTCTGCAGGTCCCCACCATATTCCGGTCTGCATGCCGTATTCCACTCCCACCATGGCCTCCATGACATTATGCATCTCATCGCCTGTGGCATGTGCGCCGTTCTCGCGCAAAGTGGTATAGAAGCCTGCGAAGTTGTCGAACGACCCTGCCAATTGGTGTGTGTTGCCCTCATCGAGAACCTCCTTGAGGTAATTGTACCAAGGGAGTGCCCTGTCGCAGTTCAGCGTATTGCCGCCGCAGATGCGTATGTTGTCAAACCTGTTGTTCTTGCGCAGTTCGTTTGCAACCTGCTTGAAGCCACTCATGCGGAGGCTCTCGTAGCTATCCTGGCTGCCGGGCACCCATTGGTTCCATCCGAAGTCAGGCTCGTTGAAAGGCGATACGGAAACTACCTCGTATCCCGCATCCTGAAAGTACCGGGTGGTGACGTCAATAAGGCTGGCCCAGTTCGCGGCATTCCTCCTATACCAGTTGTCTACCGTAGGGTGGTCGCAGTTCAAGGCAAGTTTCACGTCGGGTTTCAGGAAAGCCAACAGCCGAAGACGTTCCTTGAGGTCTGTTTTCTGTGCCTCTTGCAGGTCGCCGTCCACGAGAGGATAGGTGGGTTGAAAAGATACCCTGGCCACGCTGACATTGTCTTTTCCCATGAACAGCGGGCAGCGGCGCAGGTTCTGCTCGTGCATCCATGCAAGGTCCGTTCCCCATTCCACGTCGCGCACGATGCCCTGTTCCGACAGTTTGAAGGGCACAATGCGGTCGGTGACGGGTTGCGCCGCAATGCGTGTGCCGTGATCTCCGGCAGCTGTCGTTTGTGCCTGTGACGGGACAACGTGCCACCCGAACGCAGAAAGTGTCAGTAACAAGAAGTGTAGGTTTTTTCTCATCTTTTTCATATTGATTTCGGATTCATTAGGTTAAGTGTACAAAGTAAACTAATAAAATCCGCTTATGCAAGTCCGGATGGCTTATTAATGTAAAAAAAAAGACGTTGCCGCATGTGGTTGCGGCGAACGTCTTTCTCAGAAATGTTGTGGTCTCGTCTTTTATTGTTTGACGGCCTTGACGGTATAACGGTTGTCGGTTGTGGCCACATCCACCACGTAAATGCCGGGGCTCCATGACGATGTATTGATGGGTGCGCCATGGTCCTGCATGTGCATGGTCTGCCCGTTGCTGCCCGTAACAGCCATTTTAAGGATGTTCCCGGTACAGGTGACGTTCAGTTCGTTGTGGAAAGGGCAGGGACGGACGGAGATGTCCGATGAAACGGTCTCTTCTATGCGGTTGCCGTTGCCCTTTTCTGTATTGAACTCGTATGTTCCCGATTGCAGTTCGATAACAGCCTTACCGTTTACGATGCCTTTCAACGTGACCCCCTCGGCCTCTTCCAAAGGTTTCCCGCCCTCGGTGATGTCATCTGTGTTCTCCAGTACAGGCAGGTAAAGTGTGGCGGTGGTGTTGGCCGGAACCGTAGCGGTGTAACTGATTCTGCCGTCTTCTTTGTAGTTCCATGCGCTACTGATGATACCATAGGCCGAACGGTGTGATGCGCTTGCGTGCGTGATGCGTTCCTGTCCGCTTGGGAATTCGTCCCGATAGTCCGGTGTAGGTTGCAGGATGATGTGTTTGAAGCCCGGTTGTGCCTCGTCGGCTTCGATACCGCCCACATAGCGGAACATCCATTCCGCTACCACTCCGTAAGCGTAGTGGTTGAAGGAGTTCATGTTCCACGGATGTTTGTTGAAACCAGTCTCAATCGTATAGGAATCCCAGCGTTCCCATATCGTGGTGGCACCCTGGTCCACACTGTACAGCCATGACGGGTTCTGGCGTTGCAGCAACAGGTCGTATGCCAGGTCGTCCTGACCGAATTGGCTGAGTGTCTGGTTGAGGATACCGGTGCCCACGAAACCCGTACTGAGTTTGTAACCGTTGTCGGCGATTTTTGTGCGCAACAAGGAGAGGGCCTTTTCTCTTGATGCTTCGGGCAGAAGGTCGAACTTCAGGGCGAGCAGGTAAGATGTCTGTGTCGTGATGGTCGGCAGGCCGTTGTTGAGATAACGGGTCTGGAACTCTTTCTTGATGTTCTCGTACAATTCGTTGTATCTGGCCATGTCGGCATGGTAGGCATCGGCCTCCGTTTCGCTGAGGACAGCGGCAATCTTGCTCATCAACTGCGCCACGTAGGCGTAGTAGCAGACGCTGACATAACGTGCGTCCATAGCTTCATAGGCCAGCCAGTCGCCGGTCGACGTGCCGCCTCCGTTATAAGTGAAGCCGCCTCCGCTCTGTGCGGCAAGGAAGCCCATGTATTTGGACATGGATGCATAGTTGTCTTCCAGGATGCGTTTGTCTCCGTACATCTGGAATACTGTCCATGGAACGATGATGCCGGCGTCGCCCCATGCTGCGGTTCCGTAGCCCCAGAAGTTGCAATAAGGTGCTATGTCGGGATAGGCGCCGTCGTTGCGCTGGCTGTTGCGCATGTCGCGCATCCATTTGTGGTAGAAGGCTCTGACATCGGCATTGTAGCTGGCGGTGCGGGCAAAGATTTGTGTGTCGCCCGTCCATCCCAAACGTTCGTCACGCTGCGGACAGTCGGTAGGGATGCTCAGGAAATTGCCGCGCTGTCCCCACATGATGTTGCTGTAGAGCTGGTTCACGTCGGCATGGCTGGTCTCGAAAGATGCGCCTTCTTCGATGGCAGAACCTACAACCTGGCCTACCAGGCTGATGATTTCCACATCGTGCGTGGTGGTCACCTCGCAATAACGGAATCCGAAGAATGAAGTCGACGGATGGAATGTCTCGCCTTCTTCCGTTCCCCTCATCGTATAGTACAGGGTCGCGTCTGCCGTACGCAGGTTGTAAGTATAGAGGCTTCCGCCGGGACCGTCGTCACCCCGGTTGGAGTCTCCCTTGTCATTCAGCATTTCTCCGAAGCGGAAACGCAGGCGGGTGCTGTTCTCACCTTTCACAGTGAAGCGAATCCATCCCGCCATGTTTTGTCCTAAGTCGAATATAGCCGTTTCGCCGGCTTTGAGAACCAGTTTGTCCGTGCCGTTCAGTTTTCGGCTGACATGAATCATGCCGTATGCGCTTCCCGATGCTGTGGTGCCGTCGTACACCGTAATGCTTTGCGGTGTGCGCTGTAGAGACTCGCGGATTTGCACGGTAGGACCTTGGTGTGCAACGATATTTCCTGTAAACTCCTGGAATGCCACGGTATAGCACCAGTCTGAGGTGTCGAACTCCGGAGATGCCCAACTGTAGTCACGTCGTGCGTCGTAACTTTCTCCGTTGTAGATGTCGCCGTACATTACCGGTCCGCAGGTTGAACATATCCAATCCGTGTCGGTTGTGATGTATTCGATGCGTCCGTCTTCATATTCGATGCGAAGCTGTGCGATGAATCCTAATGACGGGTTGCCGTATACGCCGCGTGCGATAGCACCTCCCCACCATCCGTTGCTTACTTGTGCACCGATGGCATTGCGTCCGTCCTGCATCAGGCTTGTGACATCGTATGACATATAGAATACTTCCTTGCGGTAGTCTGTCCATCCCGGTTTCAACTCGTCATAACGCGTCCGGCCGTTGTCCAGGAGCTGTCCCACACGACTGCCGTTTACGAACAGGTCGTAGACTCCCATGGCCGTGGCGTAGATTTTGGCGGATTTGATTTTTCCGTCGGTGGTGAATGCCTTACGGAACACAGGGATTCCCTTTTCGTTTATCTGCATGACGCAGGTCTCTTCGCGGGCAGAAGACACGGAAAGCATCTGTTCGTTGTCCTTTACCGTCATCACGCCTCCGTTAAAGGCATGTCCGGCTCCGTTGAAGTCTTCAAAGAAAGTCACGGTCCCCTCGCTCTCAGGTTGGGTGGATGAGTAAGTCACCACCTTGACGTTGTCGTAGCAGGCAATCTCGTTCATGGTCTTGTCGAAGTAGGCACGGAAACCGATGCCGCCATTGTGTAGCGTGCCGGACGTGTCCGTATAAGTGTCTACCAGTCTGTCATCGATATAAGTGGCAATAATTCCCGGTTTCACCGATATTTTCAGGTGATGACGCGAACCTGTGAGCTGGGCTTTTGTGAAGAATGCGCCCAGGTTGACATCCGTAGAGGTGAATTTGCCGTTCACTTTGTGGTGTCTTCTCAGAATCGGATAAGACTGGTCTCTGACATTGATGGACCATAGATGCAGGTTGTCGGCATTGTAAGCGGAAAAGATGATGCCGGCATTGTCCCGTTCAATCAGGAAATCCATTTCCAGGTCATAGATGTCCTGGCTCTTCGGGCCGTACCATGCGTAAGCGGTCTGCACGTAAAGCCGTCCGCTTTTTATGCTGCCGGCTGTAAACGGGTTCTCCGTGCCGGAGGCGAATTCCTCGCGGATGAGGATTTCCTCCTTTTCATCGCTCAAATCTGTCACTGTGAAGTTGTCGAAGTAAGCTGATTCCAAGTCATTGTAATTATTCAACGCGCGGTCCTGACGGATACCGAACTGTCCGTAGCCGTAATCGCCTCCGTAAGGATTGGTACGGGTATCGATGAGGACATCGTCGATGTAGGTTTCGGCCTTGTTGCCGTCCACAACGATGCGCAGGTGGTAGGTTTTGTGCAGTGCGACGTTGATTTTGGAGCGAAGGTCTATTTCTGCAAAGCAGGACGCGGTTCCGTTCTGCCATCCGTGCGGACGGAAACGCGGATAACCGGCTTCCATGTTGACTTGCCACATGAAATAGTTTCTGTCATCCTTTGCACCGAAAATCACGCCGGCGGCCAGGTTCTCTATTTCAAAATCCGTTTCGACGGAATACCTGGTGATGCTCTTGCCGTTGTCATGAAGGGGAGTGTCGGTGGCTTTTATCCATTTGGCGCCGTGCCATCCCTCGCCGAGCAGTCCTGTCTCAAACCATGCGTTTTCGGTAGAAACGGCTTCATTGCCCTTGTTGTCCCATACGGTCACGCTCCAATAATACCGTGTGGAAGCCTTTAGGGCATTTCCTCCGTAAGGAATGTCGATACATGCTTCCGATTCCGTCTTGCCGGAACTCCAGATGCATTCGCTACGTGAGGCATCGCCGAACACGTTGATTTCGTAGGCCGTCTGCATGACGCCACGTTCGTCGTTGTTTTCCATTGTCCAACTGAACGTAGGTTTTTCCACATCGATGCCTACAGGATTTTCCACGGCTTCGGTGCGCAGGTGGCCGACCCTCAGGGTGGCGAAGAGCTGCGGTGCGTCGGTCAGGCCGAGAACAAAAAGCAGAAAGATTCTGCATAACAGGGTGTGTGCCCCTTTCCTGTACTTACTTTTCATGATATCAAACTTTAAGAATCCATCGGCAAAACTACATGAAAAGTCGGACGTACAGGTTGAAAATCTGTTCAAAAGGGTGGATTTTCGTGTCATCCCACCGGAAAATCCCTTATTCCCTTTATCCCGGAGAAGTGGATTCCCATTTGTCGGAAACTATAAATAAAAGTTTTATTTTCAAAAACAGAAGTTTTGGTTTCAAGAATAAAACTTTTATTTTTAAAACCAAAACTTTTATTCTTACTTTATGAAAAGGGGGGATACGGTTTATGCGCAGGTCATCACCCGATAAATGTCTTGTAGCGAGAGGAAAAGAGAAAAAATCCGTGTTCGTCCGTCCAATCCGGCGTCATACGCGGGGCATCGGCAAGTGTTCAGGCCGGTTTCTGCTGGAATTGTGAGGGCGTAAGGCCGCACTCATCCTTAAAACATTTGGCAAAATATTTGGGGTCGCTGAATCCCACGGCGTATGCCACTTCGGAAATGTTCATGTCGGCCTGCCGGAGCAACTTGCAGGCCATTTTGATGCGTATGTTTTTCACGAAGTCCATCGGTGTGAGTCCGGTCATGGACTTGATTTTCCGGTTCATGGTGGATTTGGACAGCCGTAGCGTGCCGGCCAACGACTCTAAGTTGAAGTCCGAATCCTGCAAGTGGTTCTCGATGGCAGACACTATTTCGTCCAGGAAATTCCGGTCGTGGCTACGGTAGGGCAACGCCGTGGTGTCGGTGTCCGTACCTTTCAGAAACTGCGTGCGGTGCTGCCGGTACAGGTTCAGCAGGTTGTCCACCCGTGCCATGAGTACTTTGGTCTCGAACGGCTTGGCTATGAATCCGTCGGCTCCGGCCTCATAACATTCCCTGCGCGTCTCGTCCGTGTTTTGCGCCGTAAGCATGATGACGGGAATATGGCTGGTGGCCAGATCATTCTTGATGCGGCGGCACAGTTCGATTCCGCTTGTGTCCGGCATCATGAAATCGCATACAATCAGTTCGATATCCTTTTCTCTTATGACGGTTTCGGCTTGTGTGGCATTGTGGGCACTTGTGATGCGGTAGTGTTTGCCGAGCAATCTTTCGATGGCTTCGGTAATCTCGTGGTTGTCGTCCACGATGAGCAGTGCCGGCCGGTCTTGCCCGCTGTCGGTCGTGATGCCGGAGATGTCGGCCGGTTCCTGTTTCTCCTCTACTATCTCTTCAGATGAATAGGCTTCGGCGGAGAGGGGGATGCTGAGGCGGAACCGTGCTCCCTTTTTCGGCTGGCTTTGCAGGCTGATTGTTCCGTGGTGCAACCGTACCAGTTCCTGTGTGAGCGACAGTCCTATGCCGTTGGTTTCGTTTTCGTTTACGTTCTTCTGTGGCGAACGGTAGAAACGGGTGAATATCTTGTCCTGTTCGGCTTCGGGGATGCCGATGCCTTCGTCCCATACTTCCACATACAGCATTTTCAGTGTCCCGATGTGCTCCACGCCGGCATCAATGCCCGCGCTTCCTTCTTCGGGGGTATATTTGATGGCGTTGGAGAGCAGGTTGAAAAGCATCTCTTCCAACTTGTCCGCATCGTAAAATCCATATATCTCATGCGGATGAATCTGCATGCGGAATGCGATGTGCTTCTTTTGTGCCAGCAGCGTGAAATCTGTGTGTCCGATACGTCGGATAAAGTCGGCTGCATCGCCGTAGCGCACTTGCAACGGGAGATGGTTTTTTTCTATTTTACGGAAATCGAGTATTTGTTTGATGAGTTTCTTCAGCCGTGTCGTATTGTCCCTCATGGCGCGTATGAAGTGACGGTCGGCACCTTGTTTTTCTTCGATTTCATCGGACAAACAGGACAGGATGGTCAGTGGAGTGAGCAATTCGTGGGATACACTGGTGAAGTATTCCAGTTTGGTACGTGCAAGTTCCTCGCGCAACAAACGTGCGTTTTTGCGCCGGATGCCGGCCGTGTATAACCGTATGCCGAATGCAAAAAGCAGTACGCCGGCGGTTATATATATAAGGTACGCGTACCAGGTTTCATACCATGCCGGAAGTCGGCGGATATGGTAGCTTACGGGAGAACCTATCGTTCTTCCCGCATCGTCCGTCGCATAGAGACGGAAGGTGTAGTCGCCTTTGGGCAGATGGTTGTAGAGTGCGGCATGCTGTCCTCTGTCCGCCACAAACGGTTCGGCATCCCATCCTTCGAGCTGATAAGCCACCTTGGAGTGTGCGGCCCGGTCATAGAGACAGTCGGAAAAAGTCAGTTCGATGTGTGACGCACCGGGCGGGAACGTGATGACATTGCCATCGGTGAAAGTGGTTGCGGAATTGTTCTGCAAGATACTTTTTCCGGCAACCCGTATGTCGGTGATACGCAGGCTGGACGGAACGGCAGTATCGGCGGTGGTGTCGGGAAAGAGCGTGATGAAGCCTCCGTGTCCGCCGGCGTGGAATTGCCGTCCCTGACCTGTACACGATGCCGTGTTGCGGTAGGTATGTACGGGGTTGTGCTTGTCGGCGGTGGAATAAACCTGCCGTCTTTGTGATGCCGGGTTATAGCGGATGGTGGCGGAGGGCGTCGTGACCCAGATGTATGGTCCTGACGAGAGCAGGTTCAGTATGGGGGCTTCCTGTTGCAGGCAGCCGGCCGTATGGTTCACGAGCTTGCGATGTGTGGGGATGAACTCATACAGCCCGCCCAAGTCGGTGGCTATCCATACGTTATCCTTGTTGCCGTGGCAGAGGAACCGTATGGTGTTGTGTGTGTTAAGGACTTTCGGGCACTTATATCGGGCATCCACGTCGATATGTCCGTTTTCCGTATGTGTCCGTATCAGTTCGCCGTTTTGCGTTCCGAGCCAGATAGAGCCGTCTGTCGTTTCGGTAATGCTGCATATACCGTTCCATGCTGCCCCGCGTGTCGTCAGTGGCCGGTGGTGTTTGTCGAACACAAACAGGCGGTGTTCCGTCAGCACCCAGACGTTTTCATGGCAATCCTCATGAATGCCGATGATGTGTCCCGTCTTTTTTCCTTGTTCCACGGTCAGTTCCAGCGTGTCGGTAAGTTGGATTTGCATGCCGTTGCGTCGGGCGCGGAACACGGTGGGGATGAATTGTGAGGCTGTCCATGCGCTTCTCGGTTGTCGGGACGGGACAATGAAGTGAACTTCCATTCCGGGTGATGCGGGACACGGTGTCAACCGGCATTCGCCTGTCTTTGCATTATACAGCGCGATGCCGCTTCTTTCCTGCTCGAACCAGATGATGCCGTCCTCGTCTTCATACATGCAGTTGATGTTGGCGTCGAATCCCGTCTGTTCCTTGATGGTCGGCAATGTGTTGCCTTTCAGTGGGCGGTGGTTGAACGACAGGTAGTAACCTTGGTCGTATGCGCCCAGCCACAGGTTGCCTTCCCTGTCTTTAAGTATTTTGGAGAAAATCTTGCTGCGGTCGAAACCGGTGTCTTCCTTTACGGGTTTTGGAGTGCCGTCAGGTGTGCATTCGAATATGCTGAGCGAACGGTATGACAATATCCATAGTCTGCCGGAATGGTCGTCTTGCGTGATGTCGAACACGATTTCGTTCCGTCCCATGCAATCCATCGGTTCGAACTGTTTGTCCGGACCTTGTTCGGGATGAAAACGATAAAGCCCGTTGCCCCATGTGCCGAGCCAGTAACGTCTTTCCTTGTCCTGAAACAAGATAAAAGGAATGTTCTCACTGCCTACGGCCGGATATGCCACCAGCTTTCCGCTGTGGTTGTCCCGTCGGAACAGTCCTTTTCCCCATGTCAGAATCCAGAGATTGTGGTCATGGTCTTCGTAAAGAGAGACGGCTCCCGTCCCTAAGTTGTAGTGTTGTAAGATATGTAGCTGTTCATCGCAACGGAACAGTCCGCGTGGGGTCGATACCCACACCTGCTGTCGGCTGTCGGTGAAGAGGAACTGGATCTCGGTGCGCAGAAACTCTTTGTTGTCGGTAGGGTATAGTCGCATGTTCCGCTTGTCGAAGATGTTCAGTCCGGATTTTGTTCCGATGAATACATAATGTTCCGTGTCTGTGAGCGGGGTGATGGAATTGTGGGTCAGCCGTCCGGGTGTGATGTGGTCTGATTTGAACACTACGGTTTCAACTCCGTCGTAGCGTGCCACACCGTAAGTCGTTCCGGCCCAGATGAATCCTTCCCGGTCTTGGTAGAGTGCCGTGATTTCTCGCGATGACAATGCCTGGGCGAACGGGAGAGGTTCTGCCGTATACTCCGGTGGACCGGCATGGATGCCTGTATTGGCCGGAAGGAAGAGGATGAGAGATAAAAACTTGTAGATGTTTTTCATGCCCATGATTGCAAAAATAGCAAAAACAAGGGAATTAAAGAAAGAAAACGGTTCCGAATATTGGTCTGTTGACAAATTTCGGAACCGTTGGTCAGCATGTTATTCGAGGATTAGGATGTTCAGCGAGTGTGGCGGCAAAGTCACTTCGCCGTTCTGTACCTTATAGCTTGTTTCTTCGGGAACGACTCTGTTCTCAGTTCCTATGTCGTTGTAATCGTCCGTAGAAGCTCCTTTCAGTACGATGCCCTTGATTTTACCGCTCTTTTTCTTGAGGCCGTTGGAGGCGAGGCGCAGGGTCTGGGCGTCGGAGGGGTGTTTGTTGACGATGGCATACACGTAGCGTGTGCCTTCCGCGTTGCTTGTCAGGATACCGTCGAGCATCGGTGTGCTTTGGTTGCCCGACACCAATGGTGTTCCCGTCGCCGTAGTTCTCATTTCCCACGCTCCAGTATTTCACGCCGTAAGGTTCTTTGTGTCCGTTAGCCATGCGCATCCTGCCGTATTTCCCGATGCTCAGGTTGCAGTATTCCACCCAGTCGCTCATCTCTTCAGGTGTTCCGGTGCCGGCATTGGTACAGATATACGGTTCGGTGCCCACTTTCCGGCACCATTTGATGTACTCGTCTGTGCCGAAGGTGTTCGGGTCTTCCACCTGCCAGCTCTTGTCGTAGACGGGGGTGCGTTCCGCTCCCACACCGTCCAGCCAATGATAGGTGGAGACGAAACAGCCGCCGGGCCATCTTACGATGGGGCATTTGATTTCTTTCAGTGCGTCAATCACATCGGTACGGAAGCCGTCTTCATCGGCAAAACGCGAGGACGGGTCGAAAATGCCGCCGTATATCTGTGTGTGGAAATGCTCGATGAATTGGCCGAATATCATGTTGTTGTATCTGATTTTCGGTGAATTCTCAATGATGGATATCACATTCCCTTCTGTTGGGCCTGCTGTTCCCGTAAGGGCGGATACCTCTTGAAGGGAGAACATGCAGGTCATCCCTGACAGCATGAATAGTTTGAATGTGTTGTTCATTGTTGAATGGTTTTGAGAGTTATTGTTTGTGTTCTTTGACGCAATGGATGGTGACGGAAGCGGAAGACAAGCCGGGAGAGGAGACTTTCAGGACGGCTTTTCCTTCCTGCCGCGTGTTCTTGACAACGGCAATGGCACGGCCTTTCCAGCTTTTCCGGTCACAGACGTTGTAAGGAACCTCGTCTTTGAGGTCCGCACTGCCGGTGGCGATGAGGTTGCCTTCCCCTTTGATGGAAAAATGCAGGAGGTTTTCTGCGTTGGGCACGACATTCCCGTTCTTATCGGTCACTTCGGCTGTGATGAAAGCAAGGTGCTGTCCTTCGCAGTCCAATGTGGTACGGTCTGCCGTCAGGCGGATTTTTGCCGGTTTTCCGGCGGTCTGCAAAGTCTGTGCCTCTGTTTTCGCGCCGTTTTCAATGCCGGCAACGCGCAAAACGCCCGGTGCATAAGGCAGCGTGAAGACCGCCTTGAACTCCTGTGCCACGGTCGTTTCCTGTTCGCCGACCAGCTTGTCGTTCAGATACAGCCGTACTTTCGGGTAACGGGAATAGACTTCCACCTGAATGTCCTTGCCTTCGTGTCCCGGCCAGTTCCAGCATTCCCAGGTAGGCCATACCGACCATAACGTCTCTTTGATTTCCCCGTAATAACCGTTGGGTTCCTTGACCGCCATATACAGTTTCTTGTCGGGGTTGTACAGCAGGTCGCGATAATGCGATATGGGTTTGCGCCATCCTGTCAGGTCGATGTCGCCGCAGTAGGCACCGTGCCACGGGTATTGGTCGCGATGGTAATGTTCCCCTTCGCTTTCTCCTTTGTAATAGAAGCGGCCGATGCCGGATTCTCCCAAATAATCAATGGAAGTCCATACGAAGTCACCGATGATATAACTGTGGTCTGACACCCTTTTCCAGTTGGCAAAGGCATCGCGTGGGTAAGATTCCGTCTGCATCATGACACGTGAGGGCACACGTTCGTGGTCCGACGGTCCTTTGTGCATCATATAGTTGTAGCCGACAATGTCGTGTGCCGCCGCCAGCGGGTCGTAGATTTCCCAGTCTTTGTCCCATGCTGCAAGAGCAGAGGTTACCGGACGTGTGGGGTCGAGTTTCCTTACGTAACCGGCAAAAGCGTGTGCGGTGAGTACCGCCTGTGGGCTTTTGCGCTCGATGATTTCATTGCCGATGCTCCAACAGAAGACGGAAGGATGGTTGCGGTCTCTCAGCACCATCGCCTCCAGGTCGCGTGTCCACCACTGGTCGAGGAGGGTGGAATAGTCGTGCGGCGTCTTGCTGTCGCGCCATCCGTCGAAAGACTCGTCAATGACCAGCAGTCCCAATTCGTCGCAGGCATCAAGAAAGTTCTCCGAAGGAGGGTTGTGCGAGGTACGTGCGGCGTTGAAGCCGGCTTCTTTCATCAAGCGTGCCTTCCTGTATTCCGCATCTTTGTAGGCAGCGGCACCAAGGATACCGTTGTCATGGTGGAGGCAACCGCCGTTCAAGGTCACGGGAGTGCCGTTAAGGATGAAGCCCTCTTCGGCTGAGTAGGCGATGGTGCGTATGCCGAAGTTCTCGGTGGATTCGTCATATTTCACGCCTTCCTTTTCCAAGACGATATGGGCGGAATACAGGTTGGGTGCATCAGGCGACCATAATTCCGGCCGTTGTATGGTGATGCGTTGCTTGTACTCCTTGGTGGAGTGCGGGGTAACGGTGATGGTGGTTTTCCCGTTGGCAACGTTCCGGTTGTTTCTGCCGATGCCGGCAGAAAGGTCGAGCTGTGCCGGTTGTCCGGTTTCGTTCTCTATCTTTGCCGTAATTTCAATCTCGGCAGATTCCTTGTCCATGGCTATGGTACGTATGCCGATTCCCCAGTCGTCGAAGTGGACGCGCTCCGTATGGATAAGGTCTACATCGCGGTAGATGCCGGAACCGGAGTACCAACGGCAGTTCTTTTGCATCGAATTGTCCACACGCACGGCAATGATATTCTGCCCTTCTTTCCAGTAGGGGGTTGCATCGACATAGAAGGAGGTGTAGCCGTAAGGATGCGTGCAGGCGAGAGAACCGTTGACAAAGACCTGGGCGTTCATGTAGACACCTTCGAAGTAAATCCTGTTGATGCCCTGTGCTTCCGCAGCACTGCTTTCAATGGTCTTCCTGTACCATCCGATTCCGGTGGGATAATATCCGCCATCATTGCCGGCAGGCTGTTTTCTGTCCACCTGTCCTTCAATGCTCCAGTCGTGCGGGACATCGAGTGTCCGCCATTCCGTGTCGTTGAAGTCCGTTTGTCCGGCCCCTTCACAGTCGCCGGGGTGGAACTTCCAGTCGGTGTTGATGTTTTCTCTTGCTGGTTGTGCTGAGAGGGATGCGCCGCACCCCAACAGGAGTAGGTAGCCCGTGAAGGCTACCTGTCCGATTGATGTGAAAAAATGAGTTTTGCTCATTGAGATTAAGTTAATGATGGTTGATTATGTTTGCTACTGTCCGTCTCTAAAGAAACGGGATGTCTATTTTACCAGATGCTTCTTTACCTGATTGTTCCGGCTCACCACATAGATGCCTTTCGGCAGGCGGGCATTGTCGGCGCATTTCACACCGCTCAGCGTATAGATGCCGTCTTGAAGCGATGCTGTGGCACCGTTATCCGATGGGTATGCCACCGTCTCAATGCCGCTTCCTTTCCGGTCGTTGAGCTCCAATATCGCTTCACCATAGTTGTTGCCCGTTGCCTTGACCGTGACGTTCCGGTCGGTTCCGTTGCCACGTATGACAGCCATTGCACGGCCTTCATACAGGGAAACCGTGGAGGCGCGGAAACTTTCCATATCATTGGGCGATGCGTTGCCGGTAGCAATGATGGATGCGTCACCGGTGAGTTCGAAAGTTACCTGTTCTTTCGCGTCGCGTACGACATTGCCTTCGGCATCCACCAATTCGGCGGTGATGTAAATCAGAGACTGTTCATCGGCGGAAAACTCGTTACGG
The DNA here is from genome assembly GCA_900548345.1 of uncultured Paraprevotella sp. GTDB lineage: Bacteria > Bacteroidota > Bacteroidia > Bacteroidales > Bacteroidaceae > Paraprevotella. The sequence continues at coordinate 22,822 of URKA01000017.1, read as the reverse complement.
TCGGCACGCAGACGGATGCCCACGGGTTGTCCCGCTGTTTTCAGCGTGAATGAGGCACCTTCGTTCGTTCCGTCGAACTCCACTGCACGGAGTTCTCCCGGTTCGTAAGGTACGCTGAATCCGGCCCAGTAGGTGGGAGTGATGTCTTTCGTTTCCAACAGACGACCGTTCAGATACAGGCGCACCTGTTTGGAACGGGCATATACGTTGACCGTCATTCTGTCATTAGAGGTACAATCGTTGAAAGTCCAGCTGTTGTATTCCAGTTGCCATCCCCATGCCGAGATGCTCTGGTAGGTTCCCCAAGGGGCAGGTTTTTCCACGGCCATTGTGATGGGGGCATCGCGCCACACCACATCACGGTAGTAAGCCTGCGGTTTCTTTTCGCCGGTAAGGTCTATGTCGCCGCACCATCCGTTGAACCAAGGCCATCCCTGGAACTGCGGTTGGTTACCGCCTGTGCGGTATTCGGCACTGCCGATTCCGGCTTCGCCCAAATAGTCGATGGCTGTCCATACGAAGTCGCCGATGACGTATGGGAGTTTCTCCACTAAATCCCAGTTTTGTGAACGCTGTTTGGGATAGCTTTCGCTACCGTACATCACGCGGTCGGGATGTGTCTGGTGGTCACTTTCGTATTTGTCGTATAGATAATTGTATCCGCCGGCATCCAGACTGAGGAAGGCTTTCTCATTATGGTCGTTCCATGTGTGCCGGAAGTTGTCCCAGCCACAGATGGCAGCGGTGACGGCACGACTGCTGTCTATAGCCAGTACGTCGGCACGCAGCCGGGCGGCCGCCGCTACTCCTTCCGGTTCTATGCGTCCCGGCACTTCGTTGCCGATGCTCCACATGATGATGCAGGGATGGCATCCGTCACGTTCCACCATCCTTCGGGCATCACGGTCGCTGAATTCTTGGAAGAAGCGGTGGTAGTCGTTACTATTCTTTGCTACAATCCAATGGTCGAAGACCTCGTCAATCACAAACATTCCCAATGAGTCGCAGGCATCGAGGAAAGCCTGTGCGGGAAGGTTGTGTGAGCAACGTACGGCATTGTAGCCGTTTTCCTTGAGCAGGCGAATCTTGCGGTATTCCGCGTCATCGTAGCTGGCGGCACCCAACAGTCCGCAGTCGTGATGTACGCATCCTCCTTTCAGCAGGACAGACTCACCGTTGAGAAGCATTCCGCGGTCGGCATCCATGGTGATAGTACGAAAGCCGATGCGTTTGTTCATTATATCATCACCGGCACTGAGGATTGCCGTGTACAGATTCGGGGTGTCGGGTGACCAGAGGCGGGGCGACGGGGCTGTCATTTTCAGAATCACCTCTTCCGAGGTATGGGGACGGATGCTCACTTCCCGGCTTGTCTTTGCTCCAGCCACTTCCGCTGTCAGGGGAACGGAAACTTCCTTGCCGGTTTCATTGAATACACGGGTACGGATGTAAACGGAACCATCCGCCTGTGCCAGAATCAGCGTATGCCAGTCGTCAAGGTGCACGGCCGGAGTGCGCATCAGCCATACATGCCGGTAGATGCCGCTTCCTGCATACCAACGCGTGTTTCTTCCTTCGTTCTGTACGCGCACAGCCACTACATTATCTTCACCTACGGGATTCAACAAAGAGGTGATATCGAAACGGAAGGTCATATAGCCGTAGGGGTTATAATAGGCTCTCTGGCCGTTGACGTAGACGGTGGTTTCATTGTAAGCACCGTCAAACTGCAGGCTGATGCGTTCGCCTTCCTTTCTGTCATCCAGCCTGAATGTTTTCCTGTACCATCCTTCGCCGCCAACGGTAAATCCTGTGGCGGAACCTTCGATGCTGTTGGGGGTGAAAGGACCTGTATGCTGTCCGGCGAGGGCAGCGGCTTCCGGTTCCACGCTCCAGTCGTGGGGCAGGTCCAGTGTCCGCCATGAGGATGCGTCAAAGTCTGCGGCGACTGCTTCCGAGTGGTTGCCTAAAGCAAAAGACCAGCTATTGTCCATTCGTTCCCAACGGTCGGCGGAAGCTATAACAGGACATATTATGGCTAAAACAAGTAGCCCTACCTTATTATATATAGTATTCATCTTTCTTTTAATTAATGTTCGACAATCGTAAGAGGTAATGGGGAGGATGCCGGATTCGGCATCGAACCGGTATTGAGGTAGGCACCGAATCCTTTGACGGGTTCATTTGTCCCGACAGGACGCAACACCGGGTTTCCATCGACCGTATCCAAGGTATAACAGCTCACCAAACCTTCGCGGAGGCGGTAGGTCGGTATCCAGCCTTCAACGGCTGTTGATTGCGATTCGGGAACGCCCATCACTCCGGGGAATGACAGCTTCTCCATCGTAGATAAAGGTTGTACCAGATAAGGCTTTCCTGCCTGCATGGTGCTTACCGGGGTAGCTTCAAGGGTGGCTTCTTCTTTGTTGATGGTTATCTTTCCGGGTGTCAAAACTTTGGCGAACAGACTCTTTACTTTGTCTTCATCAAGGTCGCAGGGCAAGGATAAGGTGGTCCATTGTCCTGCCGGCAGATATTTCTCCAGACTTAAATCAGCGTACATGAGTTCACGCAACGCACACACATCATAGTTCTCGTTCAGCGCAATTTTTTCCGTCGCTTCAGCATTGACGCCCAAGCATTCCACCTTTACTTGGGCGATACTGACCCAGTCGTTGGCATTGTCGTCACCGGCATAGATACCGACACGCAGGGGTGTTCCGCCTTTTACGCTGCCGACTGCCACGACTTGCTCCCATTTATTATTGGTATAGGCCGTCATGCCGTCGCCGATACGCAAGCTGACTGTGCCTACGTTTTGCCCTTTCCGGCCGGCATCGTTGTAGACTTGTGCCGTTACGAATGCTGTCACGCGGTAGGTGCCGGGGAGAACATTCAGGTCCTGCCAGATGAGGTCGGCATTCTTTTGCGGGGTCCAATACCAGGATTCGATACCGATGCCGCTATAGACGGCAGATGCAAACTCGGCATTGTTCTTGTTGTAACCGGCTGCGGCATCCGCGCCGTGGCGAAGCCACACCCTTTCGCTTCCCGTTCCCGAAGCGTTGGCTACCAGCGAGGTGATGTCAACGGGATGCTGTTCCGACGCTTCTTTCCATTCGTTCAGGCTTGGCTGGGCATAGAGTTGCCTGCAAAATAATGCTGCCAGAACCATTAGTGTAAGTTTCTGTTTCGTCATGGGAGTGTATTTAAAGTTAATATAAGAGAGATGCCTGGGGACGTTCATCCTCAAGTAGGACTCTGTGACAAAGATAAGTTGAAAAAGGCGGTGGAATGGGACAGAATATTGGCAAAGATGGGGCAAAAAACTGTTATGGCACTTATTTACTCCGGTTTTTCCGCGTTTTTCTGCTGTTGGTACTCTGTGGGTGGAATGCCGAATTCTTTCTTAAAACACCGGGTGAAGTATTTCGGGGAGGAGAAGCCGGTGGCGTATGCTACTTCGGAAACTGTCACGTTCCGGTGGGCAAGCATCATGCAGGCGTATTTCAGCTTGATGTTCCGGACGAAGTCCGACGGGGTCAGTCCCGTCATGGCTTTCACTTTGCGGTTGAGTGTCGATTTGGATACATTCGTGTGGCTTGCCAGTAGCTCCAGACTGCAATCCTCATCGTCCAGATGCGCATGGATATAGTCTGTCATCTTCTGTAGGAAATCCGTATCTTCCGACCTGTATTCCAGCTCGTTCAGTTGTATGCGGTCTCTTGTGCGGAATGCCTGTTGCCGTTCCCTGCATGTGCGGAGCAGATTGTCTATTCTGGCTTTCAGAACATTCGTCTCAAAAGGTTTGGCAAGATAACCGTCGGCACCTGCGTTGTAGGCTTCGATACGGTCGTTCGGCGTACGTTTGGCTGTCAGCAGGATAACGGGGATGTGGCTGGTTTCCATCCGGGATTTGACAAGGCGGCAGAATGCGAATCCGTCAGGTTCAGGCATCATGACGTCCGAGATGATGATGTCGGGAGATATGTGTTCCAACAGCATGAGTGCCTCTTGGCCGCCGGTAGCGGAAACCACTTCGTAATAAGGGGCGAACATTCGCTTTATGGTATCCGACAGGTCGGTGTTGTCGTCCACGAGCATGACGGTGGGTTTCTCGTCGTTTATGTCAGCTGATTGCGCACAGGTAGGCGCTTCATTACCGACCTGTGTGCAATCAGCTGTGAACCTGTCCTCGATTTCCTCTTCACCGTATGCTTCCCGGTCGATAGGGAGCGCGACCGTGAACACCGAGCCTTTTCCCAGCCTGCTTGCCACGGATATGCTTCCGTGGTGCATTTCTGTAAGTTCCTTGGCCAGGGCCAGTCCGATACCGTTCGACAGGCCGCTTTTTCCGTTGCTTCCGGTATAGAAACGGGTGAATATGCGTTCCTGTTCCTTCGGCGGGATGCCGATGCCTTCGTCCCATACGGTGACCACAATGTGTCTGATGCCGTCGATGGCGCGTATTTCTGCGGTGAATCCGATGTTTTTTCCATCCGGAGTGTATTTGATGGCATTGGATACAAGGTTGTATAGAATCTTGTCGGCTTTGTCAAAGTCTAAATATCCTCTAACCTCTTCTTCGGGAACAGACACTTCTATGTGCAGTTGTTTCTGAGTGGCGGCAGGCAGGAAGTTTGTCGGGCAGACCTGACGGATGAAAGATATGATGTTGCCTTCGCGCACTTTCAGACGCATCAGTCCGTGTTCCGACTTCCTGAAGTCGAGAATCTGTTGCAGAAGATGTTTCAGCCGATAAATGTGATTGCGCATGATGCCGGTTTGTTGTCCCTCTTCGGGATGCCGGTCTTCAAGATAGTCCGCCACGCAGGAAATGACTGTGAGAGGGGTGAGCAATTCGTGCGACACATTAGTGAAATAGTCCAGCTTGGTTTGTGTGATGGTTTCCTGCACCTGCCGGCGGTTTTTCACATGCAGTCGGTGGATGTAGATGCGAAGGCATGCCCAAACCGCCCATACGGCAAGCAAGGCATAACCGATATATGCCCACGTGGTTTCCCACCAAGCCGGTTCCACATCGATACGCACAAGTGTGTATGTCTTTCCGTTTTCTTCCGTTTCATCGGCATATTTCACATACAGATGATGACATCCTTTTCTTATTCTATTGTAAAAGGCGGTGCGCTCACCGTCCTTGGTGGTCATCCATCGGTCGTCTGTCCCCTCCAGTTTGAACATATACCGGAACGGCGGTGAGGCAAGGTTGTGAAGGGTGGTAAAATCAATGCTGATATTGCGTGCGTGGTGTGGAAGCCTGATGCAAGTGATGTCGGAGCGTTTCGCGGTTGTATTTTCCGGAGGAGTGAAGAATATGCTCTTGCCGTCAACCTTCAAGTCGGCCAATACTGGCGGAAAGTATTCCCTTGCAGGGCGTTCCGTGCTTTCGGCTGGAGTGATGGACACAAAACCCCCGTTCCCACCGGCATAAAGCGTACCGTTGGCATCAAGGCAGGCCGTCTGGTCGCGGAAGATACGTACGGTCATGTAGTCGTTCGGAACCTTATGTTCCGTACAGATGCCTTTGTCCGTATGGTATTGTACGATGGAGTTATGGGTAATTATCCAAAGTTGTTTGTTGAGAGATAGCAGGTTCAGCACATTGTGACCGTCCTTATTCAGCATTTCCGTCAGTTCCGTGAACTGTTTCCGCGCGGTGTCGTATTGCAGGATTCTGCCTTGCGAGGTGGATACCCATATATATTTCCGGCTGTCTGCACACAGCATCTCGGCTTTTTCGTTCCGATGCAAGGGGAGTTCGACGCATTTCCGGCAGGTTATGCCATGTCCGTCCTGCAGCGTGAGCATGTAAAGTCCCTTGTCTGCCGCCACCGCCCATACGTTTTGTGCCGTTGCGACGGACAGGCGGAGAAAATCTATATCTGATGATGTGATGTGATGTCGTCCGGTGCGGAAGTTCCATGCCACGATACGGTTCTGAGCCAGAATCCACAGGTTGCCTTGCAGGTCTTCGGTCATCTGTCCGGCCGGTTGCCTGATGCCGGCGAGGTCGTAAAGGTTTATAGTTTGTATGGCCCGAATGTGCCCGTCTTCTTGTTGCAGGCGATAGACAACGGGTTGGTGTGCGTGTGCGCTCCATATACCTTCTCCACCGGTATGGCTTGCCATAACTCTCGTATCCATTGTGATACTGGAAAGTTCCGGTGAGGCATAGGCCAGTGTCTGTCCGTCGGGGGATGATGTGCAGATGCCGAAACGGTCCTGATTGAACCAGAAGTAACCGTCTTTGTCGCGGCACAGGGTGAGCAGGTTGGGCGTCCAGTGCAAATCGTCGCTAAGTCGACGGAGCGGATGGTTGTTTACGGTTCCGGAAGGGAATGTGACAATGGTTCCGTTGTCGTAGGAACTGAGCCACAGATTGCCGTCATGGTCTTTGATGATGCGTGTGTACATCTTGTTCACGTCTACCTTGTCGCTGATGTCCACCGGTTCGGCGGTCTCGCTGTCGGGATATGTGCGCAAGGCATAGAGGTTATCGTAGGATAATACCCATAGATAACCGTATACATCGTCCTGTGTCATGCTGAAAAAGAGCAGGTCGGGTGAGCCGGTACGGTTACTGCGGATAGGTTGTCGGCGATAAACGGTCCCGGCCGGGGTCCCGTCGGTCCGCATCGACCATAATCCTTCGCCCCATGTCGATATCCAGTAGCGTCCTTCACGGTCCTGAAACAGACTGAAGGGACTGTTCCGGACTCCGATTCTCGGCATCCTGACAAACTGTCCGGTGTGTGGTGTGTGGCGTATGAGTCCTTGCTGCGAGCAAATCCAGAACACCCCTTTCCGGTCGAGATAAAAGGCATGGCACTGTATGCTCCGTCCGGTGCGATCGTGCAGTTTGTACAGACTGCAATGCCCGGTGCGGCTGTCGATACGGTACAGCCGGTTTCCGGCCGATACCCAGATGTAACCGTCTCCTGTGGAGCATAGTGCGTAGATGTGTTTATCCTTCAGTTGTTTATTGGGGAAAGGACGGAGCGTCATGGTAAGTTTGTCATACCAATGAAGTCCGTTTTGCGTACCTATATATACATGTTGCCCGTCTTCTGCGAAACAAGTGACGCGATTGTTCGACAACATTTCAGGATGACGGTAGTCCGAACGGAAAGTCTGCACCGTATGGCCGTCGTAGCGTGCCACTCCGCTGTTGGTACCTAACCAGATGAAACCCTCGTGGTCCTGGTATATGTCGGTGATTTCATTTGAAGGCAGTTTGCCGGCAAACGGAAAGTCAACCGCCCTGACAGACAAAGGTGTACTGTGCAGAACGGTGAACCGGATAAGGCAAAGCAGACATAAAATGACTCTCATGACGCGGATGATTGGGCAATGTGCCGTAAAGTTATTTATTTTTGCTTGTTCCGTCAAGTTTAATACGAAGAAATGCCGGTTTGTCCGGAATGATGTTCCGGCGGATTCGGTTTTTTATGCGATTATTTCTTTTCTTCTTTTTGTTCTCGCGCGCACTACAGGGAGTTTTCTCAAAAAATCTTTCAGGTATTCAGACTGTCTAATTATCAGTATAGTTACAGGTTGCACAAGTTTCATAATCCTGCCCTCGGCATCTAAAAATCATTTTCTTTCTCTCTTAAGCGTATAATATCGGGGAATTTCCCTATTTTTGTAATGCTAACCAATCAAACATGTGAGACAATGGAACAGGAACGACAGCAACCGAAATTGAAACGGTGTCCCGTGGGCATTCAGACATTCTCGAATATCCGGGAAGATGATTATATCTACGTGGACAAGACGGAGTATGTGTATCGCCTTTCACATGCCGATGCCAAATATTTCTTTCTGAGCCGTCCGCGCCGGTTCGGCAAGTCGTTGCTCACGTCCACGCTGAAAAGCTATTTCGAGGGAAAGAGAGAACTGTTCCGTGGGCTGGCGATAGAACAATTGGAAAAGGACTGGACGGAATACCCTGTGCTGCATTTCGACATGAGCCTGGCCAAGCATGTGGACAAGGAAAGGTTGGAAAGATACTTAGGCAACATGTTGGCGGGCTATGAGAAGAAATACGGTATAACGTCTCCTGCCGTTGACGCAAACGACCGCCTGACCAATCTGATTTCGAAAGCCTGCGAGCATACAGGACACAAAGTGGTTGTACTCATCGACGAATACGACGCGCCGCTTCTTGACGTGATGCACGAGGATACGGAACTTCCGGTGCTCCGCAATGTGATGAGAAACTTCTATTCACCGTTGAAAGCCTGCGACCCGTACTTGCGTTTCGTGTTCCTTACGGGTATCACCAAGTTCTCGCAGTTGAGCATCTTCAGCGAGCTGAACAACATCAAGAATATTAGCATGGATGATTCATATGCCGCCATCTGCGGTATTACGGAAGAGGAGATGCGCACGCAGATGCAGGGACACGTCAAACGGTTTGCCGACAAACTTGGTGTGACAGAGGACGAGATGGTGCAACGCCTGAAAGAGAAATACGACGGCTATCACTTCACTTGGCCTTCGCCCGATATATATAACCCGTTCAGCCTGTTGAACGCCTTTGTTGACATGAAGCTGAACGACTACTGGTTCGGAAGCGGCACGCCCACTTACCTGATAGAAATGCTACGCAAGTACAATGTCGCGCCATCGCAGATAGGCGGGACGCAAGCCATGTCGGCGGAGTTCGATGCTCCCACGGAGCGGATGACAGCCATCACGCCATTGCTCTACCAAAGTGGGTATGTTACCATCAAGGATTATGATGAGATTATGGAACTGTACACCCTTGATATTCCTAACCGCGAAATCCGTGTCGGACTGATGCGCAGTTTGCTACCCAACTATATCGGCAACAACACCCTTATGGGCAGTACGACCATAGCACGTATGTACGGAGCTATATATAAGGAAGACATGGAAAGCGCATTGGTCTTGCTCCGTGACTTCCTTCTGACCGTGCCTTATTGTGACAACACTCATTACGAGGGACACTACCAACAACTCTTCTACATCATTTTCAGTCTGCTGGGTTATTATGTGGATGTGGAAGTGCGCACACCACGCGGACGTGTGGATATGGTGATGCGCACGGCCACGACCCTTTATGTCGTAGAGCTGAAGCTCGACAAGAGTGCCGAGGCGGCCATGAAGCAGATAGACCTGAAGGATTATCCCTCGCGTTTTGCCCTCTGCGGGTTGCCTACGGTAAAGGTTGGTATCAACTTCGACAGCGAGAAGCGGACGATTGCAGATTGGGTAATCAATGAATCCGTCTGAACTTTGGGAACTACCAAACCATAAAAAACGGGATACAACCGTTTCGCTGACGTGAAGGTTGTATCCCGTAATTGAATACGAAAAGAGTTTATTGTTTTTTCTTCTTCATCACGATGGCGTCAATCACAGCCACGGCCGTGATGTTTACGATGTCGCGCACGGAACTCTCGAAGTCCGTGAAGTGAATCGGTTTGTTCAGGCCCATCTGAATGGGACCAATCATTTCCGTGTCATCTTCGTTGAGCGACTGTATCATCTGGTAAGCGGAGTTGGCAGAACTCAGGTTCGGGAAGACAAGCGTGTTGACTGTTTTTCCGTTCAGGCGAGTGAAAGGATATTTACGGTCGCGCAACTCATCGTTGATGGCAAATTTCACTTGCATCTCACCGTCGATGGCCAGGTCCGGACAGGATGCCTGGAGTGTCTCCACTGCCTTGTGTACGTTGGCCGGGCTACCGCAGTTGTCGGAGCCGAAGTTGGAATATGACAACATGGCGATGACCGGTTCGTGATTGAAAAAGCGTACGGTTTGTTCAGACAGGCGTGCGATGTCAATAATCGTCTCCGTGTCGGGATGACGGTTAATCAGCGTGTCGGCCAGGAAGAACGTACCCTTCTTGGAATTCAGGATGTGCATCGTGGCAAAATGATTGAATTCCGGACGGATGCCGATGACCTCCTTGGCCACTTTGATGGTGTTGGAGTATTTGGTATACAAGCCGGTGATGAAAGCGTCCGCTTCGCCGGTTTCCACCATCATCATGCCGAAATAGTTACGTTCGAACATTTTGTCGTTGGCTTCCTCGAACGTGTATCCCTCGCGTTCTTTCTTCTCGGCCAGGATTTTGGCATAGCGTTCGCGGCGTTCCGCCTCACGGTCGTGGCGGAGGTTGATGATTTCTATGCCTTCCAGGCTGAGGTCGAGTTCCTTGGCCAGCTTTTCTATGCGTTCGTCGTTGCCCAACAGGATGGGGTGGCAAATGCCCTCGGCTTTCGCTTCGACGGCAGCTTTCAGCATATTCGGGTGGATGCCTTCGGCAAATACCACGCGTTGCGGATTGCGGCGTGCCGTCTCGCGCAACTGGCGGGTAAGTTTGGATTCGTAACCCATGAGTTCCTTCAGGTGTAGTGCATACGCATCCCAGTCTTCGATGGACTTGCGTGCCACCCCACTCTCCATGGCGGCTTTGGCTACTGCCATGGACACTTCGGTAATGAGGCGCGGGTCTACGGGTTTCGGAATGAAATAAGACGGGCCGAATGTCAGGTTGTTCACGTGGTAAGCCTCGTTGACCACATCGGGCACGGGTTGTTTGGCGAGGTTGGCGATGGCACGTACGGCTGCCAGTTTCATCTCTTCGTTGATGGCGGTGGCCGCCACATCGAGTGCGCCGCGGAAGATATAAGGGAAGCCTATGACGTTGTTGATTTGGTTCGGGTAATCGCTCCGGCCGGTAGACATCAGTACATCGGGGCGCGAAGCCATGGCGTCCTCATAAGATATTTCAGGCACGGGGTTGGCCAGGGCGAAGACAATGGGTGAGTCTGCCATGCTGCGCACCATGTCTTGGGTCAGTACATTACCTTTCGACAGCCCCAGGAACACATCGGCCCCTTTTACGGCCTCTTCCAAGGTGTGTATGTCGCGGCGTTCGGTGGCGAACATGCGTTTGGTCTCGTTCAATCCTTCACGGTCGCTTGTGATGACGCCTTTGGAATCCAGCATGATGATGTTCTCCACCCGTGCGCCCAAGGCCACATACAGTTTTGTGCATGAGATGGCGGCAGCTCCGGCACCGTTCACTACAATCCGTACATCCTCAATCTTCTTGCCCGCCACTTCCAGGGCATTGAGCAGGCCGGCACTTGAAATGATAGCCGTGCCATGCTGGTCGTCGTGCATCACCGGGATGTCCAGCTCTTCTTTCAGCCGGCGTTCTATCTCGAAACATTCGGGTGCCTTGATGTCTTCAAGGTTGATACCTCCGAATGTCGGGGCGATGGCTTTCACCGCCTGGATGAACTTTTCGGGATCCTTTTCGTTGACTTCGATGTCGAACACATCGATGCCACCGTATATCTTGAACAACAATCCTTTTCCTTCCATCACCGGTTTGCCGGCCAAAGCGCCGATGTCGCCCAGTCCTAACACGGCCGTACCGTTGGATATGACGGCCACAAGGTTGCCCTTTGCCGTATAGCGGTAGGCGTCATGCGGATTTTTCTCTATTTCAAGGCAGGGTTCCGCCACTCCCGGCGAGTAAGCCAGCGAGAGGTCCGTTTGTGTGGTGTGCGGTTTGGTCGGAACCACTTCAATCTTTCCGGGTTTGCCTTGCTCATGGTACCGCAGGGCCATTTCTTTTGTTATTTTTGCCATGTGAATGTAGATTATGGATAATACCTTAATAAAACTATGCGCAAATATACGAAAAAATCATATTCCGTATTCTTTTCCGTTGTTTTTTAATGATTTTGTAAGTAGCTTATTCTGTTTTCCGACTTTTTGTCGGGCAGTGTTTTCTTTTTGAATTTCCAGGGCGTTCAGGTAGGTCTGTTTCGGATTATTTCATACATTTGCCTTTGGTTAGCTGGAAACCGCTCATTCAAACCTGAATTTATGATTATCAAGATTTATCCGGAGAATCCGAATCCCCGCGAGATAGCGAAGGCGGTCGGGGTGCTGAAAGACGGGGGACTTATTGTGTATCCCACGGACACAGTCTATGCCATCGGTTGTGATGCGCTCAATGTACGTGCCGTGGAGCGTATCTGTGCGCTCAAGGGTGTGAATCCGCAGAAGAGCAATCTTTCTGTGATTTGTTACGACTTGTCGAACATCAGCGAGTACGCGCAGGTAAGCAATGCAGCCTTCAAGGTGCTCAAGAAGAATCTGCCCGGTGCGTTTACGTTCATTCTGCCCACCAGCAGTCGTCTGCCCCGACTTTATAAAAACAAGAAGGAGGTGGGCATCCGTGTGCCCGACAATGCCATCATCCGCAGTCTGGTGCGTGAGGCTGGCAGTCCGATTCTGACGATGTCCGTGCACGATGAGGACGAAATCATCGAGTATTCTACCGACCCCGAACTGATTCACGAGAAATACAAGGGGAAGGTGGACTTGGTGATTGACGGCGGTTATGGTGGAACGGAGGCTTCCACGGTGGTGAACTGCATCGATGATGCTTTCGAGATTGTACGTCAAGGCAAGGGGGAACTGTTCCTTTGATTTGAGGGGGTAAAACGCACACAGGTCAGCGTCTTTTTCTTCACCTGTGAGCATCTTGTTCTTCACCTGTGAGCGTTTCGTTCTTCACCTGTGTGCGTTTTACTGCCGAAAGGTCCGCATTTGAAGACGGTTTCAAAGTGCTTCAAAAGTTAACTGTTCGGTCCTGTTTTTCGGTCTTTTATGATGAGATTTACGGAACCGTGGATTTACTGTTTCTCCAACGCCAGCACTTCCTGTCCGTTCTCATCGATGAGCGAGGCATGCGTGTCGTCTTTCACCGTAAAACTGCGCACCTTGTCTAAGGCACGGAGTATCCGTCCTTCGATTTCCATGTCGGGACACGCCTTCATGGTGCTTATCATCTGTCCAAATTTCAGTGAGGTGGGACTGTCGGCACTTTGTGTCAGGCTTCCGTTGATGATGTTGCATCCGCCGTTGCCGTGTACGGCCTTTTGTGCGGTGTCGAATTCAAGGAACGGTTGCGTTTCGCTTTTGGAAATGTCTTCCGCTTTCTCACCATCCACGGCCGTGATGTTCCAACGTCCGTTCAATGAGGCGAGCGATGCTTCGGGACGTTTGTTCAGTGTGAGTAGCGTGTTGCCCTTGCTGTCGGTCAGCGACAGTTCTTTGTCGGTGCCTCTGTAGCCGCTCACCTTGTTCAGTGCTTCAAGCACGGCACTTTCCGTATCCATATCAGGGCAGAGCATGCGGGTGGAGCCTACTTTGCCGAAAGAAACCTGTCCGGCCTTGCCCGGCTCCGTCTCCACCGAGCCGATAATGCGGTTGCATCCCGCACAGCCGTAGAGACGTTTGGCTTCGATGTCCATGCCGATGTAAGGTTGTTTGGCAGCGGTGGCCTGTTTGTCGCCCACTGTCATGATGTTCCATTCTCCGTTCAATGCTTCGGGTTGCAGTGCGGTTCTGCTACTATGGCAGCTTGCTGCCACGATGCCCATGAAAAGGGCTGCGCCTATTACTTTGAGATTCTTCATATCCTTTTCCTTTATATAGTTTTGTTTGATGTACAAAAGTACGCATTCCCGTTCAATGTGCCATTCTATTTTAAATATTTTACGCTTTATCAGTCCTTTTTTGGGAACTTTGTCCGTTTCGGAACGGTATGGTCTGAAAAAATGTTATCTTTGCTTTGTTTTATAAGCAGGACATTTACGGTTACAGACAAGATGGATGGAAAACAGAATCTACATGCGGTTCACGAACAGGCTTTCTTCAAACTGGTCCGCCTGGCCATAGGTGCTTCTTCCGACAACGACGTGGAGTTGGATGAAGAGGGCTGGGAGGCAGTCTTCGGCATGTCGCGGAAACAGACCCTTGTGGCGGTGGTGCTCGACGGGGTGGAAAAGTTGCCCGCAGAGAGAAGACCGCCCGCGCGGGTGCTGATGCCATGGATTGCGCTTGTGCAGCAGATAGAGGTGAACAACCGGCGTCTGAACCGCATGGCCGTCAAGGTGTGCGAACGTTTCAGAAAGGACGGTATGGGCTGCGTGGTATTGAAAGGGCAAGGCAATGCCGTGCTTTATCCGCGGCCGTTGCACCGCATGGCGGGCGATATCGACCTTTGGGTGGAAGGCCGGCGGGATGCCGTGGCGGCATACGTCCGCCGCTATTGTCCCCGTTCGGAAATCGTCTATCACCACGCAGACTTTCCTGTGTTGAAGGACACGGAGATAGAGGTGCATTTCACCCCTTCATGGATGAACGACTTTCCGACCGACCGCAGGCTGCAGAAATACTTCAGGGAGAATATGCCGCGCCAACTGCTTCATACGGTGGAACTGCCTGAGGGGGCGGGGCGGATTGCCGTGCCTACGCCCGATATGAACCGCATATATATCTTGTTGCACATCTATCGCCACTTGTTCGATGAAGGGGTAGGGTTGCGCCAACTGCTCGACTATTATTTCGTGTTGTGTGTGCCTTGCTCCGAGGAAGAAAAGGCACAGACGCTGCACATGTTGGACCGTCTGCACATGACCCGGTTTGCCTCGGCCGTGATGTATGTGCTCAGGGATGTGTTCGGACTGGAAGAGAGCCGTTTGTTGTTGCCTCCTTCGCCGCTTTACGGTGTGCGGTTGCTGGATGAAATTATGTTGGCCGGTAATTTCGGAAAGTACGACGGGCGCATCGTGCGCCGGTGCAATGAGACGTCGTGGCGGAAATTCTGCCGTAAAGTAGCGCGCAACTTCACATTCCTGAGAGATTATCCGCGTGAGGTGGTTTGGTCTCCCGTGTTCAAGATATGGCATTATCTGTGGCGGATGCGGCACGGATATCTCAAAAAGGACGGATAAGAAAATACCGGTGGAATGGGCTTGTTCAGCCTTTTCTGCGGTAGCACAGGATAGCCTTCAGCAGTTCGATGTCTTCGGGAAGGGTGAGCTTGAAGTTGATTGCATCGCCTTGTGCGATATAAAGTGGCTTTTCCCCGCAGACTTCTGTCATCAGCGTATAAAGCGACTGCGAGGCCGGAAGTCCGGCTTGCTTCGCGCGGGTGAAGGCCTCTTCTATGTCGTTCAGGAAGAATGTCTGCGGTGTCTGTGCGCGGAAGAGCTGTTCTCGCGGTATGCCTGCCGAGGAGGATATGCCGTCGTTGCTGACCATATAGGCTTCATGACTTCGTATGGCCGTCACGGCATTGCCGTATGTGCGGAATGTTTTCAGGTTGAGGCCGATGGTTTCGTCCGAGACCAGCGGACGCACGGCCTCATGCAACATGACAACAGGGTTTGACTCGCTATAGTCTTGCCGTATCCCCTCTATGCCGTTGCGTATGGAGTCGATACTGGTTGTGCCCGACGGAATGGTGCGTACAAATTTGGAAATGCTTTCTTCGTTTGCGAGACATCTGATAAAGTCGCTCCACTCAGGGGCGCATACTACATAAATCCTGTCGATTTCATCGTGATGCTGAAATGTGCGCAAAGGATATGCGAGGACAGGTGACCCTTCGACAGTCAGAAACTGTTTGGGACGGAGGCTGTGCATGCGGCAGCCTTGTCCGCCGGCCAACAGAAGGGCTATGCAGGGAGTCCGGTTCATCTTTCGATTTCTTTGGTGAACTGTGCACAGAATGATTCATGCACGTGTCGTGTGTAAAACCTGAGAGCTTCGAGCACGGTGATTTCAAAAAGCGGATAAATCCACGGAAATCCGGAAAGGAGGGACAGGAACAATACGCCTACGCGCGTGTCGAAGGTCAGGATATTCGTATATTTCATCAGGGGCAGGCTGGCTGCACGGAACCGTTTTCTGAGGTCTTCCGGAAGATTTCCGCCGTAGCGTTGTTGCACGGCCTTATGGAAAGCCTGGAAGGCGGGCGTCATTTCCTCCTGGCTCCGTGTGTAGTTGCCGTAAAAATACAGGTAGATTTTGTGAAACCATTCCTTTCCGTTCCAAGGTAGCGAGTGCATCAAGGCCCGCTGGTCGGCATAGTTGTCCAATTCGCTTCCGGCTTGTCCTTTCAGTATATACAGGTGGATGTTGCGGTAGTAATCAGCCAGCGCGCATTGCTTGGCATGGCAGTGGAAACCTGCCCACGCGCAGAGCAGCCAGATCCATACGCTCCATGGAGTGCCCCAAGGGGCTGTTTCGGTCGTGAGTCTCAGGCTGATGAAGAAATAAATGGAGAAGAACCACACATCGCCGGCGAAACCGTCCAGAATCCTTCCGATGAGTGTCTTCTGTCCCGTCATGCGTGCCAGCTGGCCGTCGGCACAGTCATACCAGTTGGCCCATACCAACAGAAGCATGCCGATAAGGTTCATGCGGAGGTCGTTGAACCAGAAAAAGTAACCGGCCAACGTGCCAATCACGATGGACAGCAGCGTGACGGCAATTGGGTGGACATGCAGTTTCTTGAAAAACAATGCCCATAGATAACCCGGTGTACGTGTGACGTACAACTCGAAAACCCCTTCGGTGTCTTCGGATTTCATGGTAGCTTGCACGCGCTCTTTAAGTGTGGGTGATGTCATTTGCCTTTATTGTTCAAAAATTCTATATACCATCTGTCCGTGAAAAAACGGTGCAATATTCGCAAAAAAAAGTGGAATCTGCAAGATATACGTCTTAAAATGGACGGATATACGGAATTAAACGATAAAATACACGGATGGAAGTCTTTAAGACACAAGATTTGTTCTCAAATGTTATATGGATGTTAAAAGTGTTTTCTGAGTGTTCCGTACGGTAGACAAAGTGTTCTGTACTTCCACCCTTCAGGTGGGGAGAAAGAAATACTTTTTATTTTTGTCGGCTGAAAACGAAATGAAAAAGGTAAATAGATAGGAATACACAACTTATGAAATATGCAATTATCGCAGCGGGTGAGGGTTCGCGGCTGGCGCAAGAAGGCGTAGAGCGTCCGAAACCACTTGTAGAACTGAACGGTGAACCGATGATTCGGCGCTTGTTCCGCATCTTCAGCGCAAACGGAGCCGAAGAGATAGCGGTCATTGCCAATACGATTCATCCGCAGACCGGTGCGTTCATCCGCAGCCTGCAAGAAGAGGGTTGTTTCGCGCCCATCCGTTTGGTACTCAAGTCTACCCCCAGCTCCATGCATAGTTTTCATGAACTCGCACCTTACCTGAAGGATGCACCCTTTTGTCTGACTACGGTGGATACCGTTTTCAGGGAAGACGAATTTGCGGAATACATCCATAGGTTTGAAACGAGCGATACAGACGGAATGATGGCCGTGACGGACTACGTGGACGATGAGAAACCGTTGTACGTAGGGACGGACAAGGATTTGCGGATTACCGGATTCCATGACACGGACGAGGGCGACCGTTATATTTCCGGAGGCATCTATTGTCTTCGGCCCCGTACATTGTCTACGCTGGAGCGCTGTATGCGTGAAGGGCAGAGCAGGATGCGCAATTTCCAGCGCGGCCTGGTTGAGGATGGATTCCGGTTGACAGCTTGTGTGTTCACGAAGATATTGGATGTGGACCATGCCGGCGATATAGCCAAGGCGGAATCGTTCCTTTCATCTGGCAAATAAAAGAAATGCGTGACATGAAGTTTTTAGGTAGTATGAAGTTTTTGTTGCTCCTGCTTCTTATGCTTGCCCAGACAGTCAGGATGGCGGCTCAGAATGTGACCGGTAAGGTGACGGATGCCGATACCGGGGAAACCTTGCCCTTTGTCAACGTATATTATGAAGGGCGGCCGGGGTCGGGGCATCCTACGGATGTGTCGGGAAAATACAGTATCCCCGCCGAACACGGACGGCTTGTCTTTTCCATGATGGGCTATAAGACGCAGACTTTCGACATCACGGGAGCCCGCACACTGAATGTGAAGCTGAAAGAGGACGCCCGTGCAATCAAGGAGGTTGAAGTCAGTAAAAAGAAAATCCGGTACAGCCGAAAGAACAACCCGGCCGTGGAAATGATGAAGAAAGTCATTGCCGCCAAGGAACGTACTGACTTGCACAACAAAGATTTCTTTACTTACGACAAATACCAGAAGCTGACGTTCTCCCTGAATGAAGTTACCGAAAAAGTATTCCAGGAAGATAAGTTCAAGAGGATGCCTTTCTTGAAAGACCATGTGGAAGTGCATCCCGAAACGGGAAAGTTGATTCTGCCGCTTACGGTGGACGAGACCGTAACGCGCAAGATATACCGCAAGGACCCGAAGTCGGAAAAGGACATCGTCACGGGAGAGCGGTCGGACGGGTTGAACGACCTGTTCAATACGGGGGATATCATTACGAATATCATCAAGGACTGCTTTACGGATGTGGATATTTACGATGATGAGGTGCGCCTGTTGCAGTATCCTTTCATCAGTCCTATCTCGTCGGCTTCCGGAATACGCTTTTACCGCTATTTTATAGTCGATACGCTGGAAGTGGATAAGGAGAAGTGCTACCAGATTGATTTCACGCCCAACAACCCGCAGGACTTCGGTTTCTCCGGCAGCCTGTTCATATTGGCGGATTCCACATGGCGGGTGAAGCGTGCCGAGATGGGTATACCCAGTAAGTCGGATGTCAACTTCGTGGAGCAGATGGATATTATCCAGGAGTTTGCGGACTTGCCTACAGGCGAGCATGTGTTGGTGGATGACAAGATGCTCGTACAGTTGAAGCTGGCGAAGTTCTTGCAGAAGTTCCAACTGGAGCGCACGACCAAATACAGTGATTACAGTTTCGAGGAGATACCGGAGAAGGTATTCAAGTTCAAGGGGCAGCTGCGGACAGAGGCCAATGCCATGATGCGGGATGACGATTTCTGGGCACAGCACAGGGCGGAGGAATTGACGAAATCGGAAAGTAAGATGGACGAATTTATCCATCGGCTGGAGAACATCAAAGGCTTCAACTTTGTGCTCTTCGTGATGAAGGCGTTCATCGAGAATTTCGTAGAGACAACGGCCGACCCGAAGAAGCCCAGTAAGGTGGACATCGGACCTGTGAACACGATGATAACCCATAATTTTGTGGACGGCCTGCGCCTGAGAGCCAGTGCGCAGACCACGGCCAACCTCAATCCGCACTGGTTCGGAAAGGGGTATGTGGCCTACGGCTTCAAGGACCACCGATGGAAGGGGATGGGTGAGCTCATCTATTCTTTTAATAAGAAAGACTATTTGCCGCGTGAGTTTCCTGTAAACAATCTCAGCTTTTCATACGCCAACGATGTCATGTCGCCCAGCGACCGTTTTGTGCCTACCGATAAGGACAATGTCTTCGTGTCGTTCAAATGGACCACGGTAGACCACATGATGTATTACGAACGTTACCAGCTCTCTTATGACAAGGAGTGGGAGAACGGCCTGCGCATCAATATGCAGATGAAGCGTGAAAAGGACGAGCCTACGGCGGCACTCTTTTATCAGCCGCTGGCTGCCGGACCGCCGTCGGCCGACCCTCTTGGCCATATCCGCAACATCGTGACGAGTGAGGTGACGCTGGGTGTGAAGTTCCAGCCCGGAGCTACGTGGATTAATACGAAGCAACGCCGCTTGTCGACCAATCTCGACTCGCCGATTTACAGCATCAGTCATACGGCCGGTTTCAAGGGCCTGTTGGGTGGGGACTACAATTACAACCTGACCGAGGCTTCCGTCTATAAGCGTTTTTGGTTGCGTTCGTGGGGAAAAATGGACTGTATGCTGAAAGGCGGCGTGCAATGGAACAAAGTGCCCTTCCCGTTGCTTATTACACCGCCGGCCAACCTCTCGTACATCATGGAGGATTATACCTTCAACCTGATAGACAATATGGAGTTTCTGAACGACCGCTACGCCTCATTGATGTTCTCCTGGGACCTGAACGGAAAGATTCTGAACCGTATACCGCTTATCAAACATCTGAAGTGGCGCGAGTATATCGGTTGCAATGTATTGTGGGGCACTTTGAGCAGCAAGAACAATCCCTTCCTCGAAAAGAATGCGGGTGATACGGAACTGTTTTATTTTCCGGGTAATTTCAGTGCGGACGGCACGTTTGTGTACAATTCACGGGTGATGGACGACGGCAAACCCTACGTGGAGCTTATCGCGGGTATCCATAACATCTTCAAACTTCTTCATGTGGAGTATGTGCACCGTATGAATTATATCCGGCCCGGCACGCAGAAGTGGGGTATTCGTTTTATGTTCCGTATGACGTTCTGACGTCATACGGAACGTAGTGTTTCCTGTTACAGTAAGTCTGTCAGTTGCGTGATGTCCGTGATGACGGCATCGGGAAGTTTCTCGTCATACGTATCCTCGTTCCATCCTTCTCCTTTCAGCCATACGGCCTTGCAGCCGACAGTCTTGGCGGGGATGATGTCTTTTGTATACGAATCTCCTATCACGGCCACCTGTCCGGCAGGATAGCCCGTAGCTTCCACGCCGAGGCGGTAGATGGCCGGGTCGGGCTTGCGTACGCCTACTACGGCCGACTCCACGATTTGCTCGAAATATTCCAGGCGGAAGTCTTTGAGAATGGTCTCAATGTTGCCGTAGAAATTGGAAACCAGTACCAGTTTGTATTTCGGTTGCAAGGTGTCCAGCACCTTGCGGCTGCTTTTCAGGATGTGCAGGACATAGCGGTAACAATAGTCGGCAATCCGTTCCACATGGTCTTTTCTCACGTCTTCTTCCACCGTCCATGCTTTGGAGTTGACCAGATAGGCGGTTTCTATATCCACTTTCTTCAGTAGCAGCACATGGAAGTTGTCTTCGAGAAGAATAACCGGAGCCTTGGCCAGGGCACGCTCCGCATGCACGTATGCCTCGCGGAACTGCGTTTCGCTGACGGGTACGCTTGCGTGGCGGAAACCTTCCCACAGCACATGCGCCCAGTGGCGCGCGTTGGTGTCTAATGTACCGCCGTAGTCGAAGATGACGGCTTTGATGTCGGAAAACTTATTTGTACTCATCCAAGTGTCGGTTTAGATTGCGGCACAACGCTTCATGTCGGGCGCGCATATAAAAGAATATGATGTTCAGCACGGTGATTTCAAAGACGAAGTACAGCCACGGTTCCTTGATGAGCAGGGAAATGTATAGTGCGATGGCACGTGTGTTGAAGGTCAGTATGTTGGTGTACTTCATCAGGGGACGGCTTCCGGCGCGGAAATCGTTGCGGAGTGCCGTGGGGATTGTGCGTCCGAAACGCGCTTCCAAGTTCTGTCGGAACGTTTGGAAACATGGTGTCATGCCTTCCTGTCCCTGTGTGTAATTACCGTACGAGCGCAGGAAAACCTTCCAGGCATAATTGCCTTTCCAGGGGGTGGCACGGTAATCGGCCTTCACTTTTTGCGAACGGTCGAGTTCACTGCCTTCCTCTCCTTTCAGGAAAAAGAGATGAATGTTGCGGTAGTAATCCGCTAACTGGGCCTGTTTGACATGGCATACGAAGCCGGAGAAAGACCCCAGCAACCATATCCACCAGCCCCATTCTCCGCCCCATGGCGCGGTTTCCGGCATGAGCCTCAGGCAGATGGCGCAGTAGATGAACAAGAACCATACATCTCCGGCAAAGCCGTCGAGGATGCGTCCCCACAGTGTCTTCTTGCCTGTCATGCGCGCTAACTGTCCGTCGGCACTGTCGTACAGGTTGGCCCACATCAGCAACAGGATGCCGATGACGGTGTGTGTGTAGTCGGGGTAGTAGAACATGATGCCTGCGGCAGCTCCCAGTATGATGGACAGGATGGTGATGACATTGGGATGTGTGTCGAAGCGGTTGAAAAAGTTGGCCCACATCAGGCCGAGCGGTCTCGTGAAATGAATGTCCAGCCATTCTTCCGTGTCTTGGGACTTGAATGTGGCGCTGAGTTTCTTTTCTTCTTCTTTCATTGTGCTATTATAATAAGGTATTAACGGTTTGTGCATCTCTCGTGAATCACGCGGGCTATGGCCTGTGCGGCCTCTTCGCGGCAGATGGAGAAACTGGGCCAGTCGTTGAAGTCGATGATGCGGCATGTGCCGTCGGGGGCGATGATGGCGTCTCCGCCGTAGATGGGGACTGACAGGGCCTCTCCAAGCCGGTCGGCCTGTTGTTTCAACAGTTTGCGGTCGAATGCGAAACCGCAGGCTTTTCCGTTGATGCTTTCCAGTCCGAACTTGCTGAACCCGTTCTGCGCCGTGGGATAGTGGCAGTGGAAGAAGTCCGTGCCGGCCACACCGTAGAATTTCAGCAGGTCGCCTTGTTGGTGCGCTTCGAGGATGTATTCCTTGATCCCCCGTTCACGGAACGTGCGCAACGCGTCGGCCAATGTTTCTTCATCGGTAATGAAGCGTACGTCATCGGCCTGTTGGGCGCATCCGTCATCGCGTTTCAGCCAGCAGGGATACGTAATGCCGCTCATGTCCTGCGTTCCTTTTTCGGGGAGATGGGTGGATACGGCGATGCCGTGCGCCTCACATACGGTTTTCAGATAGCGGCGTGACAACAGCTGCAATCCCTGGGCACTGTTGAATACGGGGATGCCTCTGTGTTCCGCTTCGGCCAGTATCTCCAATGCGGAGCGGCTTCTTGCCATGGAGAATATCGCGTCGGTGGCGTTGATTCGGGAAAGAGTGAGTTCCTGTTCATCCACAAGATGAACACTATGACGGTAGCTTCGGGTCAGGTGTGAGGCTACAGCTTGTAAGATGGCGGCGTCGCGGTCTCCGGAATTGGGAGAGAAGCGGCTTGCCCGTTTGATACCTATTATTTCCATGTTGAGGACGGCATGAAAAAGAAAATCCCCAAATTCGACTGAATTCAGGGATAAGTTTCGTTCTTCATTGTGGTGCCACCAGGAATCGAACCGGGGACACAAGGATTTTCAGTCCTTTGCTCTA
>URKA01000016.1 GCA_900548345.1 uncultured Paraprevotella sp. | reverse complement strand
TTTGTTGCTCAGGTACTTATAAAATAAGTTAAACTAAAATGCTGCGGAATTTAGGATATCTTGAAGAAGAACGTAATGAACAAATTAGAAAAGAAAATGAGAGACGATTCCAACAAGAGCAACAAAGGATAAACAATCAACGTCTTCATGAGATTAATGAACGTAATCGCATTGCTTTAGAACGGGAAAATGCGAGGAGAAGAGCAGAGGAAAAAAGAAAAGCGGAACAAAAGCGAAAAGAAACCAGTCGCACAAACACAAATGTTCCTCCGTCGCAACCGAAGAATAATCGTTGGTCAATAGGCTCTAATCCAACTCTTCTTCCACGAGCAACCTCATCAAAAACAGCAACTACAAAAACAAACTCATCTAATAAAACCGATGGAAAAGAGGGAAAGTAAGTAATCTTATTGCAAAATGAATTGTATATGCAGTCAATCGCCAGTCGGTTGGCTGCATTTTTTCTGTGTGCAAGGATGGTCTATTCGCCACCGATGGAGGGGCGGTTAGCACCGCTCGCCTCCAGATAGTCGTTTACTGCGTCACGCATGGTGAACTCTCTCATGCCTGTCTTTGCCCAGTAGATAAGGGCATCAACAGCGGCTTTTCTTGCCTTGCTGTATTCGTTGTCTGTCATGATTCTGATGTTTTGAGTTTTCTAAAAAAGTGTGATGCATATCCAAATGGTGATTTCAACAAAGATGATAGACCAACTTAGGAAAGCCAAGCCGAACATCCAGGCATAGGTGCTACCGTTGAAGTATGCACCCTCCTCGATATTGCGGATTCGTTTAAGCTCTTTCTGCTGGTGAGTGAACAGGTCGTTTATCCGCTTCTCATGCTCGTCAAGGGCTTGCTTGAAAGCAGAAATGGCGGTGTTGTTCCGCTTATCCAACTGGGCAACTCCTTCATCGTTGATGCCGACTTTGAGGTTGCTCTGCTCTGCCTTGACTATGGCATGGCATATACTATCCACGATGTTGTCCGTGCTCCTGTGGGCAGCCATAAGTGCCACTTTCGTTGATTCCAACCTCCGATAGGCATTGCCCAGTTCCTCCTTTGCCTCATAGAGTGCTTTCTTGGCTGATTCAATCTCTTTCAGGGTCACTTTGATTTCTTCCTTGCCACTCTCGATGTTCTCGTCCTCCTGCATCTGATTGTACAGGTTAAGCACATCCTGTGTGGCATCTTTCTTGTTTCTTCCCATACCGTTCTTGTTTGAAAAGTTATCGTTTCATGCCTCTCTTTATCGGCTTGCAGAGTGTGTTTGCTTGCATTGCGCAACGTCTTGCCCATTCACGGTCATCATCGTCCTTATCACGTCCCCAGCCACTGCCAGGACTGCCACCGCCACCACATGACTCAGACATCGATGTGGCAGCATCAAGGTAGTTCATGAAGAGCAGCATGGCTACATTCAGAATGTCAGTGTGGCTTGCGGATCCATTCTCGGGAACTTCGATACAACTGTTCATCGTGTCGTAAGCAGTTCTCGGCATGACTATGCTGAAACGCTCACCATCGACTTCAATAATCTTTCTCAATCCGGCAGGAAGGTCAGGTTTGGCAACATTGCTTGTACGAGACAGACCACCTTGCGATGCCGTATTTCTGCTGTCCAATGTGGTAGCGTTTGAAACAGAAGGAGAAGGTCTTTGACCAACTGCAACAGGTGTTGGCTGAGGGTGCAGCTTGCGGAAGGTATTCCCGATTTTCGATGCGGTGAGATTCCTTCCTACACCCAGTTCGGAAGCCTTGATGGTAGTTTTTCCGAACTTGAAGCGGTAGCCATGCACCCTGCCTTGACCATTCTTGTCACGGATAAGCTCGATGTCATATCCCTTTGCCCTCAATCGGTCGGCATATTCATCCCAATCAAAGAACGGCATTGAACGCAGCACATCCATACAGGCTTTGGTCACCTCTGCAATGCGTTCCTGACGAATATCCATGGCATCCTTCCAACCATGACGCTGATTGATGGCTTTCGCAGCCATCACGGCACGCTCACCGATGAACTTCACATCATTGAGATTACCGTCCATGTCGATGCGGTTCACCACCAGATGCAGGTGGGGAATGCCACTCTTGGAGTCACGGTGAAGGGCGGCAAAATATTGTGAGTTGGCTATGTTGGTCGGCTTGACCGAAGTTGCAGCCTTGCCTTTCTTCTTGCCGATGTGGTTCACCTTGGAGATACCATCCATCTCACGAATGAACTCGTCAAGGAATCTTCTCCAGTCCTCCATAGTCCAGTTACGTGCCTCCTCCTCAGATGGGGAAAGCTCAAAGCGGATGGACGTCAGTTCGATGGGCTTCTTGGCATACCTCTGCTTGAACATGGACTGATGCAGCACCATCTCGTCCCACATGCCCATCGGCGGCAGACCCTCGCTGAGATGGTTGGTCTTGACGATGTCCGCGCGATTGTTTTTGGTTGCGTAATTGGTCATTGCCTGACCATGCTGAATTGCTGACGCTTTTGCTATCATAACATATCCAAGAATTTGTCTCTAATGCGGCTCAATTCCTCTATCAGGGTGTTGATGCCTTGAAGCCAACGTTCCATGAAGTCGGCTCTCTTGAAGAGTTTTAGTCTCTCGGTCTGTGGCAGGGCATGAAGCGCATTGCGCACATAAACCAGTTCAGACCTTGCCCCGATTAAGCCCTTCAAGGCTTCCTCCTGCTCTGCGGTCATGGGTAGGGATGGCTTGTGTCCGATGCCTAAGTCATGAAGATATGTGCTCTTGCTCCTGCCTGACAGTCGGGCATTATGTACTACCAAGTCGTAGTGTTCTTCTGTGAAACGAACGTCAATGTGTCTGGTCTTCGGAGGTCTCTTCCTTGAGGTTTTCTCCGTGTTGTTATTCTTGTCTTTTGTCATTGTAGATGGGGTTTATAAAGTTTATACTTGATATAACAGGACAGCCAATGTGAGCCTGCGAACATTCAAGAATGCCAGTAGGAAGCGGTGGGCGAAGCGAAACCGTCTGACACTGGTACTTCTTGTTTAGACCTCCGAAAAAAAACTACGGCTAATAGAGGTAGCGGCTTCTGGATAGCTTGCCTGTCGGGAACGTCAATAGTCGAAATAAGGGAAAAGTAGAGATGACATCATGAGTGACTTGGGGTGATATGCGCGCCATGTCTCTCCGTGTGATCCTCGCATCGTCCTTCATGGGGCGGTGGCTGCAAGAGGTTGCCCTCGTCATCATAGACAGGAGACGGCAGCAACTCAATGGGTGATGCCCCTTCTCCTTGATTGCAGTCATCTTCTGACGGCTGTCCAACCTCATACTCAAAATGGTCATCACCTTCCTTTTCCCTTTGTTTGAAGTCTTGTGGTATCGGAGAAGGATCTGAAAGTCCATCCCCGATAACATGAGAATTAACGAAAGGGGAAGAGGTATTATAAGAGGCAGGAACATGGGGCTGCAGAATGTCAGTAGTGGCAGGATTGACGCTGCTGTCTTTCTGCTGACCTATGCCATTGGAAAGATTGCCTTCCGAAGAGCAAGCGGTATCGGATGGGACATTGGACACCGATTCCTCTTGGGTGGCGGAAGTCACGGATTGACGGTTGTAGAAGGGGTTCTTGATGGCTTCCTTGATGCCGTCAACGTACCAGAAGGCGATGCATAGTATCGTATGTATGGAGGTGCGGTTGTTCCTCTCGGTTGAGAGGATGCCCACCTGATTGAACAGTTCCACCACCTTTGCCGCTGTCTTGCGGTCACACTTCCAAAGGGCAGACAGCTCAACGGTAGAGATGGCAAACTGCCCGATGGAGAGAGAAGCGGAGAAGCCTGTCTTC
The DNA here is from genome assembly GCA_900548345.1 of uncultured Paraprevotella sp. GTDB lineage: Bacteria > Bacteroidota > Bacteroidia > Bacteroidales > Bacteroidaceae > Paraprevotella. Next base: position 58,079 of record URKA01000016.1, on the reverse strand, counting down.
AGATAAACACTTGGCTTGGTGGATGCCATTGATACAAAAGTGCCGAAGGCGGTCATGCGGTGGAAGCCCTGCCTGTCATCCTTCAAGAAATCGAGCTGTTCCTTGGTCAGCAGGATTCCGTATTTTATGCTTTGGTTACTCATCTTGAAAAACTGATTATTAGTGAAACGGATTACTCAGCAAAGAAAGAATGAATAGTTTCTCTTTCCCCTTTCGTAAAAAGTAGATTACATGATTCTCTTATCCGTCATGCCATTCTTCCCCATCAGGATTTTTCTCGCCCTTGACCCTCTTCATGGAGGCAGGCTTGTTCTTCTTGCTTTTCTGCAACATTGCCAGATGAGCCTCGAAGTCTGCCTGTTCCTCCTGGGTCGATTCGTAAGGCTTGTCCCATGAGCCACCTGCCTCAATCCATTTTATCAGCTGGTCTTTGAAGAAGTAGAGCGTGTTCCCTCTCTTGTAGAAAGGAATGCGCCTTTCAGATGTGTAAGCATAAAGCGATGAGACTTTCTTTCGGACGAAGGCACTTGCCTCTCTGATGTCCATAAGAACATGGTCATTCTCGCTCGGAGCATTGCCTATTCTCTGACCAATGTCATCAAGACGAGTCATCATCGTATTGACCTTTGTCAGAAGTTCGCCAACTGCACTGGGCAGTTGGTCGAACGATAATGATTTGTTTTCTTCCATTTGTTATCCTGATTATGTTTTTCACTTATGTCTGGTCACTCTCTTCCTTTGTTGGTATTTTGAGCGAGATACGTTCTGCCGCATCACGTTTGAGTTCGTCCACCACATCGGCATACACCTGAGTAGTGGCAAGATTGCTATGGGTAAGCAGCTTGCTCACGGTGTAGATGTCCGTTCCCTCTGCCAACTGCAAGGTGGCAAAGGTATGACGGAAGCAGTGGAAGGTGATGTGTTTCTCGATGCCGGAAGCCTTTATCCACGGTTTGAGATACAATGCCACTGTACTGTTCGTGAGATTCTTGAACACCTGTCCAGTGCTTCGCTCGCCACAGAGCTGCAAAGCCTCTTCGCTGATAGGCAGGATTGCAGCGGTGGAAGTCTTCTTTGTGATAATGTCCATTCCCCAGCCGCCATCAGCCAACTTGACGATATTCTCCCACTGGAGTCTGATGCAGTCAGAAAGGCGAAGACCTGTAAGGCAGGAGAAGAGACCTGCACGGCGAAGGACATCACTCTTGCAAGGAGTCTGAGACAACTGCAACAACTCTTCCTTGGTGAGGAACTGCCGCTTGTTGCCATGAGCCTTGGCACGCACAAGTTTCTTGGCGATATTCTCTTTGAGCAGTCCGTCCTCGTATGCGATGGCAAGGATGCACTTCAACTTGGTAAGGTTGTTGTTGGCTGTTGTTCCCATCATGCGCTTGCCGTTGTGCATACAGGCATCCGACAACAGGTAGTCGAGGAATCCCTGGCAGTACGGAACGGTAAGGTCGCAGAAGCGGCACTCGCCATGCGTGTAATTGTGGAAGTGCATGTAGGCGGTTGCCCAGTTCTGGCTGCTGCCACGCTCAATCATGAGGTTCTTGAAATATTCCAAGAAGCTCTCCTTGCCCTTGTTGCGGTCGAGGAAGCCATACTCCTCATTGATGATGGACTCAGTCCTGCGGCACTTGATGATTTCCGCTTTCTGAATCATACTTTTGTTGTACTCCTGCTGAAAGCGTTCAACAGGGTTGGTGTAGATGTAAAGACCAAGGTACTCCCTGCGTGAGAGCTTGCCTGTCTTCGGGTTGCGGATTGGAGGATAGAAATCCAGATAGAGGGAAGTCTGTCCGTTCTTGATAGGTCGTTTCCGCACGGTGACCTTTGTACAAATGTTCGTCATATTGTTATTCTTTTATTATTCTTACCGATGTGTATCTGTGGATGCGAATAGCCATGGTCGCAACGCTTTAACTCTCAAATCCGATGCAAAGTTAGATTGCCGTGAAAAGAGAAAAGCAAAGATGGCTTCAAATACAGCCAGAATTTAACCTGAATTTGCTTTTGAGTATGATTTTACGCTCAAAATCAGACTAAAAGCAGGTATTGGATGCGTTTTTTGTCTTATATCCGTTACTCTGCGTTGTGGGTTTGTTTCGACCGACATGGATGGGTGCTGCATAGCAATTGCAACGGCATGGGTCGTATATGAGTTTGTTTGAACCATCTCTTGACTTGTGTCTCACTTCCGTTTTGCCTTGGTCGTAGTACTGCTTTTCTCTGCCTTCTTGCGTGCAGCCTCCCAGTCTGCTTTCAGATAGTAGTTGGCTCTTCCGCCTTTGAACTTTCGGATTCTCACTCCATGGGTCTCCGCAAATCTGCGTACCTGTGTCTTGCCTAATCCGTAGAGTTTCATGATGTCGAAGCAGGTGTACCAGTCATCGGAAATGTTCTTACCCTGTTCTTCATTATAAAGCCCGATAACCCTTTCCACGTCTTCTTTCTTGAAGCAGGTCGTTCCCCATGCGTGAACTGACTGGAGTTGGTAACGATTGCGGACTTCATAGAATCTTCCATACTTGATATTAAAGGTGCTCAACACCTCTGCCATTGTGTAATGGGTGTCGTGGGTTACTCCATCAGGTGCTCTTTCACCAGCCCTGGGAGTCTTGCGACACTTTGCCAACTTGTTGACTGAGCCAGTCTCGGCATCTTTTAGCCTCTGTGCTTTCTTGGACGTTGCTCCTTCTAACGATAGGGAAGAAGGGAGAACCACCTGATAACCTTGTCCCTTGGCTATTTCAAGAAGGTCTTGCAAATAGATCCTGGTCATGCGTGTACCGAAATTTACGGCTCTTAGCCTGCCTTGACGAATAAGACTGCGTACTGTCTTGACGCTGATGCTTACTGCCTGCGCTGTTTCCTCTACGGACATCAGCACGATTGGAATGCGAGTTGTAGTATTCATTTTTACCGTTATTTTTGAATTTTGCAGTGACTCATGGGGGATGGTCCTTGACGGAAACTTTTAAGAGGAAACAAGGGGAAATAAGAGGAAATAAGAACCCTCATTAAGAACCGTGTGTCCCTCTGCCCATGGTACAACCGTGGTACAAAATTACTATAAACGGATGAAACTCGCAATAGGCGGTTGGAGCGTTATGTTAATGAATATGTATTGAAAATGAGCTATTTATGACGTTTCTCTAAGTTTTGTTTGGAGTTCTTTTCGATGCGTTTTAGTCCATATGACATGCATGTGGAAGGATTTGCCGCTGCCACTTGGACCCAGACAAAAAAAATTGCTGTTGTCGGTCAATTTCTCCGCGCCCTCTTTTCCTGTGATGTCGATAGCCACAGGCACGCCTTGCCTGTCCGTGTAATATATCTTCAAAGGAGTTTTCTCGCTATGCAGGATGCGTTCCTTGTACATCAGACAGGCTGCCGCATCACCCAAGGTAAGGAAACGGTCATAGTCGGGACTCATACCGTAACAGTTACCCGGAAAGGAGTTGACGAACAGCTCCAACTGGTTGTAGGCTCTTTTGGAAATATGGATGCCCATCCTTGAAAACTGGTTTTCCAGATGGTTGGTGCATTTGTGGATGTCGGTGTCCGCGGACATTGCTACTACAAGATTGTAGTGCGTATAGACCAGTTGCTTGCTTTCCCTTGCCACCACTTCCTGCACACGCTTGATGTCCTCTACCGCCATCTGGTTGCCGGGATTGGGCATACTTGCATGGCGGTTCTTCTTTTTGTCAAGCAAGGCCAGTTCTCTCTTTTGGTTGGGAATGAATATCATCTGGTTATACACCACCGCTTCGGTATTGGGAATGCTGGACACAACAGACACCAGATCCATCGGCATACTGCTGTTGTTGACCTCCACGTTGGTATAGGGACGGATGACAGACGGCAGGCTCACGTTATCCACATCCACAAGGCTATACACCTTGCACCGTTTGTCTCCCATGGAGATACATTCGTCATCCACCTTGAAGTTAGTCATGGAGACCACCTTGTCACGGAAGTTCATGGCGAAATAACGGTCAACATATTCATTGACTTCCTGCCTGTTCAGGAATCTCACCTGTACGCCGGCATCACGCAGCTGGTCGTGAACCTTGCGTATCTTTACAAGGAAGTCTCGCCACTTCTTGCCGTCAAAAGAAAACAGACGGCTTTTCTTGACTTCCTGAGTGATAGTCAGGTAACATTCGCTGTCGGTATAAGGTCTTCCGTTGAAGTAACGGAAATAGGATGTGGAGAGAAATTCACGGTTCTCGTCGCTCTCTTCCGTGAATTTTTTCCGGATAAAAATATCCTGCTTGTGTATGGCATAGCCTTCTCCCAAAGTCTGGGCAATGGCGGTGAAAAGTTGCGTGAACTCATAGTAAGAGCCGATATTGGCGCAATATTTCTGTACCGGGTTCTCCAGTTTCAGTACGGCGGAATATTCTCCGGTCTTGGTATATATCACACCAATCCCGTCCGCTTCTTCCACGGAGAAATAGATGTCCTGAAAGATGCGTTTCCGCTTGCCGCCCGTTCCAAAGGCATAGACCGACACGGCCATGCCCACGCAAAGGGCAATGAAGACTATGAAAACATATATAATCATTCGGCTGTTTACAATTAAGGGCAGGCTGACCTATTGAAAGGCCAAGCCCACCCACGTTCAACATTCAATATATCCATTCATGGTCAAATGGTTTTCTGTTACATTTTCTTTGAGTAGGCATAGATGAACACCCCACATTCCTGCCGTTTGCTGTGCAGTCCCTTGCGCTGCTTGAACAGAATCAGTCCCACGCCGCTTGTCACGGTGACGGACAGGACAATCAGGGCAAGGACGAATCCTGCCATACAGTAGGCTATGATGAAGCCGACAATGGCGATGCCTATCGTGGCTGCCGCCCAATAGATGTAGCGACCCTGAATACCCATAAATTCAAGGGGACGTTGCAGCCCCTTGAACAATGGATAATCCGGATAGTGTCCCTCTTTCCCGTTCATGATACCTGCGGTTTAGGAGAGTCCGAAGAACAGAGGAAGTGCCTGGGCTGCCGCGATAAGGAAGATGCAGGCCCCGACCACCATCATGATCTTTTTCTTGACATCCTGCTCCTCATTGTTCATCGCGATGTATACCGAGATCGCACCCACTACGGCTACCACACCGGCAATGGCGTAACAGAGTTTCACCACGATAGGAACATACTTGGCGATTTCCTCGCTCACCTGGGTCAGTGCCGCTGTTCCGGCCGAGTAGTCTCCTGCGGTAGTCTGTGCCATCAAAGCGGTCACTCCGCACACCATCATCAGGCAGGTCATCTGCGTTTTCTTTGAAGTCGCGATCTTCTTTGCGAATCGTTTTACTTTTTCAAACATGCTTGTCTTGTTTTAATTGAACTTTATTGATTGTTTTACACTCGTGATTTTCTAAATTCGATAGCCGAAAAATGCCGGAAAGACTATTGTTGCACCTATGATGAAAAGGCAGGCCCCGACCAGCGTGAGTATGTGCTTGGTTATTCCGTCCTCGCCCGTGTTCATCTTGATATATATCTGGAATGCGGCTATGACCGCAAATCCTCCTGCAACCGCGTAAATGATGTACTGGACATAGAGCATCATCGTCACCACATAGTCGTGCATGGAAGCCAGCGCGTCTGCTCCCCACGAGTAGTTCACGCCGCCGCTTTTAGCGAAGACGGAACAAGGGAGCAGCGTACACAGTGCGCTTAGTATTCTTTTGCCATCGTATCGGGTCATAGTTCATCTATTACGTTCTTGGTGGTTACACCTCCGTCCGGATGCAATTCTCCAATGCCGTTTTGAATCATCAGCTTGTACAGCTCTGCGGAGTTATAGGGATTGGAGAAGGTGACCTGTGTCTCTTCCATGTTAGCCTTGACCTTGTTGTTCAGAGCCTCGATGACATCCTGTTTCGGCTTTTCGTCTGTGGGATTTGTTTCCTCCGACACATTCTGTGTCTCATCGATGTAGTGTGTCTCATACTCGTTATCTCCGATATTGAATCCCTTGTCGTTCTCCACCACGCTGACGCTTTCTTCCTCGTCAAAATCGCTCACGTCAAATTCTTCTTCTCCGGATTTTATCTTTTCTCCGTTTTTACCATAAAGGTCTCTTGCTATCATTACAGCGTAGTAGATGATGTATGCCACGGTCAGCGCAATGGCGAAGATAAAATATGCTTTCATATCTTATAGTCTGATTTTAGAATATGATTAAAATATGAACGCAAAGGAAGTACAATAATTTCATACTACGAAATATCCTTGCGAAAAGCGGCTGAATATTAAACATTATTCTGAGAAAATCTAAAATCATACTCAATTATCATACTTTAAGCGCAATTTTGAACCGAAAAACGAGCCGGATTGAGACGAGGATGAAAGATGAACAGGTTGTCCGGTTTGCCCGGCTTAATGTCTTTACTTGTATTTTCCAAAGAAAATCAGATGAAAGTCTCTTATTCATCAATGACTATTAAACCAATCACCCGTTTCTTTGCTCAACTCGTGCAAAATCATTAACTTTGCAACAGATTTTCAAGGTGTTTGTGGTAATAAAAGACGAAAACGCAAAACTGCCATGTATATTTTGAAAGACGAACAGAGAACAATTACCATTAAGCGGATGAATAATTATGGCACTTGCTATCAACATAGACGACCTGCTGAACAAACAGAGGATAGAATCCAATCGGATTGAATTTAAGAAAGGTTGGAATCCGGTGAGCATATACCACAGCGTATGCGCTTTCGCAAATGATTTTGACGACCTTGGTGGCGGTTATATCGTGGTAGGCGTTGACACTGACGACAAGACCGGAGTTGCCATTCGGCCTGTTGAAGGAATACCCATTGAAGAGATTGATGACATCCTTCAGGATATGGTCGGCTATAATAACAAGATAGCCCCGTACTATATGCCTCGGACAAGCACGGAGGAAGTGGACGGCAAGACTGTACTCGTAATATGGTGCCCTGCCGGGATTAACCGTCCGTATTCTGTTCCGGAGAATGTAACGGCAAAGAACGGTTCCAAGGAATACTTCTATATCCGCAGTGGAACAAGCAGCATTATCGCCAAAGGTGAGGTGCTGGATGAGCTTCGCGAACTTGCCAGTCGTGTGCCATTTGATGAAAGGGGCAACCCTGACATTCGTTTGGAAGACATATCCACTTTGCTTTTGCGTGAATACCTGGTGAAAGTCGGAAGCAAACTGGCAAGCGAGATTAACGTCAGACCACTGCAAGAGATTCTGGAGCAGATGGACTTGTTTGTCGGCCCGAAGGAAAACCGTATGCTGAGAAACGTGGCAGCCATGATGTTCTGTGAGAATCCAAGCAAATTTTTCAAGCGGACACAGGTGGAGATTGTCTATTTCCCTGAAGGAAGGCTGAATAATCCGAGTAACCTTTACGAAGGAGCAGTCATCACAGGTTCTGTTCCGCAGATTATAGACCGCACCTTGGAATACTTGAAGCGTATGCTCGTGATGCAGAGTATCATCAAACCGGAGAATGACTATCGCAGCAGGAAATTCTATACTTATCCTTATCAGGCATTGGAAGAAAGTGTCACGAACTCGCTTTATCATCGTGACTATCGGGAATGGGAACCTGTCGTAATAACAGTAGAGCCGGATAGTATTACCATTCAAAATGTGGGTGGTCCGGATCGAAGTATATCTGCCGCTGACATTTCCCGTTGTGAGATTCTTGTTTCAAAACGTTATCGCAACCGTCGCTTGGGAGAATATCTTAAAGAACTGGATATGACCGAAGGGCGTTCTACAGGTATTCCGACCATACAAAATGTATTGGAGAATAACGGTTCTCCTCGTGCAACTGTTGTCACGGATGAAGACCGCACATTCTTCCGCATCACGATTCCTTGCCATGAAGCAGCCGGCAATATAATAGCCGACATAGCCAACAAAGATGCTTCCGTGAAGGCATCAAGGCGAGGTGCACTCAAAACTGCACTACAAACTGCACTACAAACTGCACCAGAAACTGCACTACAAATTTTGGAACAAATACAAATCAATCCCAAAGTAACCATGACAGACCTTGCTAATCTGACAGGTTATTCAAGAAGGTGGGTCGCCCAAACAATGAAGCAGCTTCAGGAATTGAATGTTATTAAGAGGGTAGGTTCTACTAAGACCGGCTATTGGGAGATTATAGCCAAATAGATAGTAGGAAAAATCCATAACCAGGTTTACTTACACACATATCCACGAAAATCCCTCCTGTGCGGAGAGCCTTTCGTGGATACTATATTCCTATCAAAGGGAAGACAAAGACTAACGCCTTTTGCCTCTCAGATAGTCATTGAGGTCTTTGTAGTTATAATAACATTCCGAATGGTCAGTTACCCGGTTGCCGCAAAGTCCGGCAATGGTTTCGACTGTTTTTCGCCCGGCAAGGTCGTTATCCAGATAGCAATGGATGGCGGTGTACCGTTCCAGTTCCACAAGACACTTTTTCAGATTACTGACTGAGTTCATCACAAGAAAATCGGTAGGGCTGTCGATGCAGACATGATAGTCTCCTTTTCTATGAAGTTCTTGGTAAGACAAGAAGTCCATAAAGCCCTCGAACACGCAGACATGGTTTTGGATTATATCCTTGTTATACCTGATGACGGATATGTCTTTCCCCTTTATACATCCTTTATAATAAGGATTGCGCACCTCGTAACCGCCGGTCTTGTTTTCAAAGGCTATGGCGAAATAGTGTCTTTTGCGTAGCTCATAATGAATTTCCTTGCAATACAGCCTGCCGATATTCTCACTGATATACCTGGAACGGAGGTAAGACAACAGGGCATGGTGGCTCAGTTCTCTTACTTCCACGTTTTCCATCTCTTCCTCGATAGGACAGGGACGGACACTCCGGCTTTGTAGCCGTTGAAAAGGTATGCCAATGGCATTCTCGCTGATGCGGAGCAATACCATACTTACATTGCCAGTCCGATAAAGGTGTTTTCCCAGTTCTATGATGTCACCTCCGGCAGAAAGCCCAAAGTCGTACCATTCGTTCAAATTATCGTTGACCTTGAACGAGGGGGTACGTTCCTCTCGCAATGGGGAGAGATACCAATACTGGCAGCCACGCGCATTGACCGGAGAATGTCCTATTATCCGCAGATATTCCACGAGCCGTATCTGTTTCGCTTCTTTTATATTCATTTTAGTATGGTTTACTTATATATACCCACAAACTAAACCATACTGCTTAGAGATGGAATGAACTATTATAGGAGTAGGTACGACCGTTTTTTGTAATGGCATGATTTTCCAACAGGAACTTACACAAGTTTACCAATGTGTTTCTTCCTCTTGAATACCCAATGCTCTCATATCCCTTTTTAAGAGCTTCAAGCAAAGATTGATAGCCATATTCCGCGCATTCTTCAAAGGCTACTTCCAAGGCGGTTCGGTGTTGCTGCTCGGTCATATCTATATAAGAAGCCAGTCTGTCCATTTTGTTCTTTTTGAATTGATGTTCTTTTACCAGGTGTGGGAGAGAGTCTTCTCCGATTTCAAATGCGAAAGGCGTAAATTCCCTGTCCCTTATGTGCATGGCTCTTACTTCGCTGATTTTTCCATTTTCATTGTTTTTTGATATTTGCAGGATAGTCTCGGCCTTATTGTTCAGTTCTGTTCCGATATGCCCTCTGGTATTGTCATCCCCTTTGTTTAGATGTAAGACGGTGTGGATATGCAGTTCGTAATAGCTTGACCATCTCATCAGTTCATTGATTATGTCAAGAGATTCACTGGGACTGTTTATGTCATGGATTAAATCACGGATGCCGTCAATGATTACGAGCCCGATGTTTTGCTCTTCGTAGAGTGCCCATCGTATAATATCTCTCCTTTGGTCGGGAGTGTATTCTCGCAGAACCAAGAATTGGATGTTGTCATTTTCCTGGTCAGTAGGCAATCCTGCCAGTTTGAGGATTCGATGAAGCACTTTGTGGCAATGGCACTTGCTTTGTTCTGTGTCAATGTATAGGATTCGATTCTTGCAAGACGGCAGTTCTGCCTTATATTTTAGGACTTCCTTTCCGGAAAGGGCAGATGCGACAATGGCACTGACATTGAATGTCTTTTTGCTTTTGGGTTTGCCGGTGGAAGCACTGAAATTTCCGATTGTGGCAATGGTAACGCCGTCTATTTGTACGATTTCCTGTGGAAACTCATATTTTTCGGTAACACTCAGCCGTATATATTTCAATAAAGACTTATATTTGGCTTCGTCTATCCGATAATTGTTGGGTTGTATCATATCAGGTTGCATTATTTTTTTCCTCCTTTTGTTGGTTTGTTCTTACTTTTTTGTCTCAATGTGTAAGCGATGACATTGGCTTGCCTTTCTATTTCTGCATTGGAGAAACAGGGGTTGCGCTTTATCCATCGGTTCAGGTCATCCCTGAGAATGAATATGTTTTTCCCATTCGGCTTATACACGGTAAGTTCTTTCTGCATGGTTAACTTATAGACATAGCCTTTGGACACTTGTAGATAGGCGGCTACCTCGTCTATATTGAGAAACTCCTTTGCGGCATAAGCTATCTTTTCCACATTTTCAAGATGGGATAGCAGTTCGGCCAAAGAACCGAATCGTTTCAGGTAATTTTCAACATTCAGAATTTCCTGCTGAAAATTTTCCAAGGAGTTGTTTTCAAGGAATGATTTCAATCCTTCGATACGAGAGAGTAGTAAGTCTATTTCTTTTCTATTCATAATTCTTCTTTTGTTATAGCAGCAGGTTGCCCTATTGTTTGTACTTGATTTCTCATTGCCCATTCGCAAAGTTCCTTTCTATTGAAATACACCAATTTGCCGTTTGGCTTGTAGTGTGGTATTTGCTTGAGAGAAGTGAGTTTGTAGATATAACTCTCGGACAAACCGAGATAAGCAGAAGCTTCAGCGGTAGTCAGCACTTCCTTGACTGCCCAAATACGCTCTTTCAACTGTGCAATGTAATTCTCGATGGTCTGGATTTTATCCACTTCGTTAATCTTTTGTTCTAACGACTGGATCCGTTCAAAAGGTTTCTCCGTTGCCATCATCGAAATCATGTTCTCCATTTTGGAGAGCATCTTATTTTCATTTGTCGTTCTTCGATGTCTCATTGATTGATGCTGTTAAATTTGACAATGGGAGGTATGCCCTCCGTGAGTAATCGATTACGGAGGGCAAAGGTAGATGAGTCTATTCGCTTGATTATGTTGAGATTATTGAGTATCAACACAATTCTCAATACAACTCTCAACAATTTGTTATTCCTTTGTTATACTTCTCTGTTTTTGATTAGAGTGATATACTTGTCTATGATTGCCAGAAACTGCTTATCTATGGCGTTGGGAGTGGTGTCTTTTATCCGATTGAGTGTTGATGACATATCGTGTTGGGTCAGTAATTTCTTCCCTGAAGAACTGATGACAAGATGTTTTTGGGCAATTACCGATTGCCAGTTATAGGTTATCACATCGCGTGAAGCCAGTTTATCCAACAATAAAACCAATTTACTGTTGTTTCTTGAAGTCACAGTCTGCAATGTGTCTGCCGCATAACAAATGGCAACATTGTCTGCATCCAAAACTTCCTTAAACAAACAGACCTCATTGGCAAGCTGCACAATGAGGTCCAGAGTATGTCTGTCAAGTAAAGGTTTGATGTTGGTATTCTGATTGGTCTGAATAGGATTCCCCAGACTGCTGTTGTCGGACTCGGTAGCGGATTCCGACAGGTCAATGGCGTAAAATTCGTTCAGAAGTTTTATGATCCCATTTTCGTCCAATAGGTCATGGTCGAAATGTTTGCGAATCAAAATTTCATGCTTTCTCAGAAGCTCTATTACCGTGTGGTAATTCTTTAGATGTTCATTCTTGCTCCAGGCATCATTCGCATCGTGAAACCGATGTGAATGGGTAAAGTCAAGCACGTATCGCCTGTAACTTTTTTGCCGTGTGGTGACTTCGTCTTTGTAAGACTTATGGGCTTGCTCAACCAACCGGAATAGCCCTTCTTTACCGGTCTGCGCAGGAGTCCATTGGAAACCTCGCATCGCTCTTTTCAAAAAGAGAGAGGTGCAAAGATAATTTCTTTGACATAAAACATTATTTTAAGTATTGTTGTTTGCCACCTTTGCGTTGATGGCATTTTTGTTTTGAGTGCTAAGATAGTTATCTGCAATGGTTTTAAGTTGAATGTCGTATGTGTCCATCAATCCTTTTTTTACTATAAAACGAAAATTACTATCCATACTTTCTCTGTTAGGTACTTTATTATTTTGCAAGCGGAAGCAGTTTACGCATTTTACCCATACATCATAGGGATTGTGTTGCTTAAAGGCCAAATGTACAAAATACATAAGTGAAGTCTGTGTTTTCATCCATACTATAGGATGTTCAAATACCGTTTCATCGAAAATACCTTTGAATGCGGTAAATGTGGTGTCGGAGGAGATATATCCACCGTCAAGTAGGGTGGAGAACATTAAATGTATCTCATCTTCGCTATTCGGACTGTAAAATACAACTTTGCTCGTATGAATGAGCCGTTCATCAGAAGTTTCTTCATTGAACGTATTTTCAATGTGGTTGAACTTATCACAGATAGTCTTTAATTTAACATCATACCTATCCAACCATCCGGCTCGCTTAATCCAACTGTAACCTGATACAAAACAAGCTTTGTGCGGAGTGTGTCCGTTTATGCTGAAACAACATTCTCCTTTTATCCACAAGTCCTTCTTGTTGAATTTGTAAAATGCCTGATAGACGAAAAAGGACAACTGCCGTTGCGTTTTGATCCATTCTACCGGCTTGCGGAATGTCTTTTTATTGAAAATGCCGACAAATGTTTTCAAGCCAGTGTCAGGTGCGATGTATCCGTATTTCACTAAATCTCGATACAACACTGCTATATCTTCTTCACTCTGTGGTGTGTAGAATGTCTCTGTCTGATGCGTTGGCTCAAATTCAGTAAAGTCAACTTCCGGGTAGAGGGCTTTGGTCGTTTCGTAAAGTCCCGTATTGTATCTCGGAACACGCCAAGTGCTGAATCGCTTTCCATATTCCCTTTTCCATTGCTTTTCAAAAAGGATGTAGGTGCTGGGAAGTTTGCAGATGGTAGATACAGCATAGGCTATCACTTTCAGTTGCAGTGGTTTCGTTTGCGGCATCGGCTGATAGTGTTCATCCAAGAGACCTGCGCGTATGGCTCTTTGTAATAATGTAGCCACCTGTTCATTGGCTAAAGGCTCAATCAAATCTTTATATTCGCCTTTCACCTCCTCTTCTTGCCTTTTGCAAAGTGACAGCAACGCTTGCATATTGTTCGCATAACAGTCAATTACCTTGACGTATGCAGAATCAATTTCCAGCCTATGACTTTGTACATAGTTTACGACAGGAACGGTAAATTCGTTATTTGTTATAAGGTTTGCCAAAAGAGGAGAGGGGGCTTGTTCCATATATAGACAAATCTCTTTCGCCCATTTTCCGATATTCATCCACGAAGAGTCAAGTGCTTCAAATTCTATTTCATCATCCAGATCCAGCTGGCTTTTCATTTCGCCTACGATTCGGGTAATCTTCGTTATCTTTATAACAGTTTCTTGTCTTGTCATAAGCGCAGGATTTATTCAATGTCAGGAATCAACGATACAGCATTCTGCTTGTTTTTGTCAAGCACCTTTGCATAAATTTGTGTGGTCGCCAGTTCTTTATGCCCTAATAGTTTTGATACTGTGTAGATGTCTGCGCCCAAGTCAAGCATAAGCACAGCGAAGGTATGTCTCCCACAGTGGAAGGTCAGATTCTTATTGATATTGGCAGCCATGCTCCAACGCTGTAATTCCAATGAAGTCCAAGCTCCGTATGTAAATCCTGTAAAGACGGGATCTTCCGGGTTGCCTCTTTCACCGAGGTATTTTTCTGCCTGTGAGGAAATGTCAAGATACTCTTGTCCGCCAGTCTTCTTTTGTTTGAAGACGATTCTCGTGTAATCTCCAAATTTTTGAACTTCGCTCCATGTGAGTTTCTGAATATCGCTTTTACGAAGTCCGGTCAGGCATGAAAAGAGGAAAGCTCTTTTTAGAATAGGATAGCGGCAAGGAGTAGCAGCCAACTGTTTTACCTCTTCCAAGGTCAGATAGTCACGCTTTACTTCTGCGGCTTTGAATCCCTCGATTCCACGCAAAGGATTTACAGGTATGATTCTTTCATCGTAAGCCTGGTTGATACAGGCGCGGAGCTTATTGAAATAAGAGACTTTTGAGTTTTGGGACAATCCTTGAAACACATCCCTTTCCCTACGTGGACCGGTACGCTTGTGAGTGTCTTTTTCCACATTGTTCAAAAAATCCTTGAAGCCGTTTATAAACTCCGGAGTAATATCTTTGAATGTGGTTTTCTCATCACAATAGATTTCGAGATAACGCAAGCAGCTTCTCCAGTTACCCCAGTTTCCTTCAGATTCCGGATTCTTGTGTCTTTCTTCAACCATCTTCCGATAGTATTCCAAAAAAGGAGTATCTTCTTTGAATTGGCGAGTGAAAGAATACTCTCCGTTCTGCATTTCAATGAGGCGTTTGGATTTTATAGCCTGAGCGGTTGCCAATGTCTGTCTGTTCTGCTCACGCTCCAGTGGAGTAGTGGCATCGATCAGATAAAGTTTCAAATACTCTTTCTGACGTTTACCATTTCTGTAGATGTCGAGATACAAGCTCACGTTACCGTTTGCCAACTTCTTTTCCCGTAATTTTACGGGTTCTTTCTGGATTGTTGTTTTCTTAGTCATAGCCTGTTCCTATTTTAATGAGAGATGTGATTCATTGTCTTCGGGGGACAGAATTTTGTCCCTCGTGTCCCTTATGGGGGACAATCTGGGGACAAAAATACAAAAAAATATGAAAACAGGCAGAAAATACGGAGAGAAAGAGAAAATATAAATTCTCATAAAATCATTGATTTTTCGCACTTTACGGATTTATATTTTCTCTTTTTATGCTTTTCTTTTCTTTGTATCATTTGCCGATGCAAAAGTTTTTAAATATATTGCCGAGAACATCATCTGTGGTGACTTCGCCTATGATGTCAGACAGGTGGAAGAGGCATTGGCGGAGATCCTCGCTGATTAGATCACCGGAAAGTCCGGAATCAATGCCGGATGTGACGCTTTGGATGGATGACAGGGCGTGAGAGAGTGCTTCGTAATGACGGAGGTTCGTGACGATGACGTCCTCGCTGGATATTTCAGAGATAGATGACGATTGGAGGAGAAGTTCCTGCAATTCGGCAATGTTCTCCTGATTTTTGGCAGAAATAAAAAGATAGGGGTGGGGGAGACGCGCAAAGAATGTTCCCAGTTGCTCCTTCTGACCGGAAGGCAATAAATCAGCTTTGTTTAATACGATAATCAATTGCTTGTCCTTGCAACGAGGAAGAATGTCGTCTGCCATTTCCATCCATTTGAACAAAGCCAGCGTACAGTCCATCACCCATAGTACGATACTTGCCTGATCCAGTTTTTTGAATGTACGTTCTATGCCGATGTGTTCGATGGTGTCCTCCGTGTCACGGATGCCTGCCGTATCAATGAAACGGAATGTTACTCCCTGCATGTTGACCGTGTCTTCTATGATGTCACGTGTGGTTCCGTGAATATCGCTGACGATTGCCTTGTCTTCATGAAGCAGGGTATTCAGCAATGTCGACTTTCCTGCATTCGTTTCTCCTATGATAGCCACGGGGATACCGTTTTTGAGGGCATTGCCCACACTGAAAGAGTCTGTCAGTTTACGGATAACTTTTTCTATGTGGTCGGCAAGTTGGTACAACTCCTCGCGGTTGGCGAACTCCAATTCCTCATGGTCGCTGAAATCCAATTCCAGTTCCATAAGAGAAGTCAGGTGTAGCAGGTGGTCGCGTAGCTGCGACAGTTCCCGGCTGAATCCGCCCCTCATCTGGTTCATTGCCATGCGATGGGTGGCAGCATTGGAAGAGTTGATTAGATCCGCTACAGCTTCTGCCTGGCTTAAATCCATCTTACCATTAAGGAATGCGCGTTGGGTGAACTCTCCGGGACCGGCGGCGCGGCATCCTTTTCGTATAAGCAATTGCATCACTTGCTGTAGGATGTAGGATGAGCCGTGGCATGAGATTTCCGTACTGTCTTCACCCGTGTATGAGTGGGGGGCACGGAAGAGGCTGACCAATACTTCATCTATGATGTCTCCTTTTTCATCTTTTATCTGTCCGAAAGTCAGGGTATACGGTTCCCGTTGTGAAAGTGGTGCGGAAGATTTTGCCATAGGAGAAAAGATGCTTTCCGTGATGGTAATAGCCTGTGGACCTGAAACGCGGATAATCCCGATGGCACCGCCTTGGGCAGTGGCAATGGCGCAGATGGTATCTTGTGTGTACATAAACTGAGTATTTGTTTGCAAAGGTATAACATTTTCTTTAATCTCGTGTTTATATCTTCTTTTCAAGGAGTTTTTCAATGAAATTCCATATATTTGCTTTGCGGTAATCTTATTGTACGTTATATGAAATGTATTTGTGTATTCTTTGTCAGTTTCTGTTGTATTGTTGCAAGCCTTAAAGCCGAAAATCTCATAGGTAGAATTTGTGACGAGACGAACACTCCTATTAGTGGGGTGAACGTCTCCATTTGCACTTCTGGGGGGGGATTGTGGCTGTCACACAAACAACGGCAAGAGGTTCTTTCATTCTGCACAACGTAGAAGCAGGTAAGTATACATTATTGTGTTCATATATGGGGTATTCTGAATATACTGCCGACATAAAAGTTTTTCATGGGCAAGATTTAGATGTAGGTACGTTAATTATGCTTGAGAGAAGCATACAATTAAACGAAACACGCATTGTTGCCAGGCGTAATGTGTTTACCACGGATAAACAGATTATCTATCCGTCCGACCAACAGGTTGAAGCCTCTGGAAACGGGTTGGATTTATTGAAAAAACAACCGATACCTTTACTGCAAGTTAATCCGATCAATCGGACAATTGCTTCATTGGACCCTTTAGGGGATGTTGCTTTATTTATTAATGACATTCCTGCGGATGCTAATGAGTTTTCCATAGTCGACCCTAAACAGGTAAAACGGATAGATGTTATCCGCAATCCGGGCGCAAAATATGGCTCGAATCTGGCAATAGTCATCAACCTTGTACTGAAGCAAGCTCGAAATGGCGCGGCTATAGGTGTGAATACTACAAATTCTGCAAAAATCATCAATGGATATAATAATGTATATGCCACATATTACCATAGAAACTCCCAATTAAGCATCAACCAAAGTGAAAACTATCAAAATTATTCACGTCTTACTTCGGATGATTTGCGCCAATACCTCTTACCAAACGATATTTGGTATACGGTGCATACACAGAGTTTATCTGCACGTACATTGTCGGCCATACACGGTACTACGTTGAAATATAATCTTACACAGCCAGACAGATATGTTTTCCAAATACAAGGATACATGAATGTTCAAAGTAACCCAAAACAAAACCATGCTTTTATTGTAAGCGAAACAGGAAAGGACGATTATACTTATCATATTCGCAGTAAAGATCAATATAATTCGCCGGCATTAAATCTATATTTCAAGAAATATCTGCCGTGTCAGTCGGATTTAGTTTTTAATGTGGTTGGAACGTATATTAATTCCAGCTACAATTACTCTTATGAACAAGAAAATGGTGCATTTCAAACTTCTTATGGTATTAATGGTAAGAAAACATCTTTAATTGGTGAATTTAAATATAGTAAAAGACTGAAATGGGCGAATTTGACTTCTGGTTTGCGTTCTTTTTACGGCTGTACTCAGAATGATTATATCGGTAGTATGGGGCGTGAAACCAAAATGATAAATGCCAATTCCAACGCATACGTACAGATGGATGGACGCTGGAAACAATTTTTTGGGAGTGTAAGCCTGTCTCTGGACGAACAGTATTATACCCAAGATAAAGATAAATATCACAAACTAAGTTTCACACCGCAAATCAACTTTAACTATTCATTATCTCCAGCCATCGGTTTAGGTTATCAATTCAATCTTGCTTCACGCTTACCCTCTTTAGCACTTTTAAATGATATTACCATCCAAAAAGACCAGTGGGAACGTCGTGTTGGTAATCCTTTCTTAGTCCCTTTTAATCACATAGAGAATTCATTAAAAGCAACCTACAACAAAACCAACTTGTATGTGATGTTGAGCACGACATACGCTTCCAATAAGAATGCTATCATGCCGACAATTATTCGTACAGAAATGGATGGGCAGATATTCTTTGATGATGGAGTACAAAACCAGCGGGATATGAACCAACTAATGCTAATGGCTTATTTACGTTATGCAGTCTTTAATAATAAATTAGTAGTAAGTGGCTCTGGAAGTTATAATCTTTTCCATGCCCAAAGTAATTTATACACAAATAAGCGAGGTTTCTTTTATGGTAATCTTGCATTAGAAAGCTATTTGGGTAAATTTTATTTGTCAGCCAGTGTAAACAGTCGCTACAATAGCCTTTTTGCAGAAACAATCTGGTACAATGAGTATTCCAGCTCTCTCTCTGCAACATATAGTTGGAAAAACCTCAAGGTTGGGCTTACATGGGAGCAACCATTCCAACATGGAGGTACGAACAACCGCGTAGAAACGTTCAATGATGTGGTGCATAAGGTGGTACGGCAAAGTAATTCCGAAGCGGGTAACAATATACTTCTTACCATTTGTTGGTCTACGCATTACGGTATAAAACCCAAGGCGAAAGATGCTGATTTGGATAATAAAGACGCAGATGCTGGTATTCTCAAATAACTGTTCTATATAGATTATTAGTTTAACTTTTCTTTATGATATGTTTTATATCCATGAGTTCTGACGCTTTTTTACAGCGAGCGACTCACTCAATAAGCGTACGAATTCTTTCATTGAATGTTTGTGATAGGTGTCTTTGAGAATGTGGACACATCCAGCCATTTCGTTGTCTGGAACATCAAGAGGAATGGCCTTGACATCATGTTCATTATAAATGGAATCTTCTGCAAGTATTGTTACGAAGTGTGTTTGGCGAATGAGCCTCAGCAATATGTCAACCTCGTTTAATTCGATGCGGATATGAAATTTGTTGTAGGACGTTATAAGATTATCAAAGGCGTTACGAGCTTGCAGGCCTTTCGATGGTAGCGCCAATTCATATTTTTCAAGTTCGGAAAGTGAGATTTTATTCTTGGATGCAAGCGGGTGAGTGGCATTGACCACAGCCGACAAACTATTTTGAAATAGAATATGTGATTCTACATCGGTAACGGATGGGAAAGGCTTGAATGCAAGTACAAAATCCAAATCTCTTTTGGCCAGTAGTTCCATAAGTTCGCTCATCGGTTTATAAACAATGTTGAGCTTTATACCTGGGTACATTTTCATGAACGAGATAACCGATTCTGTGAGTATAGGACTGAATGAATGAGTGACACCTATATTAAGTGTGCCCACCAGGAGTTTTTGTAAATCATGAATACGGTCGGTACAGGTTCTTGCATCATGGATAGTCCGCAATGCGAAAGGTAACATCTGTTCTCCGGCTTCAGTCAGACGTATGGTATGATTGTTGCGTAGGAACAGTTGCACGTTCAGTTCATCTTCCAGTTGCCTTATTTGCTGTGAAAGCGAACTTTGTGCGATGTTCAGTGCTTTCGCTGCATCTGAGAAGTTCAACGTTTCGGCAGCTTTGGCAAAGTATCTTAATTGTCTTAATTCCATAATGATGCAAAATTATTAATAATACGGTTATCTCGTAGCCGTAAACGAAAGTTTTTTGAATAAGAACACCGGTAGAGTGGCTCCGATGACCATACCTAATATAATGAATGAACAAGTAAGTCCGTTGTAAACCAGCAGGTAAAAGTAATGCCCGAAGGCTTCTTCCTGTGTGTGGTATAGGCAAGAGAGCAGTGCCTCTATCGTGCGATAAGCATACATTCCAGGTATCATGGGAAGTAATGCTGGAAAGAAACATACTTCGGCCGGGCATTTGATGCGTGCGGCGAACAGGACGGCAAGAATCCCAATGGCAAATGATGCTATTGTACTGGCAAGAATAATGTGCATGTATCCACATCCAGACAATGTCAGGATGTACCGTAATGAATGACCGGAGGCTGCAATCAATGCACAGGCCGGGTAAGCCCGGTGCGGTGTATTGCTGATGCTGGAAAAACCGATGGCAGCTATCGCGGCAAACACCCCGTCTTCAAGAATATCAATATAGTTCCACATAACAGGCTAAAACCATTTGAGTCCCAATAAATACATTCCTATACATAGTCCTGTCGACAGGCAGGCCGTAAGCACTGCTGCATCCATAAAACGGCTGAATGCACACAGGTAATGTCGGTATATCACGTCACTGACGGCATTGATATACGGCACGCCCGGAATGAGATACAGTACGCTTGTGCCCAAGGCTATTTCCGGAGTGGTGCCTATGCCGAAGATATGCCCGCCGGCACTGAGGGCTGCTGAGAAGAACGAGGCGCACAAAAACGTAAGGCGCACGTCGTATTTGTCTTCAAGCATTATCTGTTTCAGCCTGTAACCGGTAAATGTCGACACAAATACAATTGCCATAGCTATGGCATCACCGCCGAAAAGATGACAGAAAGAAGCATTCGCCAGACTTGTGAGAACCAGCACCTCGCGCTTTCCGGTCGGTTTGGTCTCACGAATCTTCTCAAAATGTTCCACTGCAGCGGAGAGGGCAAGGTGTTTGTCGGCAACCTCCCAACTCAGGCGGCTTAGCCGGGCATTGAGTGCGAAACTAATCCCGCAACCAGAAGTTTTGCGTATGGCAACGCCTGCATTCATCGTATCTTTATTCCGCACTGATACGTATACATGGTTCGGCATAATGGAAATTTCGGGTTCCGTTCCAAAAGCCTCTGCCATTCTTCGTGTATTTTTCTCTATGCGTATGCAGGTTGCTCCACACCCCGACAACAATGCAGCGTATTCGGCTAAAAAGGCGGCCGTCTTATGAACCGATACATGGCTTGAATTCTCACTCGTCATACAAATCTTCGAAGTCATCACCTTCAACATCTCCAGGAATGTAAAACATTTCCCGTTCTTTACCTATCTCGAACAAACGACGGGGCTTACTGCCGCTACAATGCCATTGTGTGTCATGTCGTTTGATGGCCTTGAATACCAATACGAACAGCAGTATCCCTGCTGTTACGCACCATACAATCATTGGTCGGTTCATACTCTTTTGCTTTTTTATTTTCGCTGCAAAGGTATAACCATGAGTGGGATTGCTGAAGAGATTAGCGGGGGATTTTCCTATAGCCGTTATCGGTAAAATGAATAGTGCTGTAATAGATTTAATATCATAATCCAAACACAAGAACTTGATCAAGGATAACTCCTTCGGTTTTCGGCGTTATGGTTAGATTATGTTTTTGTCCGTTACAAGAAATATGTATCTGACGAATAGCCTGATTCCTTAACACATTCTCTTTCCATTCCTCACTACGTCCGACTGTTTCATAATGAATGTCTTTTGTTACAGGCTGCCCGTCAATTTTTACCGAAAAGACTAAACTGTGATCTTCTATGGGATGAGACGGCAACAAACGAATGTCAATGATGAGGGAGTCGGTTCCAATAAATTGGGGTATTGTAAATGAAATAGGTTCAGACTTACGTAATGCTATGGCTCCCGACTCATATCCAAGACCTTCAATCATGTCATATTTACCGTCAGCATCCTTTCCGTTCCATTTTATCAATGGTGCGGATGGATTAGACATTTGTTCATTAGACATCGTTTGTTTGATATTCTCAAATACGGGGAGACGGCGCGGTTGACAATCCATCATGAGATTCCATTTACTATTGTTACAGAAACCGCTGTTATACCTGTCGGTAAGTGCCAGAATGCTGTCAAAAGCAGCCTCACATTCAGACCAATCGGACAAACCGTGACGGGCTTTTTGGGCTGCGAACATTTTTTTGTTCATCTGCGTGGCTGCCTGAACCGGATATTTTACCAGTTGGTAATATGTGTCTTTACGGTTATTGGGGATTTTATGCTCAATACATTCTGTCATATCTGATAATTGCCCGTATTGTCTGTTGCGAATATTTATAGAATCAAGCCCCCACGGTAGATCTTTTACTATCTTATAATAATCATTACCCCATTCTTCAACTCTTGTATTACCCATGAATTCCGGTTTGCGGATATAAGCAAGCCGATAGTGTTCGTTCATCACAGCGAGAAGTTCATCTGCTGTGTCAACACCAAACTCACGGGATAGAAACGTCTTAAGATGTGCTGTGGGACCTTGCGACTCGACTTCGGCCATATCCCATGCCATATCCATAAATAATTCTATCTGATATTCTGCCGGCTTTATGTCTCCTACATTGAGAATCCAAATCTCTCTGATTCCTTTGTCGTAGGCCAGTTTCATTTGTTGATATAAGAGATACGGGCTGAATGTTCCGAGCCAAAGATAGTCATGCGGGCGCCCCCAGTAAGATACATGGTAATAAATACCGTTGCCGCCTTTGCGGCTACGTTCTGTTTCGGTGGGGAAATGACGTATATAACCGTAATTATCATCACACCACATCAGAGTCACATCTTCAGGAACTTGAAGTCCTGCATTGTAAATGTCCAAAACTTCTTTATAAGGAATAAACACTTGTGGAACTTTTGTAATATCTTTATTCACATACTCGGTCAAAAGTTTTCGTTGGTCATGGAACACACGATTAAGCACGTTCTTTTGATCTTCGGTTGTTTTGGCTCCATTCATCGCGCCATCATGAACCCCACGCATACCGATGGTATATAGAATTTCCTGATTGGCTACGTCTTTGACACGGTTTTCCCAAAAGCGATATACTTCATCTCCATTGTTCACATAGTCGTAATCTCCAATGCTGCGACGTTGCCATTCGCCAGCGGCATTACAGGCCATCGGTTCACAATGTGAGCCTCCGATATATATTCCATATTGTTCAGCGACTTCACGATTACCCTCTGTCAGGAAGAACGGCACACTACATTCGTGCATTGCCGGCCAATAAGTATTGGCTCTCAGTCTTAGCAGTAGTTCAAAAATCTTGGCATTGGTTTTCGGACCTATACGTCCTGCGATATCCGAAGGATCAAAGGTTTTGTAACTCCAAGGCATCAGCCCCCAGTCCTCATCGTTGATGAAAATCCCGCGATATTTTACAGACGGTGACTTTTTCAGTGAGAATTTTTCGGGAAGTTCAAAGCGGTCTTTTTTCCGGGGCGCTGCATCAGCCCACCATTCCCAGGGAGAGACCCCAATCATGCGGGATAATTCCATCGCCCCGTATGCCGCACCATGGCTGTCATGCCCGATGATAACAAGTGTCCCAGTGTTATTTACTATCCACTTGAAGCCTTGTTCTTCTATTACAATTCTGGGGTCAATAACAATTTGTATATGGGCATTTTTATCAACGATGTCAATCGTGTCGTCAAAAACATTATGAATATCATTGCCCAAAAGTTCAATGGCCGTTTTCAGTATCGGGCGTGATGATTCGGGGTAGGAAACAGTAAGATGTTTTCCGCGGACTATCGTAAATGGAGTCGCGTTGCCGATAATGGAATATAGAGGCAGTGTAAAAGTAACAAGTATTCGGGCAAAAGATTTCATTATTTAATGATGGTTTATGATACATAGATGAAGTGATCCGGCTTCCCGGACCGTGTACCTTTTTATTGTACCGAGCCGGATCTTCATCGGTGACTTTTATCTCAAGGAATTCCTCGAAAGAACGTTTTTTTTGCGGACGAGTAAGCATTTCATTGTACACCTGTGTGCATTTGAACGCACACAGGTGTACAATTTTGTGGGTATTTGAGGCCTCTTTCGGCACGCTTCAGAAGGGATGGGCGGTTGTATTCAGATGCGTTCCAATACCACGCGAATCAAATCATCAATCTTGTTTTTGTAACCGGTATTGGCTTCTTTTGCCACACGGTTGGCTATCACCATGCAACAAGTGGTGGCTTTGTGCCCCATCAGACGTGCCAAACCGGCAAGTGCGGAACTTTCCATCTCAAAGTTGGTAATCTTCAGTCCGTTGTAGCGGAACGATTCCACCTTCTCGTTCTGATGGGGGTCGGCGAGGGGGATGCGCAACTGTCGTCCTTGCGGACCGAAGAAGCCTCCGCAGGCGATGGTTACGCCACGCACCATGTCGTTGCCGGCCATCCGGTCGGCCAGTTCTGCATCGGCGTCTATGATGTAAGGTGCCGGTGCACACATGTTGCCCGTCCAACCCAGATGGTTGAGCAGGGCACGTTCCATCGGCAGGTCGCATACGGCGTTACGTCCTTCGTAAAAGTTGAGGAGTCCGTCGAATCCCACCGATTTCACGGAGCAGATGAATGTGCCCACCGGCGTTTCGGGCTGCAGGCCGCCACAGGTTCCGATGCGTACGATTTCAAGTTGGCGCAGTTTTTCCTTTTCTTCACGTGTGTTGAAATCGATGTTGGCCAGCGCATCCACTTCGTTCATGACGATGTCGATGTTATCACAGCCGATTCCGGTGGAGATTACCGTGATGCGTTTCCCTTTGAAAGTGCCGGTGATGGTACGGAACTCCCGGCTTGCTATGTCACATTCCTGGGTGTCGAAGTGGGCCGCTACGGTGGGTACCCGTCCTGGGTCGCCTACGAGAATCACTTTGTCGGCCAACTGCTCAGGTTTGACATGCAGATGGAATACACTTCCGTCTGCATTGATGATAAGCTCAGATTCTGCAAAGTACTTTTTCATAAGCGTAATGTTTTTGGGTTAGACAATATATTATGGTTGCAAGGCACGTATTTCGGTGTTGCGTACCAGTTTTTCCTGTTCGTGCAGGGCGGTTTCGGCTTTCTCATACTGTGTTTCGGCTTTCAGTATCTGGCTGCCGAGTTGTTTGCGTCGTGCGTCACCGGCTTTTGCATACTCGTCACGCCAGGTATCCAGCTGTTCTTTTTGTCGGGCGAGCTGCTCTTTTGCCATTTTCCATTCTGCGGCCAGTTTGCGTGCCTCGGTTGAACGAAAGTCTGTAAGTCGGGTGTAGACGGTGCGGTCGTTGATGACCAGCTCGAAGTCTTTCTTCTTTTCGGATTCCTGAATCGTGTTCATGGCTTTGTTCAGCCGGTTGCGTGCATCGTTCACGACGTTTTTGTCGGTCCATGTGTCGGCGATGCGGCTGATGCGTGCCAGTTTGCCCAACTCTTTTTCGGACATTTCCTCCGCGCTGTATATCTTGCGCACGTCGTTGGGGATGAAAGTGTAGATGCACACCTTGTCGGCCGGTTGGTTGCGGTCGGACACGAACCATCCGATTTTGTTGAACTCGTCGATGGCGAACATATAGTCGTTGGCAGTGGAGTTGAACGGCATACCGATGTTTTCGGGATAAAGGAATTTGTTCTCATCGTTGTCGTAGCGTGTCACGAAGATGTCGTATCCGCCGATGCTTTCGTCTCCTTGTGCCGCGTAATAGAGCGTGATGCCGTCCGAGAGCATGAAAGGATAGTTTTGTGCGTCGTCTCCGTCCAGTTCGTCCAACAGACGGGGAGTATCCCAGTTCTTGCCCACAAGGTTGCTGGTATAAAGTCGGAGGAAACCGTCTTTATCGGGTTGTGAGAAGCAAAGTTTATTGCCCAGTTCGGATAAATAAGCCGTACATTCATTGTCTTCGTTTTGATTGAAATATGCCTTGGCTGTGCCGATGCGTCCGCTTTCCGGGCTTAATTTGATATGGTTCAGGAATTGGCTTTTGTCTACCACAAGGCTGTCGATGAATGTCACTTGTTCCGTGGCGCTCATCATCGACCTCAGCCGGTTGATTCTTTCCAGTTTCTGTTCCTCGTTTTCTGTCGACTTTCTTTTTCGTTTCAGTTTCGTGATGTCCTGTTTAATCAGTTTCTCCGCATCTTCGAAGAGGTAATGTTCCATATAATAGTCCGCAGAGAGCGGTTCCTGAACTTTGCCCTTCTGCTGTGCGTGCAATGACATGGTGAGTGTCATGCAACACAATACGGCTCCTGTGAACTTTCTCATTGTTTCGTCTGGTTTATTCTTTGTATGTAAAGGTAGGTATTTATTTCTTATGATGTAGCGTCTGCTAAGGAAAATTAAGAAACTTCACGACGGTGTGGCTTCCGTGCCTGTTACGGGGTGTCCGCTTGGGGGGCATCCTTTGTCTTTTTTGCGGGGAAACGATAGTGTGAAGCGACTGCCTTTTCCTACGGTGGAACTGACGGTGATGTGTCCGTGATGGGCGTTCAGAATCTGTTTACACAGGTTCAGTCCTATGCCGGAACCTGTGGGCTTGGTGGTGTAGAACGGAACAAACAGGCGTTCCTGCACATCGGCGGGGATGCCTTGCCCGTGGTCTTGCACATAGATGACCACATCGTCCTCCACGACATCGCGGAGCAGGCATACCTGTATGCCCTTTCCCGGTTCGGGGGAGGCTTCGATGGCGTTCTTGATAAGGTTGATGAGCACCTGTTCCATCTGTCCCCGGTCCGCTTGGAAGGTAAAGCCTGGATAGGGCTGTTCGAATGTGATGTCGGGACGGTCGAAGAGTTTTTGCAGGTCTTCGAACAGTTCGTCTGCAGCAATGTCGGTGTACTGAGGGGCTGGCAGGCGGGTCAGTTTCCGGTAATTCTCCACAAATTCCAGCAACCCTTTGCTGCGCCGGTGGATGGTTTGCATGGCTTGTTTCATGGTTTGGAATGCCGGAGAATCCGGTCCCGGGGCGTAATTCCTTGTGGCGAGCGTCTCGCTCAGGGAAAGTATCGGGGCAATGGAGTTCATGATTTCGTGGGTCAGCACCCTGGTCAGGACTTTCCAGGATTCTATCTGCTGTTCTTCCAGAATGTGGCGGATATCCTTGAGACTGCACAGCATGCGTGTCTGGTTCTCTTGTTTGAAGCGCGTGGCAGAGAACAATACGTCCCGCGGTATGCCGTGCCGGCTGGTCTGGATAATTTTGCTTTGTCCGGCAGGGCGTGCCAACCATTCTTCCGGAATGCGTTCGCACGGACCGAGAATCTGTTCCGCCGCCCGGTTTTTCCAATAGATATGGCCTTCGGCGGAGCATGACAGGACGCCGGTATCCACGTTTTCAAGCAAGACTTCATATTGTTTCAGGCGTGATGTCTCATCGAACAGTTGCCGGTTGTGCGAGGACATGAGTTCGTCGAGGGCTTGCTCGATGTTGCGTGCCATGTCGGCACTCTTCCATCCGATGCGGGGCAGTTCCCGTTGTCCGCCCTTGTATTTCCTTTGGATGAAGTCCAGAATGTTTTGCAACGGCTGGTTCTGCATGCGGTACAGATGGACGCATAATGCGATGAAGAGGAGGGTGCATACCGAAAAAGAGAACCATAAATGTTTGGTTCCGGACAGACAGGCTCCGGCAAAGGCCAGTTGCATGGCGAGGACAGTGCCGGCAAACGGAAGGAAACGCTGTGTTTTCATAATCCTAACTTTTCGAGTTTCCGGTAGAGCGCATACCGCGTGATACCCAATGTCTTGGCGGCGCGGCTCATGTTGCCCTCACTGAGTTCCACAGCGCGTTCGATGGCATTCCGTTCCAGTTCTTCCAGGTTGAGGGTTTCAGGTTTGTTGTCTTTGGCGGGCGACGCATACAGCAGGAAGTCATCAGCATACAAAGTGTCTCCGTTGCATAACACTACGGCTCGTTCAATGGCGTGCCGGAGTTCGCGGATATTGCCGGGCCATGTATATTTCTGCAGCTTTGCGCGGGCCTCTTTGCTGATGCTTCCGATGTTCTTGTTGTATTTTCTGACGTATGACTTTAGGAAGTGGTCTGCCAGCAACTGAATGTCGTTGCCGCGTTCCCTCAGGGGCGGGATGCGGATTTCCACCGTGTTGATGCGGTAAAACAGGTCTTGCCGGAAGCTGCCGTCCTGAATACGGTTTTGGAGGTCGGCATTGGTGGCGCATATCAGCCGCACGTTGATGGGGATTTCCTTTGTCCCTCCCAATCGGATGATGCGCTTCTTCTCGATGGCGGTCAGCAGTTTTGCCTGGGCGGCAGGCGACAGGTTGCCCACTTCGTCCAGGAACAATGTACCTTCGTGCGCCATTTCCATGCGCCCTTTCTTGTCTTTGCGTGCATCGGTAAAGGCACCTTTTTCGTAACCGAAGAGTTCGCTTTCGAAAAGAGGTTCCGGCACCGACCCCACGTCGATGGTGACGAACGGTTCGCCGGACCTGTTTGATCCGGCATGCAGATAGCGCGCTATCACATCCTTTCCCGTTCCGTTTTCTCCCAGTAACAATACATTGACGTCTGCGTCGCGCAACTTTTCGATGGTGTTCATGATGGTTTGCATCCCTTCCGATTCGCCGATAAGGTCCGGAAGTTGGATGCTTTGTCCTTTGCTCAACGCCTCCACGCGTTCTTCCAGCCGGTTGACGGTGGTTTGCGAGCGCCGCAGTTTCATTGCCGCATTCAGTGTGGCCAGCAGTTTCTCGTTTTCCCAGGGTTTGGAGATGAAGTCCGTGGCGCCGGCTTTGATGGCGCGCACAGCCTTGTCCGTATCGGAATATGCCGTCATCATGATGACCACCGACTGCGGGTCGGTGTGCAGGATGTCTTGCAGGCAATCCATGCCTTCCTCACCGTTGACCGTGTCACGGCTGAAGTTCATGTCCAGCAGGATAATGTCCGGTTGAAAGTCAGTCATGAAATGCCGGATGCGCTCAGGGGAGAGCATGACCTTGATTTTTTCCGCGTAAGGTTCCAAGAAGAGGTTCAGGGCGAATAGCACGTCCTTGTTGTCATCGATGATGAGCAGTTTGCCTAATGTTTCCATATCGTTCATGTAATGTGCCGCAAATATAAGCAAAAAAAGATGAAGTGTGCATTTTCGCACGCATAATGTGCGTATTTGCACTGTTTTGTTTTTGATGGTTCTTTGAAATCATGCTGATAAATAGTCTGTTATGTTTTTGGCACGCTTATTGAAGTATCAATCGGTGAGAAAATAAATAAAAGATGAAATTTATAGGTTATCTTATAGCGTTATTGTTTTTCATTTCACCGTATGGTACGGCGGGGGCGCAGTCCGCGGAGGGCCGGTCGCAGGAGAAGGTATGGACGATGTCCGACGTAATCCGGCGTGCCCGCACCTCTTCACCGGATGCCCTTGCCGCCCGCCATACATTCCGTTCGGCGTATTGGGACTACCGTTCCTATAAGGCGGACTATCTGCCTTCGCTGACGCTTACTTCCGCTCCCAACCTGAACCGTGCCATCAACCAGGTCACGATGGGGGATGGAACGGTGATGTTTGTAGAACAGAACATGCTGAATACCGACCTTTCTCTGATGTTGAACCAGAATATCAGTTGGACGGGTGGTTCGTTGTTTTTGGAATCCTCCCTGCAACGGGTGGATTTGCTCAATGAGAGTTCTTTCTCGTGGATGAGCGTACCGGTCAATATCGGCTACAGCCAGTCGCTTTTCGGGTTCAACAGTTTGAAGTGGCAGCGCCGTATCGAGCCTTTGCGCTATGAAGAGGCACGGAAGAGCTATGTAGAGACCATGGAACTGGTGTCGGCAACTGCCGTCGACAAGTTTTTCGCGATGGTCAAGGCACAGAGTAACTACACCACCGCTTGCCGCAATCTGGCATACGCCGATACGCTCTATCGTTTTGCCAAAGGGCGTTACGAGATAGGGACGATTACCGAAAATGAGATGTTGCAACTTGAAATCAACCGGTTGAACGAAGAAACCAATAAGATGAATGCCCGTATCCAGATGGAAGAAAGCATGCAGAATCTGTGTTCCTATTTAGGGATTCAGGCGAAAGATTCATTGATGGAAGTGGTGGTAGGTACGGAACTTCCCGACATCGTCGTGGACGAACAGAGGGCCTTGCTTTGGGCGCACGACCGCAGTCCGGATATCCTTTACCTGAAACGCAGGCGGATAGAAGCCGAGCGGGCGGTGGCACAGGCAAAGGCCAATGCCGGACTGAAGGCGGACCTTTACATGCGTTTCGGTCTGACGCAGACGGCAGACCGCTTGAGGGAAGTTTATCGTGACCCTATCGAACAGGAGTATGTGCGTGTGGGCATCACGTTGCCTATTCTGGACTGGGGGAAGGGACGCGGAAAGGTGAGGGTGGCTCGTTCCCAGCGCGACCTGGTGGATACGCAGGTCAACCAAAGCCTTTCGGACTTCGACCAGAATGTCCGTAAATTGGTGGGGCAGTTCAATTTGCAGGCATTGCGGGTGCGTGTTGCCGCCCGGACGGACAGTACGGCTTTCCGCCGCAGTGAAGTGGCGCGCCGTTTGTATATCCTGGGCAAGTCCAATGTGTTGGACCTGAATGCGTCCATCAAGGAAAAGGATGAGGCGCGTAGCAATTACCTGAATGCCTTGCATACTTACTGGAGCTTGTATTATACGTTGTGCAGTCTGACGCTGTATGATTTGGGGAGCAGCCGTCCCTTGGAGGTGGATGAGAAAGCGTTGATGGATGAAAAACTGTAAAAAACAATAATCATGGATGTGCAATTGAAGAAAAAAACGTGGCTGGTGCGTTATAAATATTATGTGGCTGGTGTTTTGGTGTTCGTGGCAATGGCGGGATATACCGTCAGCATGAGTTTCCGTCCAGATAGGAAGCGCGTGCCGGCGGCGATGTTAGGACTGGCCATGTTGGAACAGACCGATTTCCTGGAGTATATCGAGTCGGAAGGAGTGGTGCAACCCATGCTTGCCATCAAGGTGAATAGCAGGGTCAACGGTTTTGTGGACCGCATTTTGGTGGAAGAGGGTACATGCGTGCAGCAAGGAGACACGATACTGGTGCTCTCGAACCCCGAACTGTTGGATGAGGTGGAAGAGCAGGAGAAGATGCTGAACAAGCAACTGATGGCCTACCGCCAGCAGGAAATCGAAATGGAACAGAAGACCCTGACGTTGCGCAAACAAGTGTTGCAGAACCGTTATGAACTGCAGAACCTTTCGGACAACTATGCTTTGAATGATGAAGAGTTCCGCATGGGCATCAAAAGCAAGGCGGAACTGGAGATGGCGCGGAAAGAATATGAATACAAGACACAGGCGGCACGTCTGGAGCAGGAAAGCCTGCAACATGACTCTTCCGCAACCGTCGTACGGCGTTCGCTGATTGAAGCGGACCGGCAGATGGAAATCAAACGCGTTGAGCGTGTGAGGTCAAAGCGCGATTTATTGGTGGTGCGGGCTCCCATTACGGGACAGTTGAGCAGTCTGCAGGTGGTGCAGGGGCAGCAGGTGGGCAGTGGCAGTGAGATTGGTGAAATCAAGGTAATCGACCGCTATAAGGTCAGGGTGACCCCCAGTGAGTATTATATCGACCGTATGGTGGGCGGTCTGCCGGCACGGGCGGTTTATAAGGGAAAGCAATATCCAATGGTGGTGCGCCGGGTGGTTCCGGAAGTGAAGAACCGTACCTTTACGGCAGATCTGGTCTTTGAAGACGAAGTGCCTCCGGCATTGCGCATCGGGCAGACCGTGAAGACACAGATAGAATTGGGCAACTCCGAGGAAGTGCTGACCATTCCGAGAGGGGATTTCAATGCGGTTACAGGCGGTCAGTGGATTTTCAAAGTGGTTCCGGGAGAGCGCCGTGCCGTGAAAGTGAATATTCGTCTCGGCCGTCAGAATCCCCTGCAATACGAAGTGCTGGAAGGGCTTGAAGAAGGCGATTGTGTCATTACCAAGGGATACAGCCATTATGACAAGGCGGAAGAGTTGCTTTGGGATGAGTAGTCGCATCCCGGTAGTGACATCTATATATAATAAGGTATATCATATTAACCCTATAAAAACAAAAGTAAAATGATTAAAGTAGAAGAACTGACCAAGATATTCCGTACGGACGAAGTGGAAACTTGGGCGTTGGACAAGGTGAATGTGGAGGTTAAAGAAGGCGAGTTCGTGGCGGTTATGGGACCGTCGGGATGCGGAAAGTCCACTCTGTTGCATATTTTGGGACTGTTGGACGGAGCCTCCTCCGGCAAGTATATCCTTGCCGGCAAGGATGTGTCGGCATACAGTGAGTCGGAACGTAACAAACTGCGTAAAGGACTGTTGGGATTCGTCTTCCAGAGTTTCAACCTGATAGACGAACTGACGGTGGAAGAGAATATCGCGTTGCCCTTGCTCTATATGGGTGTTTCCGGAGACGAGCGGCGCAAGCGGGTGAAGGAGGCGATGGAACGCATGGACATCATGCACCGTGCCCGGCATTATCCCCGTCAGATTTCCGGAGGCCAGCAGCAGCGTGCTGCCATAGCCCGTGCCATTGTTACCCGTCCGAAACTGATTCTGGCGGATGAGCCGACAGGTAATCTGGATTCGAAAAACGGTAAGGAAGTGATGGGCTTGCTCAGTGAATTGCATCGCGAAGGAACGACCATCGTGATGGTTACGCATTCGCAGCATGATGCCGGTTATGCAGACCGCGTCATCCATCTTTTCGATGGTCATGTATTGGGAGAGGAAGAACCGATGTTCAATCACAAGGAAAGTGCAGCGTTATGAATTTGTTGATTCAGGATTTGAAACAAGCCTTGCGCAGTCTGAAACATTCGGGCGGGCAGACTGCCATTTCTGCCGTGGGATTGGCGGTAGGTATCGTGTGCTTCACCTTCAGCCTGAACTGGTTGTGGACGGAGATGAACTACGATTACTTCCGTCCGGATTACAAGGACCTGTATGTGCTGGAACGTGAAGCTACGAACGGGGAATTTCGTGGTGCTTATAATTCCCATAAGTTGTCGGAGCAATTGGACAGCCTGCTCGGTGAACAGGCGTCATACGCCATGTATAAGCCTTTTTATGGCAAGGATAAATGCTGCCTGCCCGACAAGCAGGAAGATGCTTATTATCTGTTGTGTCTGAATGCCACACCGAATATAGCGGAGGTGTTGGGCATAAAGACCCTGTCGGGGTCGGTAGAAGAATCCTTGCAGACATGGGACAAGTTTGCCATTACGGAAAGCATGGCGAAAAGAATCTTCGGCAGAACCGATGTCGTGGGCGAGCAGATGATGGTTGTATATCCTTATAGGACATGGACCTACACGGTAGGTGCCGTGATTGAAGACAACCTGAAAGACGGTACCAACTTTCCTTACGATTACATTCGTTTCTTGGATTACAATGCCCGTGGAGAGGATTCATGGGATTATATGAATTACCATTATCTGGTGCGGGCCCAAAATGCCCGTATGACGGAAGGTCTGTTGGAACGTGTGGATATTCCCAATACAGAGGGACAGAAACTTGTATTGACCCCTCTGCGTTTTTACCATAAAATGGGCGAGGGCGGTACGTTCCTGGAGAAATACCTTTATCCGCTTGCCTTTACGGTGATTTCCCTGCTTCTGCTGTTGGGGGCATTGGTGAATCTGACGATGATTTATACATCCGTGTTCCTCGGACGCCTGCGTGAATATATGCTGAGGCGCAGCCTGGGGGCTTCGGACCGGCGCAATGCCGGTTGGATGATGACGGAGGTGGTTCCGGTGGTGCTGGTTGCGATATTGCTGGCAACCGTGTGTATGGAATGGTGTTTTGCGGCAGATGTCGCTCCGGGCAGTTCATGGTTTGTCCTGCGGATATTCGGCTGGGTGGTATTGGCGGTCTGTGTGTCAGTCCTGGTTGCATTTGCCTATCCGGTATTGAAACTTCGCCGTGCTTGCCGCCGTGCCTTCCGCGGGGAACGGAGCAGAGGGTATTCCCATGTATGGCTGTTGGTGGTGCAATGTGTGGTGTGTGCGTTCCTGCTGTACATTTCCATGGGCATGCAACGTCAGATTTCGAAGATGCTTCATGCCGATTTGGGGTATGACCATGAGAATATACTCCGCTTGTATACGGGGTGGCAAACAGACCCCGATATGGAGGGCTGGTTTGATTTTGAAAGTATCTTCCATGACTTGCCGCAGGAATTCCGGAATGAGTCGTCCTGTATAACGGATGCCATTGCCATGCGTGCCGATTTGTTCAACAGAAAGACGACGCATAAGGTGGATTTCATAGCGGAAACATTGCGGAACAGTGGGCAGACGGAAGACATAAAGCAAGGAGAGAATTGGTGGTATTTTGCCTTTATGGAGATACCTTACCGTGCGATAGATTTCTTCAATATACGGATGGAGGGAGGCGAATCTTTTTTGCCGGAAGGAGACTGTGAGGGGGATATACAGGTATTGCTGAATGAGGCGGCTGCCGGCATGATGGCGGCAAAAGGACAGTCGGAGCCCGTGTATACCGGCCATAGCACTTCCAATACTTGGTGTAATATGGATCCATCCCGTCCCCAGCATATATTGGGAAAGCGCCTGCAAGTACGGGGCAAGGTGAAGCTCAGGGTGAATGATTTCCACGTGGAGGATGGCCCGATGATGCTGGTCGGTGTGCCGGAACGCCATGAATGTTTTTATGTGGAGCACGATGCCATCTATATCAAGCATGCGCCGGGACAGCGCCAGGAGGCGGAAGAGGCTGTACGTAGGGTATTGGCGCGCCACGATGTGCAACCCGACCAGATTTATCTGATGTCGTTTGATGAATACATTGCAGACAATTATAAGGAGGAGAGTTATTATGCCAACCTGTTGACGGTCATGACCCTTTTCAGTGTATTGGTTACGGTCTTCGGTCTTATCTCGATGATGCTTTATTCCCTTCGGTTGCGCCGCCGCAGCATGGCCATCCGCAGGGTGATGGGAGCGACCTTCTACGATATTTTCCGTCCCGACCTCATCCGCTATTCCGTTCTTGTCCTGTCAGGAGGTGTGTTTGCCTACTTCCCTGCCGTATGGTTCATGCGTAAATGGATGGAATATTTCTATTTCGGTGAGGCACCGGGTGTGGGGCTTATGTTGGTTATCCTTACGGGTCTGCTGCTTGTGGTGGCGATGATTGTTTACTGGCAGGTGCGCCGATGCATGAACGAGAAGCCGGTGGATGTGTTGAAGCCGGAGGCTTGACAATAAAGGCTTTTTTATATTTATAATAACTTCAAGAGTCGTCCGATACCTTCGAAAGAAGGTGGGCGGCTCTTTTATTCCGTCAACTTGCCTTCATGCTCCAGGGCATTCCATATCGAATACCTGGCTTCCGGGCTGAGTTGTTCGATACGTTCGAAAATCTCTTTCATATCCGAACGGTGGGAGTCGGTCTCATACGGGCACAGTTTGGTCTGTTTGGCATAGTTGCGCAAGGATGCCCACTGCTTGAGGTCGGCTTCATGTACCATGCAGAACGGGCGGATGACGGTCATGGGAAACTTCCGCATCTGCAGCCGTGCGGGCATGGTGGAGAACTGTCCTTGGAAAGTCAGGTTGAGCAGGGTGGTGTGCAGGATGTCATCCTGATGATGTCCGAGAGCTATTTTGTTGCAATGCAGTTCCTGAGCCACGGTGAAAAGCATTTTACGGCGGTTCCATGAGCAAAGGAAGCAGGGGCTTTTCCGTTTGTCCGTCGTGGGGTCGAATGATGTCTCGCGGACGGTCAGCCGTACGCCGCAACCGGCGGCAAACTGTTCCAGATAAGTGGTGTCGCTTTCGTAATCGATATTTGCCATGCGGACGTGCAGGGCTTCCAGCTCGATGTGCGGTCGGTAGATACGTGCGCGTTTCGCCATAAATTCCAACAGTGCCAGCGAATCCTTGCCGCCGGAGAGTCCGATAAGGATGCGGTCTTCGTTGTCCAGCAGCCGGTATTCTGTCAGTCCCTTGTTGAAATGCCGCCAGATGCGCCGTTCGAGGATTTGTTCTTCCGTGAGGTTCATGGTCAGAGGAAAACGAAATATACCGCCAATACAAGACAGGCGAATGCCGCGATATGGTTCCATTGTAGGCTTTCCCCGCCGAACATGAACGTGGCGATTACGGTGAAGATGACCAAGGAAAGCACCTCTTGTATGACTTTCAGCTGCATCAGTGTGAACGGTCCGCCGTTGTCTTGAAAACCAATGCGGTTGGCTGGCACTTGACAACAATATTCAAAGAAGGCGATGAACCATGAAAAAGCAATGACGCCGATGAGCGGCCAGTGGTTTGATACTCCGTTTTGTTGTAGCTTGAGATGCCCGTACCAGGCAAATGTCATGAAGACATTGCTCAGTATCAATAATAATATGGTATATACAGCCTGCATGTTTTCTTTTTGTTTGCAAAGATACAACAAAGAAATGAATGTGTGTCAGGAATGGGACGGAAGAATGTTCTTTGTTTGCGGTATAGGTATACGAAACCGGAGTGGCTCACACTTGCGATGTGACAGCCACTCCGGTTATAAGGGATAAGACGAAGTCTTACTTCTGCAGGTATTCGTGCATACTGCTGGCGGCATGACGGCCGTCGCCCATGGCGAGAATCACCGTGGCACCGCCGCGGACAATGTCACCTCCGGCAAAGATGGTCGGTATGTTCGTCTGCATGCCTTCGTTGACCACGATGGTGTTCTTGCGTCCCAGTTCCAGACCTTCGATGGAGGTAGGCACGATGGGGTTGGGAGATACGCCGACGGCTACGATGGCCATGTCGATATCCAGTGTTTCCGTAGCGCCCGGAATCGCTTCGGGGCTTCTTCGTCCGCTGGCATCAGGTTCGCCCAACTGCATTTTCTGAAGTACGACCTGTTTTACGGCACCTTTCTCGTCGGCAATGTATTCCAACGGATTGTGCAATGTCATGAATTCGATACCTTC
Source organism: uncultured Paraprevotella sp. (assembly GCA_900548345.1). Lineage (GTDB taxonomy): Bacteria > Bacteroidota > Bacteroidia > Bacteroidales > Bacteroidaceae > Paraprevotella. The sequence goes on along the minus strand of URKA01000016.1, from coordinate 21,213 downwards.
TTCCTTGGCGTGCTTCACCTCTTCCAGACGTGCCGGCATTTCTGCTTCGGAGCGGCGGTAGACGATGATGACGCGTTCGGCACCCAGGCGTTTTGCCGTACGGCATGAGTCCATCGCCGTGTTTCCTCCACCTACTACCATGACATTCTTGGCAAGATGGATGGGGGTGTCGGTTTCGGGATTGGAAGCGTCCATCAGGTTGACACGTGTCAGGTATTCGTTGCTCGACATGATGTTGATGCTGTTCTCACCGGGGATACCCATGAAGTTGGGGAGTCCGGCTCCGGAACCCACGAAGATACCTTTGAATCCTCTTTCTTCCAGTTCTTTCACACTGATGGTCTTTCCTACAAGACAGTCCTTCTCAAACTTCACGCCCATCTTTTCCAGGTTGCGGATTTCCACATCGACAATCTTGTTGGGCAGGCGGAATTCAGGAATACCATATTTCAATACACCGCCGATTTCGTGTAATGCTTCAAATACGGTCACGTCGTAACCATACTTTGCCATGTCGCCGGCAAAGGAAAGACCGGCAGGTCCCGAACCGATGACGGCAACCTTGATGCCGTTTGACGGGGCGCACTCAGGTACGGACATCATGCCGCTTTCACGTTCGAAGTCGGCTGCGAAGCGTTCCAGATAGCCGATTGCCACTGCGGGTTCGTTCATCTTCAGGTGGATACATTTGCTTTCGCATTGTTTTTCCTGCGGGCAGACACGGCCGCAGACAGCGGGCAGTGCCGAAGTGCTCTTGAGCACGCGTGCCGCATTGAGGAACTCACCGCGTTCGATGTTCTTGATGAACGAAGGAATGTTGATGCTGACGGGACATCCCTGCATACAGGTCGGGTTGGCACAGTCCAGACAGCGCTTGGCTTCCGTCATGGCCTGTTCCGCTGTCAATCCGGTATTCACCTCTTCCGTACGGGTCGTGGCACGGTATGTCGGGTCGAGTTCCGGCATGTTGACGCGCGGGATGGCAGTACGTTCTTTCGGCTTCATTGCCTTCCGGATTTCCTGGCGCCATTCGGCGTTGCGGTCGATCAGTTCACAGAGAGGGGTTGTCGTATCCATTTGTGACGCATCACCAGCCGGAGCCTTGTCCGTGCAACGCTCGTCGGATGATATGTGGCAACTTTCTTCCAGGTGGCTCATTTCTTCCTGTTCTTCTTTCTTGAAAGCCCCCATGCGTTTCAGCATTTCATCGAAGTCCACCTGATGTCCGTCAAATTCCGGACCGTCCACACAAACGAAGCGTGTCTTGCCTCCTACGGAGATACGGCATGCGCCGCACATTCCCGTTCCGTCCACCATGATGGTATTCAGGGATACATCGGTCGGGATATTGTATTTCTTGGTCAGCAGACAGCAGAACTTCATCATGATGGCGGGACCGATGGCAAAACATTTGTCCACCTTCTCGCGCTGGATGACGCTTTCAATGCCTTCCGTCACCAGTCCTTTCCTGCCGTAGCTTCCGTCATCGGTCATGACGATGACCTCGTCGGAACTCTTGCGAACCTCTTCTTCCAATATGATCAGTTCCTTGGTTCTTCCGGCAAGTACGGAGATGACGCGGTTGCCCGCAGCTTTCAGCGCCTGGATGATGGGAAGCATGGGAGCCGTTCCCACACCGCCTCCCGCACACACCACCGTGCCGAATTTGTCGATATGTGTGGCTTTGCCTAACGGGCCGACTACGTCTGTGATATAATCGCCTTCGTTCAGGCGGCACAGTCTTGTTGAAGAAAGTCCTACTTGTTGCACCACTAATGTGATGGTGCCCTTTTCAGTATTCGCACCGGCAATGGTCAACGGCATGCGTTCGCCTTTCTCGCCGACGCGCACAATGACGAAGTGTCCCGCCTTTCGTGCCTTTGCAATCAAGGGAGCCTCGATTTCAAACTTGAATACTTTCTCGGAGAACTGCGTCTTGGATACGATTTTGTTCATAACTCTATTCGTTTGGATATTTGTTTTTCGTCAATAAGGCTTGTCGTCCAGCATTTCGAAGCCGCAGTAAGGTACCAGTGCTTTCGGGATGCGTATGCCTTCGGGTGTCTGGTTGTTTTCCATCAAGGCGGCTACGATGCGCGGCAATGCCAGTGCCGAACCGTTCAAGGTATGGCACAGTTCCGTCTTTTTGTCTTCCGCACGGCGGTAACGGCATTTCAGGCGGTTCGCCTGGTAAGTGTCGAAGTTGGATACGGAGCTGACTTCCAACCAACGTTTCTGTGCTTCGGAATACACTTCGAAGTCGTAACAGATGGCTGCGGTAAAACTCATATCACCACCGCAGAGGCGCAGGATGCGGTAAGGGAGTTCCAATTTCTGGAGCAGTCCTTCCACGTGTGCCAGCATTTCCTGATGAGACTTTTCAGAGTTTTCAGGGGTGTCGATACGTACCAGTTCCACTTTTGAGAACTCGTGCAGGCGGTTCAGTCCGCGCACGTCCTTTCCGTAGGAGCCAGCTTCACGACGGAAACATTCGGTGTAGGCACAGTTCTTGATGGGGAGTTCCTTTTCATCGAGAATCACATCGCGGTAGATGTTCGTCACGGGTACTTCGGCAGTGGGGATGAGGTAGAAATCATCCAGGTTGCAATGGTACATCTGCCCTTCTTTGTCGGGCAGCTGTCCTGTACCGTAACCGGAAGCCTCGTTGACAACTGTCGGAGGCATGATTTCCTCATAGCCCGATTTGCGCGCCTCGTCCAGAAAGAAGTTGATGAGCGCACGTTGCAGGCGGGCGCCTTTGCCACGGTAGACCGGGAAACCTGCACCGGTGATTTTCACACCGAGGTCAAAATCTATCAGATTGTATTTCTTGGCCAGTTCCCAGTGGGGCTGTGCGTCTTTCGGAAGTTCCGTTTCCATGCCGCCCATCTTCACCACGAGATTGTCCTCTGCGCCGGTCCCTTCCGGCACGAGGTCGTAGGGAATGTTCGGGATGGCGCACAACTGTGCGGTCATATCCTTTTGTGCTTGGTCCATTGCTTCCTGTAAGGCCTTGTTGGTATCTTTGAGTTTGGCCACTTCGGCCTTGATGGATTCGGCTTCATCCTTTTTGCCTTGTTTCATCAGTGCGCCGATTTGCGCTGCCAGTTTCTTGCTTTCCGAGAGGTTGGCATCGAGTTGCGTCTGTGCCTCGCGGCGTTTCTTATCTGTAGCCAATACCTTGTCTATCGCTTCTTTTGCACCTGCAAAGTGTTTTTTCTCCAAACCTTTGATGACTCTTTCGGTTTGTTCACTAATGAGTTTTAATGTAAGCATACCTATTTATATATTATATACATGGTTTCAAACTATTGTGCAAAATTAATGAAAAAAAACAGAAAGGCGGATATAAAAGTAGAAAAAGTAACTCCGACATCGCCTTTTGCTTGAGGAAATGCAGTGAAATCCTTCTTTTCGGTGCATCTTGACGGCGTAAAAACCACTTGCGTGTTCATAATGTCACACTCTTTAAGAAAAAAGAAGCAAAAAGGGCGGTTTTCTTGATGTAGGTCAAGAATACGGGGTGAAAACATGCTAAATAACATGTTTTCTCTTGACATCAGAGAAAAATGCCCTTATCTTTGCCATGTTTTTAGGAGCGGACGATGAAAGTGTCCGCAGTAGTATTAGGTAAAAAGATTGTAATTATGAAGAAGATTGTGACACTGGTAAGTGCCATTATAATGGTTACTGCCGCAAATGCAAAAAGAGTAACGACCATGCCTTTCAAGGGAACCCGTGTAAGCGTTCCGGCCCGTGTACGTTTTGTCAAGGGCGACACCTATGCTTTCAGCGTTGAGGCTAAGGACACTGTGCTGGCGCGCTCGTTGCAGTGTAGTGTGAAAGACAGTGTGTTGTGTTTCAGATTCGGTAATGCACCCCAGGCCGGTGATATCAAATATGATGCCAAAAAAGACACGTATTATTATGGGGTAACTGCCAAGGAGAGCGAGTTCTACGGCGATGGAGAACAGTTCATCATTACCGTGATGTCTCCTGAACTTCCGACGGTAAGGACATCTCACGACTTCGATGCCGTGGCTGTCAGACTGCCGGAACCGGTGCTGACCGATGAGATGGCATTGTCGGTGGAGAAGTAAAAAAAGTACATGTAAAAAACGTGCACAGGTTTGTCGAAAAATGCACACCTGTGTGCGATGAAACGCTCACAGGTGAAGGATTCATTGTTCACAGGTGAAGGATTCGTCGCTCACAGGTGAGCATTTTTCGATTTTCAAGTTGTTGATTTTCAGTGCAGTTGAAAATGTGTTTTTGGGGACAGTTGTAGGTATCCTTTTTTTTTCATACTTTTATCAGATGTAACAAGTTCGGATATAGTATGAAACATTATTTTGTATGGATGCTTTGCGCCGGATTGCTGTGTGGAATGCCGGCAGAGGCCAAAAAGAAAAAAACAAAGAAAGAAGAACCCAAGGCGGCTGCGGCACAGCCGGTCAAGCCGGAAGTAGACCGCAAAGGATTGTTCAATGTCAGCCGGCAGAAAGAAGACTGGTTCTTTGAAGTGCCCGATTCCTTGCTCGGCCGTCAGCTATTGATGACCACGCGCTATACGGCAACCCCGTCGAACAGTGGACTGTTCGGTGGAGAACTGGCGAACCAGCAGACGGTGTATTGGGAGAAGAACGGTGAGAACAGACTGATGTTGCGCGCGGCCTTGTTTGTCAATCTGGCCGATACGACACAGACGATTTCCCGTGCCATCACGGTGAGCAACGAGAATCCTATCATCGCTTCCTTTAAAATCGAATCCCGCGAGGGGTGTCTTTATAAGGTAAAGGTGAACGACCTTTTCAATGAAGACAATCCCGCCATTTCGCTGCCTGTTTCCCTGAAGAAAAAATTCAGCCTGACGTCACAGGTGCAGTCGGCATCCTATATAGAGGACATCAGGAGTTTCCCGTTGAATACGGAAGTACGTCTGGTGAAAACCTGGATGTCGAACGGCAGCAATCTCTACTCTGTAAGGGAGACGGGAAGGGCCACATTCGGCTTGAACGTATCTTTTGTCCGTCTGCCTGAAGAGCCGATGATGCGCCGCTATTTCGACCCCCGTGTAGGGTATTTTGCGGACAGCTTCAATGAATTTACCGACGGGCAGCAGAGGGTGAGGAACAAACGTTTCATCACCCGTTGGCGTCTGGAACCGAAACCGGAAGATGTGGAGAAGATGCGACGGGGCGAACTGGTGGAACCCCGGAAGCAGATTGTGTACTATATCGACCCTGCCACACCGAAACAATGGCGCAAGTATCTGATTCAAGGCGTGAACGACTGGCAGAAGGCTTTTGAGGCAGCCGGATTCAAGAATGCCATCGTAGGAAAGGAATGGCCGGAGGAAGACAGCACGATGAGTATGGAAGATGCCCGCTATTCCGTCATCCGCTATCTGGCGGCACCGATAGAGAATGCCTACGGGCCTCACATACACGACCCGCGCACAGGCGAGATTCTGGAAAGCCATGTGTGCTGGTACCACAACGTGATGAAACTGCTGCACGACTGGTACATGGTGCAGGCTTCCACCATCGATGAGGCGGCACGGAAAATGCACTATGACGAGGAACTGATGGGGCAGCTCATCCGTTTTGTCTCTTCGCACGAAATCGGACATACGCTGGGTCTTCGTCATAATTTCGGTTCCAGCCACACGGTGCCGGTAGACAGCCTGCGCGACAAGGAGTGGGTGGAAAAGCACGGACACACGCCGAGTATCATGGATTATGCCCGTTTCAACTATGTGGCGCAGCCGGAAGACGGCATTTCCCGCAAAGGCATATTCCCCCGTATCGGCGATTACGACAAGTGGGCGATTCAGTGGGGCTATACCCCCATGCTTGGAGCGACGGATGAGGATTCCGACCATCTCCTGTTGGAGAGCCTGATGGAAAAGAATCTGGAGAAGAATCCCCGTTTGTGGTTCGGGGACGGCGAGACCAATTCCGTGCGCGACCCGCGTTGTCAGACGGAAGATTTGGGCGATGACGCGGTCAAGGCCAGTGAATATGGCATAAGAAACCTGAAACGTGAAATCAGGTCTTTGCAGGAATGGACGCTTGATGCGGATGACATTTACAACAGGAATCTGGCGGAAATGTATAATCAGATTGTGCAGCAGTTCATGCGTTACAACGGTCATGTCATGGCTTGGATCGGCGGAATGTACAACGACTTCAAGACACCGGGGCAGTATGGGGATATTTATACGCCGGTGCCGAAAGTCAGGCAAAAGGAGGCTTTGGAATACATCAACCGGAATGTCTTTACGGAACCCACGTGGCTGACGTCGGAAAGGTATATGTCGCGCATTACGCCCACCCCGCAAAAGGTGACGGTGAATGTCGGCCTGAATGCTTTGTCCCGCCTGACAGATTCCTATCTGTTGAACAACATGAACACGGAATATTCCGTTTATGAATATCTGAAAGACCTGACTTCCATGCTGTTTTCAGGTACAGACATGCGTAGCCGTATGTCCGGTTACCGTATGGCATTACAGGCGTCTTTTGTCCGCACGCTGGTGTTGGCTTTCGAGACAAATCCCCGGAATGCCGCATGCCGTCCGGCTGTTTTGCAAACCTTGCGTACGCTCCGTGACTTCACTTCCCGTGCTTCTGCCGCGGCTCCGGACGGTGAATCCCGTGCGCACTATGCCAGTCTGAACGATGTCATCCAGCGTGCCTTGTTGGTGAAGTGAGCTTTTTGTGCATGAACATTAATCTGATTTCTATATGAAAAAGTCAACGATTACTTTCTGGGTATTGTTCACCCTGTGTGTGTTGGGCATAAAGGCTCAGGACACATTCTCCGGCTATCCGATGGCTTCGGAAGGGGCATGGTGCTGGTTTGCCGACCCGCGGGCCCTTCATTATGAGAATGAAGAGGGTACAATCAATTCTTCTTATATCGGTTATATCGATGTACACGGGAACATCAAGGCTACGCAGTACGACTTCCTTACCGGACAGCGTAATGAGGTGCTGGTACGTTCCTACTTCCAGCCCGATGACCATAACAATCCCACTTTTCTGGTACTTCCGGATGAGCGCGTGCTGATTATCTACTCCCGCCATACCGACGAACCGGCGTTCTATTACCGTGTGTCGCGCCGTCCCGGTGACATCACTTCCCTCGGTGAGGAAAAGTGCATCAAGACTTCCGCCAACACGACTTATCCTTCGCCTTTTATTCTGAGCGATGACCCCACACATTTCTATCTGTGCTGGCGTGGCGTCAACTGGCATCCTACGATAGCCAAGTTTACGTTGCCCGATGAGAATGACAATGTCAGGATGGAGTGGGGAGCCTATCAGATGGTCCAGTCTACCGGTGCGCGTCCATACGCCAAGTATTATAGCAACGGCAAGGATAAACTGTATATGACCTATACGACAGGGCATCCTGACAACGAACAGCCGAACTGGGTGTATTTTAATGTAATCAATATCAATGCCGTGAGGGATGCCGACGGGACGGTGACGACAACGCCTGTTCTTGAAGACATTAAGGGCAATAGACTGTCTGTCATTGCAGACGGCAAGTTTGCCGTGAACAAGACGGATGCCTATAAGTGTGCCTATCCCTATACCGTAGTGGATGCGCCGTCGAACCTGCGCGATTGGGTGTGGCAGATTGCCACCGACAAGGAGGGGCATCCGGCTATTGCGATGGTGCGTATCACCGGCGGAAAGGACTCTCATGAATATTATTATGCCAAATGGACGGGCACGGCATGGCGTCTGACCGATCTGGCAAACGGAGGAGGACGTTTCCATTCTTCCAACACGGAGTACTGTTATAGCGGGGGAGAGGCGATAGACCCTCAGAATCCGAACGTGATGTATCTCTCCATTCCAACGGAGGGAACTTACGGCAAGGTATATGAAATCTGGAAGTATACCTTGGACCATGACGGGACAGTGGCGGAAAAGGAGCAACTGACACGTCATTCAAAGAAGAACAACGTGCGTCCTTATATTCTTCCGAATTCAGCCGGTTCTGATTTGCGTCTGGCATGGATGTATGGCGATTACTATTACTGGCTCGTGAGAAAAGGTTACCCGCAGGGCTATCCCACGGAAATCCGTTGTGATTATCCTTATGCGGAGACGATAAGTTCATATACGGGAAGGCCCTCATGGCAGAAAGATTATGCAGGACAAGTCATGACGGCCGACCGGAAAGAGAAGATAAAGATGCCGAAGAAAGGTTCTTTTACGCTGAGTGTGAAGCTAAGTCTGGACGGAAGCATGTACTACGGCACCTTGTTGCAGGCTGGTGAATGGAGTTACGGTGTGGCGCAGGCTGATGCGCGTCCCTATGTATTGTTGAACGGAAAAAGATATGAAAGTGCCAACCGCCTGTATACGTCCGACAACTGGGCCGTGAATTCCACCGGAACAACCGGTGACAACTGGCCTACGCAGTCAGGCGAATTGAATCTGACGCTTTCATACGACGGGACTGTACTTACGGTGTACCGTAATGGCGTAATCGATCAGAAACAGGATGTGCCGCGATTGAATGTAAAGAATCTGAAAGTGGGCGGATATGCCGGTACGCTCGGCAACGTGACGGTGTACAACCGTTGTCTGACGCAGGATGAAGTGAAACACACGTTCCGATAGGTCCGTGCTGATGCTTTCTATGTTAAGGAGGGCATGAAGATACCGGTAAAGTAAAAAGAGAGGTGCGCTGGTAAGGTGCATCTCTCTTTATGTCTTTATTCAGAGGAACCTCCGGTTATATTGAGTTAATATAGGTGGTCAGCGATTTTTCATTGGATAATCCGAATTTCTTTTTCAGACGATAACGCTTGATTTCAACCGAACGCACTCCGATGGCCATGACTGCGGCAATCTCTTTATTGGCCAGGTTGGCACGAATCAGACAAGCCAGGCGCAATTCTCCTCCACTTAATTCAGGGTGCTTGGCATGCACTCTGTCCATGAAATCTTTATGGATCTCCACAAAGAAGTTTTCAAATGTAAGCAACTTGTCAGTCTCCGTAGCACCGTCTTGTATGATTTTCAACAGCCGCATATAGTTTTTGTTCGGCCACCGTTCTCCCAAGTTCTTTTTCTGTTTTTCTATTTCCGCCGAGATACAATCTATCAGTTCCTGCTTTTGGGTCAGGATTTTCAGGTTGGACACCATTTCAGTCTCTTGGGCATGGACTTTCTCGCGCAGCGCCCGGTTTTCCTGTTCTTTCAACTCATTTTGCAAACGGGCGTTTTCTTTTTCCAACAGATGGCGGATTTTTCTTCTCTTGCGGTATTCCACTCTCCAGAAGAGAAGTAATGCAATGCCGGAAATAGCCAGGACGTAAAGCAGGATTGCCCACCATTGCATATATCCGGCGGGTGCAATACTGACGGTCTGCACCAACCGGTGGCCTTGCGAATCTCGGATGGTTAGTTGATGGGTGCCAAAGGGAATGGACGAGAAACGGATATAACCGGACTTCTGCCAACGGCTCCAGTCTTTCTGTAAGCCCTCGAACAGATAAGAGTAATATCTCGTTTGGTCTGAAACAGAACCGGTAAGACGGAATGTGATGTTAGTGGCGGAGTTGGGCAAATCAACGGTTGTTTCCACAGGAGAGATCCAGAATGATTCCTTTCCAATATCATAGGAAACAGCTTCTATCCTGAAATCTTTGCCTGCAGACGTTTCCGCTTCCAGGTTAAACCTTTGGATGCCTTGTAGCGTGGCGGCAAGCAGGGTGGAGTCGTTGATTAAGGAAAGCGTATAGTGTCTGTCGTAAAGAACCAATGGATTGTCGCTCAACGGAAAACTCTTGTCCATATAGGGACGGCCGTTGTCTATGCGGTATATGCTCAGGATATCGTTGCGATAAGTCCATATTTTCCCGTTTGGGAAAACGCCGATAGCCTCCAGCCTGCAGTTGTCAGGACAGAACGTCTCGGTCAGTTCTCTGTTGGGGACAAATTCGTGGCTTTGAGCGTTGAAGGTATAAATGTCGTGGGGCGTTGCAAAATAGACCTGACTTTCTATCTTGAAAGGATGTATGTCTCCGATGAGGGCATAATCTCCAATCTTATCGAAAAAGAGTTGCGACTCCACTTTGGACAAATCATTGGATAGTGTCAGCAGTTCCAAGCCTTTGCCATTTGTCTGTGCCCAGATTCTGGATGGTGATTCCGGCAGGAAAAGGTCATAATCTTCCGTACCGTCCACGGCATTACGAAATTCCCATCTTCCATCCCGCCACTCTAAGATGCCTAAACCTGCGTATCCTCTCATCATGAGGTATTCATGACCTTGTCTTGTCACGTATTCAAAACAGCGTACACCGTTGAACGAATGAAAAGGCTCAAAGTTTTGATGGACTTGATTGTAACGGAAAAGATTGCTGGTGGTGCCCACCAACAGGTCGCCTTTCATGTCGGTAAAGGCTAATGGAAGAAGTCCCTTATAAGCGGTTTCCATACGTCCTTCACCGTTGAACAAACCTCTGTTGGTGGCGATAAACGTATTTTCGTTGTGGGCTAAAGCGCCAAAAAAAACTCCGATATCTTCTACACGCCACTGTATGAATGAAGAAGGGGAGAGGTCGACAGAGGTAATCCCGACATCTGTGGTGCACCAAATCTTACGGTCGTCAATAAATTTTGCCCGATGGAAATTGAAATCCTTGAATTGCTTATTGTCGAAGGGAATGCAGGTGCGCTTTTTCAAATCATAGAGAATAAGTCCGTTCCCAAGGGTGGCGACGACAATAATTCCATTCCGATAATCAGCTCCTTCCACATTGAGCGATTCATTGTGTTGCCCTTTTAGACAGGTAATCTTTTCTATGCTTTCTCCACGTATGATAGCGATGCTTCCGTCTTGGTATACCATTAGGAACTCATTCTTTTCCAATGGACAGCAGAAACGGATGACCTTTTCCGAATTTCCGCTCGCTGGAAATTCGGAAAGTTTGTCCGAACCGCCCAAACTTTTGAAGGTCCCTGTAATATGTTGTCCTACGATGTTGTTCGGAGTATTGAAGATGGTAACATAACAGTCTCCCAATACCACAGGACTCAGTTTTTTGCCATCGTATTTGATAATATTGCTGTAAGAGCGGAAATAAAGTTCGTTTCCAAATGGTATCATAGTCCAAAATACATCGTGCGGAATGCCGAGTTTCTCCACCTGCTCCCATAATGAAACGTAGGAGTATTTCCCGTTGTTCGTTTTTGTCCAATAACCAAGTTCGTCATTGCCGGTTACGTAAACCCGTTTGTCAATTACGGCCACATCGCGCAATACATTGTGTGTCGGTGTCTGTAAAAGTTGCCAGTCATTCCCGTTATAGAGTAATAAGCCTTGGTTGTTGGCTACATATATATTATATCCGTCGGTATCCAATCCCCAATTCTGTAACCCTGCCTGATATTGCTCCAGTCCATAGTTGGTCACTCCTATTCCATATAACCCTTTTCCTTGGAGCGGGAAGGGCAATAAGGCTGAAAGCAGTCCGAAAAGGATGTTGATTATGACACGCATGTTTCTTTTCCGTTATGTTTTTCGCGTCACAAATTTAGATGAAAGATTCCAATTGACAAAAAAAAGTTTTAAGTATTTGTATGCTCTATATGTCAGATAATCAATATGTGAATGCGCGATGTTGTGTTTATGATGTAGGCGTGGAAACTTAAAAACGAAACAGAGAGTTATTGTTGGGGATAAAAACTTGGCGAAGTATCAGTTCTATTATAATTTTACGTCATCAAAGCTGAAACGTTGGATAGAATACATATTTATAATGGACTATGAAGATGACACAAAGAAAAAAGAAACCTCCTGAATAGGGGAAGGAAGCATGCCTGTTCGTGCGTGTTTTATTACAGTGAAGGATGACTTTGCTTGAATGTTAAAACTATTGGAAACTGAATTTAGAATACTTGAAAAAACAAACAAATGATCAAACGAATCATCATTTTATTAATTCTAGTCTTACCTGCCATGGCGGAGACTTTGTCCCAGACGCAAACCGTGAAAGGAACAGTGTGGGATGCCGCCATGAATGAACCGCTTCCGGGGGCAACTGTGCTTCTTCAAGGTGCTACTGCAGGAACTACGACCAATCTTGAGGGGGAATTTTCTCTTTCAAATGTAAAAGTAGGCGACAGACTCCGTGTGAACTTTATTGGGATGGAACCGGTTACGGTAATCCTGACGGCTGACAACATTCGCACTCCGTTGCAGATACATCTGCAAAGCAACATTTCCCATTTGAATGAAGTTGTGGTTACGGGATATGGAACTTCAAAGAAAAGGGACTTGACCGGGGCCATTGTCTCCATATCCGGAGATGATGTGAAAAATACCCCGACCAATAATGTGGTTGCTTCACTTCAAGGAAAGGTGCCCGGTCTTATGGTAACCAATACGGGGGCCGCCGGAGGAGAACCGGAAGTTAAAATACGTGGTGTCGGTACTCTTAACGCTTCCAGCAATCCGCTTTATGTCGTGGATGGCATGTTCTGCAACGACATAAAGTTTCTTAGTAACAGTGATATTCAGAACATAGAAGTGTTGAAAGACCCTTCGTCTCTTGCCATTTTCGGTGTACAGGGAGCCAATGGGGTTATTATCGTCACGACGAAACGTTCGGATTCCGAAACCCCTCGTGTCAGTTACGACGGTTATGCCGGCTTTCAGACTGTATGGAGGCGCGACCGTGTCAGCCTCACCAATGCTACGCAGTTTACCGAGCTATACAATGAAATGCTCGTAAATCAGAATCCTGACGCAGCGTCATGGGTTCCCGATATGTTGGGAGAGGGGACGGACTGGCAAAGCAAGGTGCTTCGCGAACGTGCTTTAATTACCAATCACAATGTTTCCATGTCTGTCAACGGCAAGAAGAGTCAGTCGCTGCTTTCACTTACTTATTATAAGCAAGACGGAGCCGTCAAATATAACACCTACCAGCGCTTTAATGCACGTCTGTCACAAGACTACATCTTTTCGGATGCTGTCAAGGTGGGAGGTAATTTGAATGTATCGCGAATGGACAGCAAGCCTGCTTCTGTTAATATTCAGAACGCTGTATTGGCTGTTCCCACGTACGTTCCTTATGCTCCGGAGACGGATTGGAATCCTACTAATCCGGGTTCTTATTACCATCCTTCGGCTGATATTCAAAATAATGTTGGCAATCCGGTCGCACAAATGGAAATACATAAGGATACTGAGAAATATCGGGATTATCGTATTTTAGGCAATATCTATGCCGAGTTTAAGTTTCTTAAGGACTTTACATTGCGTGCCACTGGGTATACAGATGTTGGTATTTATCTTGGTGAGACTTACAAGCCCAAATATGATGTCAACAATGCTACCAGTTCATCGGCAGATAGGAATGATAAGACTTCGTTCTCGCGTAAAAGCGACCACGCCCAGACTTATCAGGGAGACTTGTTGCTTTCTTATAAGAAGACCACAAAAAATCATCGCATTGAGGCTACTGCCGGTTATACTGCACGCAAGGCTATGTCTACGGGATTCAATGCTGCTGTAGACTCGCTTGCCAATGGGATGCCGGTGGTTCCGGACGACCTTCGTATGCTGTCAATGGGTTCTCCTAATCGGCAAATTACGTCCGACTGGTGGGGGGAGGAGTCCTTCATATCATATCTTGCGCGTGTAAGTTATGGTTATCAGTCGCGCTATTTGCTGACCGCTACTTTCCGTGCCGATGGCAGTTCCAAGTTCTCTCCGTCACACCGTTGGGGATACTTTCCTTCTGTAGGTCTCGGATGGGTGTTCAGCGAGGAGAATTTCATGAAGAACAGTTCCGGTTGGCTCGATTTTGCCAAACTGCGTTTCAGTTGGGGACGCTTGGGAAACGACAAGATAGGTAACTACTTGTATTATCCCACCATCAATCCGATGGGCAAACAGATTATGCTTGACGGTAAGATTGTTTATATCCCGACCCAGGCTTTTGAAGTGGATGAGGACATCCATTGGGAAGTCATGCAAGGTATAGACGTGGGGGTGCAGGCACAGATGCTCAACAATCGCCTGAACCTTGAGTTGGGGTATTTCAATAAAGTTACCAAGGACCTTTTGGCGCATGTTTCGCCTTCGGCATCCATTGGCGCCGGATATGCCATTACCAATGCAGGTTCCATTCGTAACGAAGGGGTTGAGTTTTCTGTCAATTGGACGGATAAGTTTGACCTTGGAGGATATGACTTTACTTATAGTCTAAATGCGAACGGCTCGACATTGAAGAACCGTGTTACGGAGTTGGGTAACAATAATGCCGATATTATTTCCGGAGACTACCACCGTACTGCAGTCGGACATCCCGTCGGGTCTTATTATGGATATGTTCAGGATGGAATTTTCCAAAACCAAGAGGAAATAGAGCACTATGTACCTTTGAATTATGATGCGAAACCCGGAGATGTCCGTTACAAGGATATTAACGGTGACGGAGTTGTCAGTGATGCGGACCGTACGTTCATTGGCAATCCGCTGCCGAGGTTTACCTACGGATTTGGTGTCACTCTCGGCTGGCGTGGCTTTGATTTCTCGGCGGATTTCAATGGTGTTGCCGGTAATGAGATTCTTGACTTGAAGAAAACCGTGGCATGGACAAACGTGAATTATTACGAGAAAACTATGGGACGTTGGCATGGCGAGGGTACATCCAATGTGGAGCCGATTATCGACAAGACGCGCGGACATAACTACTGGTCGTCTACCAATCTGCTTGAAGATGGTAAATATCTTCGTCTTCGCAATATGACATTCGGCTATACGCTCCCCAAAAAGGTTACGGAGAAATGGAACATAGCCCAATTGAGGATATATGTCAGCGGTCAGAACATGTGGACATGGAAAAAGAACTCAGGTTATACTCCTGAAATCTATGGCTCGACGTTGAGTGGTGGTATGGACCAAGGTGACACTTATCCTATTCCGGCCGTATACCAATTTGGTCTTTCCCTTACATTATAAAATATAAGTATGAAATCTATATTATATACAGCAATATTTGCTTTCGGTGTCATGGTATCATCCTGTACCGATGACTTTCTGGATACGAAACCCAAAGGCACGTATCACTCAGGCAACTACGATATGAGTAGCGGACAAGAGATGATGGTTCTTTCAAAACTGTTCGACGGATACAATTCGTTCCGTGAGCAGACGTGGCCCATTGTGTCTATGCATTGCCATACTACAGACAATTGTCATCCTGGTGGGCCTGCGGGTGACGGCGGTACGGACTTCTGTCAGTTCCCGACTTTGAGCTATACACCGTCCAATAACCAGTTTACCGGATATTACAGTTCGCACTATAATGTCATAACCAAGAGTAATGAAGCCCTTGCCATGCTCAATGATATGGAAAAGATGAACCGGAAGCCAGAGGAGTTTGAACGGTTGAAAGCCGAAGCCTATTTTCTTCGTGCCGCAAGTTATTTCAGACTATGCCAGGCTTTTGGCGCGGTTCCTTATGTAGATTATGTCATGAACAAGGATGATGAAACAGCCGATCAGCTTCCCGTAGCGCAGATTCATGCCAAATATCTGCCTGAACTTATCTGGGCTGCAGGCAAGCTACCTTCAAGGCGTGAGCTTGTGTCTACCGGTAATGGCGGACGTGCCACACGCAATGCGGCATTGGCAATTATTGCCAAGACTTACATGTATGACAAAGACTGGTCAAACTGCCTTGCTTATACGGGGCAAATCATTTCTTCGGGAGATAATGACCTTTCGACACCATACGGCGAGATATGGCATGAAGCTAATGAGTTCGGGCCGGAATCCGTATGGGAAATCAATTGTGATTTTAAGCCGGATCAGAAAATAGACATGTGGTGTCAGTGGGGAATGATGTGTGGCATTCGTGGATTTCCCAATTTAGGATTCGGACATAATGCTCCTTCGGTGGATTTGATGGAGGATTACGAAGACAATGACCCGCGGTATGCGGCAACGGTCATTGAGAACGGGCAGAGCCTGGATGACGAAATTGTCAATGCCAGCGACTATAAGTTCTTTAATGGCAAGACTTACTGTCCGAAAAGCGAACGAAAGGCTTACGGGCGTGATGATTGGTGCTATGGTTATTGGATGAACTTACGTTTAATCCGTTATGCGGATATTCTATTGATGCATGCGGAGGCAGCTTGTGAACTGAATAAATTGGATGAGGCTCGTGAGAAATTGGAGATGGTGCGTGCCCGTGCCCGCGGAGGCAATTCTCCGCTGACTTGTTTGCCGGAAGTACGTACGGATGACCGGAACGAATTGCGTGAGATTATTCACCACGAACGGCGCATCGAGCTGGCCCTTGAATTTGAACGCTTTTTCGACCTTGTCCGTTGGAATGAGGCAGAAGACAAACTTGCCAACTTTGTCGTAGGTCGTCATGAGCTATTTCCGTTACCTCAAAGCGAGATAGATAAGGCTAACGGTAAACTTAAACAAAATCCCGGTTATAATAAACAATAATGAGAATGAAAATGATAAATGCAATTATGTCGTTTGCGGTAGTCGCGTCCATGGCCGGATGTGTTGAAGACCTTTCAACTACCGGAGATGAATTCATGGAAAACGACAATACTTATGCTCCGGCAAAGATACGCAACATTATGGATGAGCATGAGATTAAGTCTGTACGTTTCTTCACGGAAGGGGCAAATCAGGAAACTGGTATGGCATATAACAGTTCTTTGGATAAACAGACCCTTACAACCGGAGCTTCCGGAATGGGAGTGATGAATATCATTATCGGAGTGGAACGAGGATGGCTCAGTCGTGAAGCCGGTGCAGAGCAAGTGGCAAAGATTACCCGTTTTCTCAAAACAGCCGACAAGTTTGACGGTAGTTTTGCCCACTGGTATTCCCCACAAGGTAAGATCATTGCTTTCGGCAATCAGAACCAGGCCGGAGAGATTGTTGAAACGGCTTTCATGATGGGAGGGCTACTTACGGCTTGCGAATACTTTAATCAAGAGAATGATATAGAGATTGAGCTTCGTAAAAACACCGAAGAGTTGTGGAATAACATCAATTGGAGACGTTTTGTAAAAGACGGCATGTTATATTGGATATGGCATCAGGATGAAGACCGTTACGAGTTGCCGGTGGTTGGCTGGAACGAAACGCTTTTGGTGTATATCCTTGGTATGGCTGCTCCGGAAGGACACAATATCCCTGTTGATGTGTATAACAATTGTTGGCAAGGCTATAACTTCTGTCATAAGGGACGGCAAACCTATGGTTACAGCCTTCCTCTTGGAAGTGATAAGGGAGGGCCTCTTTTCCTTGCCCATTATTCATTTCTCGGACTTGACCCCAAGAGAATGGAGGATAAGTATTGCTTCTATTGGCGGCAGAACCAGAATCATACGATGATTAACCGTCATTATTGTCTCTATGAAGCCCCGAAAGAATATAATTATAATGAGTCCGATTGGGGATTGACTGCTTGTAGCGGTGTGGGAGAGGAATCCGGCTATCTGTCGCGCGACCCTGAATACGATGACGGTGTGCTTGCTCCTACAGCTGCACTCAGCTCTATGCCTTACACGCCTTTCTATTCCACACAAGTATTATTGAATCTCCAATACAATTATGCCAAACTCAACGGGAAGTATGGTTTTGGTGTTGCCTATCGTCCTGCAAAGAAAGAGGTGAACGTAGAATACCTTGCTATGGAGCACGCCCCGATGGCGGTTATGTTTGAGAACTATCGTTCCGGACTCATCTGGAACCTGATGATGCGTAACGAACATGTGCGGAAGGGCTTGCAATTGGCAGGAATCACAGAGCCGGCCGGTCAAACCGGTTTCTATACATCCGTTGTCAACAGTCAAACCGGTTGCTACGACATGATGCGCCATCCCGACAGGGAATGTTATGAGATTGATTATTATTCAAGGACGGGCGGTAATGCCATGCTTCGGTTGACCACCTCGAGTGGAGAAACGGTGATGAGCAAGAGCCTTGAACTTTCGTCAGGTGTAAATACCGTTCAATTTTACGACCCGAATGTGATGCGCAACCGCAAATACACTCTCACATTGGAGTCAAGTTCAATCAATGTAATACTTCATTAAGAAACAAGATGAAAAAGATATTATCAGCAATTTTTCTTTGTGTCTTGGCGCTGTCGTCTATGGCAGGACCGGCACGGTTGGAAAAGAACAAATACGGGGCAACTCAGTTGATAGTGGATGGAAAGCCATATTTGATGATTGCCGGTGAGCTTCACAATTCCTCCAATTCCACTACGGTTTATATGAATGGATTGTGGCAGTCTTTAAAGAATCTTAATTTGAATACGGTACTTGCCCCTATCGCTTGGGAGCAGTTGGAACCACAAGAAGATCGGTTTGATTTTACACTCATTGACAATCTGATTGACGGGGCACGTCGTAACCGTCTGAAAGTGGTTGTGCTATGGTTTGGCTCGTGGAAGAATGGTGAGTCGAGCTATGCTCCTTCATGGGTCAAGACCGACACGAAGAAGTATCGCCGTGTGGTGAATGCAGAGGGCAAAGAGATTGAGACCTTATCTCCTTTTTGTGAGGCAACGATGAAAGCGGACGCCAAGGCTTTTCGTCGTCTGATGCGTCACATAGCTGAAATAGACCATGACGGAACGGTGATAGCTGTGCAGCCTGAAAACGAAATCGGTATTTTCGCAGAGAAGGATTTTAGTCCGATTGCCGGAAAGTTCTACGAAAGTCAGGTGCCTCAGGTATTGATAACTTATATGAAGAAGAACATCAAAAGACTTCGTCCGTATCTTCGTGATGCGTGGGTGGCCAACGGCAGCAAAACAGCCGGGACATGGAACGAAGTGTTTGGCGACGGTTATCGGGCAAAACATTATTGCACAACATGGCAATATGCCACTTATGTCGATTATGTTGCTCAAGCCGGAAAGGAAGAACTTCCTGTTCCCACTTTCTGCAACTGTTGGATAGTTCAGTCCGAGGGTGACCTTCCCGGAGTGTATCCTAATGGTGGACCTGTATCTCTCGTGTTCGACATCTGGAAAGCAGCCGCTTCTCATGTGGATATCCTTTGCCCCGATATTTATCTGCCGCAATTCAAGGATATCGTGGCCGACTATCATCGTCATGACAATCCGCTCTTGATTCCGGAGGCCACTGTCAACCCTGGCAATGCTTTTTATGCATTCAGCGAGCATAACGCATTGTGCTATTCACCTTTCGGTATCGAAGATGCCGACGGTAACTATTGCTTTGCACAAAGTTACAAGGTGCTCAACGAATTGATGCCGTTGATAGTCCGTCATCAGGGTTCGGATAATATCCGAGGATTTCTTCCTGCAGAGGGAGAGACGGAGTCCACGGTAAGAATGGGTGACTATCATCTTCGTGTGTGTTTCGATTCCCCGCAATCCTATGGTATGGTGATTCAGGAAGCTCCCGGTGAATTTGTGGTGGCAGGTATTGGTTTGAAGGTACTTGTATCGTCGGTAAATGATAAGAAGACCGGTTATATCCGCGAAGTTTGGGAGGGTGGTTATGACAGTGGCGGACAATGGATTCCCACCCGCCTTTTGAACGGTGACGAAACCTGGCATCATTCCCAACTTCTAGTTAAGGGGCGCCGGACACTCACAAACGATGCAGGGCAGGGAGGCATGTTCATGAATGCCACACCCACCGATGAGATATTTGTTTATTCCCCCGAAGCTAAAAAGGCAATTTGGACTCCGGGCATTTATAAGATGACAGTTTATACAAGATAATATTATGAAGTACTTAAGATTTTTGTTCGTATCATTATGTGCAGCGTTCGGAATGACAGCGTGTTCCGATGAAGAATCTGCAAGAGAAGACGCTCGGTTCTCTGTTAGTCAAACCGAGTTGAGTTTTACTGGTTACAGTAGTACGCATGCCGTCAAGGTGGATGCCAACCGTCCTTGGACGGCAGTACCGTCGGATTATTGGATATCCGTCAATCCTGATCATTATCCGTCGGATGGAACTCATTTCGTGGCGAATGTGGCCGTCACCGTGACGGATAACGACAGCGGTGAGGAACGTGAGGGCGTGGTGACATTTTTCATTGGCGATGAATCGGTGGCACAGGTCACGGTGCATCAGGACAAGCAGCATGAGGAAGACCGTCCGGAAGAGGAGTTTCCTATTACGTGGGCCAACCTGCAATGGGCTGTCTCAACAGTCATTGCCGAGGGAACTAAGCTGGAAGCAGGTTGTTGTGTGTTTGCCAACGGCATAACGAATGCCATGGAGTCCGCAACGGGAGAGGACATTGTATGTCAAATAGGTTATGCTACGGATAATTCCCGTCCTGACGGCAGCGAATGGGTTTGGTTCGATTGTCCGTTCCATAGTGATTGGGGAGACAATTTCTACTATCAGGGATATATAGAGGAAGAGCTTCCGGCCGGTATCTATTATTATACATTCCGCGTTCGAAACGGACAAGGGGCTTGGAAATATGCCGGTACAAACGGACTTTGGGACGGTACGGATAATGTGAACGGTTCGTTTGAAGTGAAAAGTTCATCGCCCGAAGAGCCTGATTACAGCGGACTGGTTATTTCTTGGGCAAACGCCCAGTGGTTTGCAACGGATGTCGTTGAACGGGGGCAGGTGTTTGAAGCCGGTTCTTGTGTCTATATCGAAGGGCTTACCGACCTTGAAGAGCCGGCTGTGGACGGTATGGGAGTTGTCGGACAGATAGGCTATTCCGCATCTCCTGACCCTCATGGCGAAGATTGGATTTGGACCGACGGTTGGTGGAATGGTGACTGGGGCAATAATTTCTACTATCAAGGGAAAACGCCTGAAATCAATGAAAGCGGTACGTATTATTGGACATTCCGTTTCAAGATGGGCAAGAGCGGTGAATGGGTTTATGCCGGTGCCGACGGACTTTGGGATGGGGCTGGCAATAATTGCAAAACCTTCACCGTACGATAATCCGGATGCTGTTTATCAGGATGTTACGATATAGTTGCAGAAAGTATTTCCTGCCGCTTCAAAACTAAGAATAAAAGTTTTGGTTTTAAAAATAAAAGTTTTATTCTTGAAATCAAAACTTTTGTTTTTGAAAATAAAACTTTTATTTATAGAAGTTGAGAGGAGAAAATGGGTCAGTAGAAAATTAGTGGGGGAACTCTTTTCAGGTTCGCAAATTATCCCG
>URKA01000015.1 GCA_900548345.1 uncultured Paraprevotella sp. | reverse complement strand
GCAAAGCTACAACCAAACCTCAAAGTGTAAAAGGTGCATTTCTTCGAATGCTTACGTTTCGTAACCCAAACACTAAACAGACATCTTATGGGCGATATAAGGTTTTCTTTCCATTTTGAATGTAAATGCCGTTCTTGACAGATGCAGGATGCACTTTTCGTCCTGAAAGGTCATAAATCGGTGATTCGTCCGCTGATTCTGCCGTTCTCATTTCAATGATACCGTCGGCATTGCCAATCTTTATAGTAAAGGCTTTTACTTCGGAATCCTGGTTCAAAGTAAGCCATGAGCAGAATGGAGGAATGTTGGTGGTTTGTCCGACTGCTTCCAGACGGTTGTCATGGAGCACGTAGTTCCTTTTTCCTTCAACTACAGATACTGTCTCATAGGTGCCTGTCATAGACGCAACAGGAGAAGCCGGATTGGTTAATGATACATTGCTCTGTAGGTTTGCATCATGTGCTGTCAGGCAGGACAATGGAATGTCTGTTCTCACAAAATAAGGCATGTCGGGAGCCACTGTCTGGCCAACCTCGCTCAAAACGATTTCCGTAGAGTTGATTGAAGAAGGCTGATAAAAGGTGAGTTCTTCCTCAGGAACAAACGGCAAGCATATTCCGGCCCAATTGTCTGTTGTCAGATTGGTATGAAAAGTCACACGGTCTGCAGTGGCTTTCACCGGCAGATAAGCGTATCCGTCGAAAAGTACGAAGTTGGAAATGTGCCCGTCAACCAAGTTATTGTTCAATACTGTACCGGCAGCCGTGGTAATGGCTTCTTCACTTTCTATGATGGTGTTCGGATTTCCCACACTGATGTCTGCCGTTACGGTCTTTTCCGTATTGGTCAGTTTTTCTCCCTCCTTGAATGTGACTACCTGGTCGCTGTCCATATAATATAGGTACACGTTGCTGACTTGTCCTTCTCCGCCATTGGATGCAATGGTCAGAACAAGGTCACCGGCCTTGTCCAAGGTCCCTTCTGCCACGGCCCAACACCAGCCTTTGCAATTGTAGCCGGTATTGTAACCGGTGTCACCGGCAGCTGCTGTCATCTGTACGCCGTTTGTATTGATGATGGGAGCCGTACCCACCTCTTTAAGGTTCCATCCGGGCAAGATTACCGACGATTCGGTCTGATTGTTGACAGATGTAAGGATTCGGTTATTCTTCGGTCCACGCACAGATGTCACCATGCGATAGGTGCCTGCGGGCATTCCGGAGAGCTTGGTAGATACCGTACCTTTGGTGGCCTTTACCAATCCTGTCGGGCTGCCGGATATGCCATCCCAGTTTTCGTCCGTGACCTCATTGCGTACTACATTGTTGGCCTGTATGGTCCATGCCGTGATTTTCGGCAACAGGAAAGATACGTCACCCTTATGTTCTTTGATGACCTTTATCATGTCGCCGGATTCCTGTAACTTATTAAAGGACTCGACAGCATCTTCGAGGTCAAAAATGGCTTGCTGGCTTACAGTCCAGGCCGGCTGGTCGTTGTAGACCTTTTGCGCCACATTGATGGCGGCCGACAGTTCTTCTTTTCCTGTAGGATTAGAAGTGCCATCCAACAAGGTCTTGGCTTCTTCAATCCTGGCATTCAGCTTCTCCAGATATTCCATGTTCATTGTCGCGTCGTCGGCATAAGGATAGTACTTGACGCGCAGGTTGTCGAAAGTTACCTTATCTTGGGGGGCTGAGGCCGTCGCGCTGAAGCCCACTCTCAGCTTGCCCTCCTTGACCGTGGCGCGTACGGCTGTACGGGGATAGCATCCTTTGCCCAAATAATGGATGGAGGCCACGCCGTCGTTGGGCACATACCAGCCTTGTGCGTCGGCCACTTCCAGCTCATTGCCTTGTCCAATCCGTCCTTCGTGACGTCCGGCTGCCCATGTCGGCAGGAAGTTGGTCACGGCCACACCGTCGTCGCCTGTGGCGTAGACGGATACGGAGGTGTTTTCGTCAGCCACATTTGCGCTGTTGGCGCCACGATAGAATCCGGCCACGGAGAACTCGTACACACCGGCAGGCAGGTGGGTCAGGTCAAGGTAAGCGTCCAGCGCCTCGTAGTTGCCGAACTCACCGATATATTCGCGATAAGGGTCGGTGGTCAGTCCGGGAGTGGCCGGAGCCTGGCTCCACACGTCGTCGCCGTTGTGCAAGCGGTTGAAGTCCGGGTTCTTGATGCAGGCGAAAGTTACGTCCATCGGATTCTCCTCGGTAGCTTTCTTCGCCTGTGCCCAGCGCTCTTCGGCGGTTACCAGTCTCCACTGGCAGCCCTCTATCTCGTTTACGTTGTCGCCGTCCTTGATTTCCTGTCCGTAACCCACTTCACCTTCATTCAGGTCTCCGATGGATAGTGAAGTCTTGTAAGTCAGGTAATGACCGAAGATTCCGATGGCATACACGTTGTCCTCGTTGGTGGGGTAGAAGGTCAGGCGTTCCTTTGCGGCGCCGTTGTCCATGAAGTACTTCTGTTCAAGGCCGAGACCGTTGTCCACTTCCTGATAGCCGAAGTGCGTGTTATTCCCATAAGGCGTGGCTAAATAGTAGTCGTCACCCGTGTCGCTATACTCCAAAGTATACTCACATCCAATCTCATCCAGAACCGGACGTGTGCCGTAACGTCCTCCGGCATTAAGGAACTTTCCTTCTTTGACGTTATACAGGTAATACTTTTGTGCGGGGTCGATGTATACGCTGTGGGTGTTGTCGGCCGGATATTCTTTTTCGTCTTCTTTCATGCCCTCTTTGATGGCAAGTGTGTTGATTTGTTCTTCCGTGCCGACTACAAATGTATTCATGGAATGTGCAGGTACGTTCACATTGATGCAGTGGCCGTCAATATCCAGTTTCAGGGAACGTTCCTGAGCGGCTTCGTTACCGACTACGGCCACATAAAGACCGTCAGGACGCTGTGCGACGAGTAATAATTCCTTGTCCACAGGCTTTTTTAGAATCTTTGTCCCTTGGCAAAGGAAATGGCTATAGTGCTTGTAGGCATAATATTCCGGTGTGTAGTAAGCCGTGCAGGTACCATTGGCGCGAGGTAACCTCTCATTGATGTGTACAAGTGCATTCTGCCACCAGTTCATGAAAGGGCCGCGCCCGTTACCGCCCAGGATGGAATTCCAGTTGGTATAGTCCACACAGCCGTTCTTCAGGTAATGATGGATGAGTTCGAATGTATGCACGCCGGCAGCCCAGTCAAATGTTCCGCCTCCACATTCGCTTTCGGTCTGTATCATTTCCAGTCCGGGATAATCTTTGCGGATGGTCGCTATGGCGTCGCGCCCTTCCCATTGGAATCCGGCTCCGGCCACCATTTCGGACAGGCGTTTGCCCTGATAGCCTTCGGCAGTACTTACGGTGTTCAATATGGTTTCAATGTTGTTGATGTCTGCGGTATTCAATGTGCCCAACCATACTTTTACGCCCGGATTATGCTCGTTGAGGTAAGGTATCAGGTAATCCGCATTGAAACGTCCGGCATCCTCTGCACTCCATGACGTATTGGGGTAATAGTTCACCGTATAGGCCTCGTTCTGATAACAGCATCCGGTAATGGGAATTCCTTCTTTGCCGTATTCTGTGATGAAACGGCTGAAATACATGGCGTGCGCTTTCAATATGGGGTCTTCCATCTTGAACTGCGTGGTATAGCGCGGATAGGTCACATCCAGTCCGTTGCCGTAGCCGGCACGGTTACTGTAATGCTCGCTTTTCTTCATCCACATGGGAGGGCTCCACGGCGAGCACCAGAAGGTCAGTTCCGGATTTTCCTGCATGGCCCGTTTGATAAACGGGATGATGGCTTTACGGTCGCGTTCCAGTGTGAAATGCTCCATGTTGAGGTCCTGTTCCCCTTTGGGCATCTCGTCCGGACTGTACCAGGCATCCCAGATACCGATGCCTTCATTCCGTTCGTGATAAAGTTCGGTATAGAAATTCTCCTGGGCGGCATAGTCGCTTGCGCCCATCGGGATACGTCCTAAGGTGAAACGCAAGTCACCTTCAGGGTCAAATAAATTGTGAAAGAATTTGTCCTGTTCTTCTTTGGGAAGCAACTGCAAGGCATACCAGTCGAGTTCATTGAAACAGGTGCCGAAACTACGGAACGTGCAGTTTACATCGTTGCTTGTGAATTTCACACGCAACGGGTTGTTGTCATCTTCCACTACACCGGTCGGATAAACATGCCATTTGTCGTTCTCCGTAGTGGAAATCTGCAAAGCCTTCATGGTTTGTGCCTGCATGCAGAGTTGTCCTGAAAGGACTAAAACAGTGAATAAAGTTTTTCTCATACAATATGGTATTATAAGGGTTTACTGAATGCAGGCAAAGATACATACGCGGATTATTATCTTCTTGCAAATATGTTGAAACGCCTTGCGTATATGTTGTAAATCCTCAATGTCAGCATACTATAAGGGCTGACTGCCACCATTGTCGTGTCTGTCGGAACATGAAAGGTGTGCGATTAAGTCATTGCGGGATAAAGAAGTCATTTTCTGTCTTTCTGATATTCTCCCGGTGTTTTCCCGAACATCCTTTTAAAGGAATGGGTGAAATAACTCGGTGTGGAGAATCCGCACAAATCGGCAATCTCTGAAATACTGTGATTGCTGGACTGAAGAAGCTGGGCCGCATGTTTGAGCCGGATAGACCGGATGAATTCCGACGGTTTCTGTCCGGTAAGCATCTGCAGTTTACGATAAAGGTTGGTGCGGTCGGTGTGCATGTCATCGGCAAATGTTCCCACACTGTATTCTGTGTTTGTCATGTTGGCCTCTACCATTTCCACGGCACGGGCGATAAACTGCCGGTCGAGGTCATTGTCGGCCAGCTCTTCGCTCTTCAGTTCCACGCTTTGCAGAAAGACCTGGTGCCTTTTTTCGCCTTGCGCCAACAAATGGCGGATGCGGTTCTGCAGGATGGCTATATTAAACGGTTTGGTAAGATAAAGGTCGGAGCCGGCATCATAGCCTTCCAATATATTCTCATTACCGCTTCGTGCGGTGAGCAGGATGACGGGAATATGGCTGGTCTTGATGTCTGTTTTCAGCTTACGGCACAACTCTACTCCGTTCATGCGCGGCATCATGATGTCGCTCACCACGATGTCTGTGTCCGGATGGGTTTCCAATAGTTTCAGTGCTTCAATGCCGTCGCCGGCCTTCAATACTTTATATCCCATGTGGGCAAGTTCATCGGCAAGAAACTCCCGGAATTCGGCGTTGTCCTCAACCAACAGGATGGATGCTCCGTCGGTTGCAGCCGGTAGCTCTCCGGTCGGAAGTCCTTCATCCCCGGATGTGGGCTGAACCGGCAGTGTGACCGTAAATGTGCTTCCTTCATTCTCCACGCTCTCAACCGTAAGCTCACCGCCGTGAAGGCGTACGAGTTCATAAGTCATGTTCAGTCCGATTCCAGTTCCTGTATCATGGGTATGGTTGGCTGCCTGATAGAAACGCTCGAATATATGAGTCAAATCCTTTTGAGGTATGCCGATGCCTGTGTCGCGTACGGACAGCTGTATGGCTTTGTCGTCTATTTGGTTGAGCGTCAGAAAGACAGAACCTCCAGCGCGGTTGTACTTGATGGCGTTGCCGAGCAGATTGGATAGGATATGGTGCATCTTGTCATGGTCGAAGGTATAATAAATATCTGTATCCGGCATATCGGTACACCATCGGAGTTGTTTGTTATCAGCCAGAGGCCGGAGGGAATCAACCTCCATACGTATGAATTCCGTCAGATTGCCGGCACGTGGCTGTAACCGGTTATTGTCGGTTTCCATCTTACGGAATTCGAGCAGACGGTTAATCATGTCCAACAAATGTCTTGCCTGCAGCAGAACGGGTTTGAGGGCGTCATTTCCTCCTTTGCCAATCATGCTGTCCAATGGGGTGATGATGAGTGAAAGCGGAGTGCGCAACTCATGGCTGATATTCGTAAAGAAACGGAATTTCAGTTCCGTCAGTTTTTCCTGCATGCGTTGCTCATGTTTCTTCTTCTGTCTTGTCAGGAAAAGCCCCACAGTCAGACAGATGACTGTTAATCCCAATAAGATGTAGACGGTATAAGCCAGTCGGGTCTGCCACCATGCCGGCAATTTATGTATGACAAGTAATTTGTCGGGGTTGCTCCATACGCCATAGCGGTCTGTTGCCTTGGCTTCGAATGTGTATCGTCCGGCAGACGGCAACAATAGTCTGAGCGTGTTCTGTCCGATAGGCAACGTGGTCCATTGGTCGTTCAGTTCCCGGATGCGATAGGCAAACCGGATGTGTCGGGCGTATAGTATATCGAGCGTTGTCATACGAATCTCAATCACTTTTGTGGAATAAGGGACTTCTATGGCATCCCGGCCGGGAAGTTCCATCAGACTGTCGCACAACAAGGTGCTGATGACCGGCGGGTTGGCGGAGGAAGGGCGGTTGAGGTCGGTCGAAGAAGCCAGGCGGAGCACATTGCCGGCCGAACCGATATATACGCTGTCTCCCACGGTACAGATGCTGCGGAAGAAGTCCACCTCCAGACGTTCGTCGGTTGCGCTCAGAAGTCGCTGGGATAATGTCCGAGGATTGCATTCGCTGACACTCTGGTCGGTTAAGGCCCAGATATGTCCCATGCTGTCACAGCAGATTCGGTTGATGGTTTCTCCGGCTGCGGCGCAATACACCTGTCGGGGGATGGAGTCGTGGCGGTCCTGACGGTAAATATACCCTTGGGTGTCTCCCCACCATAACGTGCCATCCTTGTCCCGTCCCAATGCGGAATACATCGGTAGCATATCGGCAGTAAGTCCGTGAGGGATGCCGTCTGCGTCCGTTACAAGAAAAAGCACGCCGGAATCTGTCCGCTTGATTTGTTCCGTACGGCCATCTTGCCGGTTATACCGGAATATGCCATGGGATGTTCCTATCCACAGGTTTCCGTCTCCGGAGTCCCAGAGCGAAAATATGTTTTCCTGTCCGGGCATCCGGGTTATCAGTTCCAACCGCAAGTCGCTGCCTTCACGCCATGCACGGTAAAGGTCTGTACCCTGAGCCAACCAGATTCCGGTCTGTAGCCGGCACTTTTCCATTCGGCTCAGATGTCCCGGTGCTCCCACTCCGCTGCATTGCCGCATGCCGGATGCCGGATTGTAGTTGATTAGTCCGAGTCGTCCTTGCCAGAGCCATACATCACATCCTTCAACCACTATATTATGGGGCAGGATGCGCAAATCGGCCTGTGTCAGCATCAGGCGGTTGAGCTCCGGAATGGTGGTGACTACTTTCTGATGTTGTTCGGGTGACAATATGAATGTATGTGGCATATAACTGGCCACCCAGATATTTCCTTCGCGGTCCAAATCCATCTTGTCCAGAATATGCCGGCCGGGCGGAAGCTGTTGCCTTATGGATTCCTCTTCCTCCAATGTTCCGTCGGGATGGATGTGCCATTGACGCAACATACTCATGTCCGTAGTGAAAAGCATGCGGCAATCCGCACTAAGGCTAACATCCAATGTGTTGAACCGTGGCGTGGCGGGCCGGACGGGCCGGACTGCCTGAGGGGTACTGTTCTTACAGGTGTCGTCAAGCCGGACAATCCCATCGTTCCATGTGCCTACCCAATAGCAATGATGCAAAGTGTCTTCCAACATCTCTATGGGGTCATATCCGTCCCAGGGTACGCGGTAGAAACACGCTTTGAGGCTGTCGTACCGGAGCAGGCCTCCTCGTGTTTCAAGAATCCATAACCTGCCTTTACGGTCTTCATAGAAACTGTTGACCGACTTGTCAGGATGGCGGTTATTCTCCATCCTGTAACATTTCAGACAACGTCCCTGTGTGTCAAAACAGCCTATGACCTTGCCTGTCGCCACCCATGTGTGGCCGTCCGATGTGCTGGTCAGTGCATTGATACACCCCGATGCGAACGGTTCATGGCCTATATGGCAGACTTTGAATCTTTCTTTCTTTTCTATTCTGCACAATCCGTTCAAGGTTCCAACCCAAAGTCCCCCCGCAGTGTCTTCGGAAATCTGTGTGACCTGCAAAGACGGCAACCCTTCGCGCAACACATCGATTTGATACCCGTTGTCACGGCATACTCCTCCGCCGTCGGTGGCATACCAGATGTAGCCGGAACGGTCCTGTATGGTCTGATGCACGTTGCCTACCGGCATGTGGCGCTGGTTGGGCAGCGTGATGATTTTCCATTGGGCATGAATATCATAGGCAAACAGCTGGAACAGAAACAGGAGACAACCGATATGCAGGACGACCTGTCTGTCATGCTGTCTGTCGTATGCCACCTGTCCTATATGGTCTTTGCCGATGAATGGTCTCATTTCGTTTTTATTCTTTATTGTTTACAAGGTTATGCTGTCAATGGTATCAGGCAACCATGCAAATTTAGTGTTTTATTTTCAAAGTGTAGCTGTTTCGCGAATATTTAGTACGGGAACAGGTGCTTCAACGTCGGGGGATGAAAT
The DNA here is from genome assembly GCA_900548345.1 of uncultured Paraprevotella sp. GTDB lineage: Bacteria > Bacteroidota > Bacteroidia > Bacteroidales > Bacteroidaceae > Paraprevotella. Next base: position 54,713 of record URKA01000015.1, on the reverse strand, counting down.
GTCTACCTGTGCACATTCGTTTCTTGACCTGTCGGGAACGAAACGCTCACCTGTGAGGAATTGAATGGACACAGGTCACCGATTCAAGGCTTTTGAGGACGGAATTTTGAAGAGAAAAAAAGAAGACACAATTTGCATTCCGGCTTGTTTTTTTTCGTAACTTTGCCGCATCGTAATGCAATAAAACAGGGCGGATTCTGTTATTATTCCAATGGCATGCGCTTTTGGCGCATAAGGCGATGATGACGGTCAAGAGAATCATATATGTATGGATGATATTGTGCTTCATACCTCGTGTGTGCAAGGCGCAATACGACCCGTCGTTCGTCAACAGCTGGGCCATGCCCGCCTTTTATAACCCTGCGGCTACGGGACAGGAGAAGATGTTGAACTTCCAGGGAGTCTACAGCATGCAGATGATGGGATTCGAGAACGCGCCCTCCACGATGTATGCCTATGTCGACATGCCCCTGTTCTTTATCGGCGACCGTCATGGCGTGGGAGTCGGTTTCATGAACGATGAGATAGGTCTGTTCAAGCATCAGAAATTCTACTTGCAGTATGCCTATCACCAGCCGTTGTGGGGCGGTCGTCTCAGCGGAGGCATCCATTTGGCCATGCTGAGCGAGACGTTCGACGGAAGCGGTCTGGACCTGGAGGAGAGTAACGACCCGGCTTTTCCGACGAACGAGGCTGCAGGTTCGGGATTTGACCTGAATTTTGGCCTGCAATATGCCCGCAAGTCGTGGTTCGTGGGATTTTCCATGATGCACTGCACATCACCTACAGTCACTTTGGGAGAGGAGAAAGTCAACGAAATGACCGTATCTCCCTCTTATTATTTGACCGGCGGATACAATATCCGGTTGAAAAGTCCGTTATATACCATACATACCCATGTCATGCTGCGTTCCGATATGGTGGGCTACCGTGCGGATATCACGGGGCGTCTGGCCTATCACGGCAACAAGCATGAGCTTTACGGCGGCGTGTCGTATAGTCCGATGAATTCGGTGAGCTTCCTCTTCGGGGGCGATTTCCACGGTGTGAATATCGGTTATGCCTATGAACTCTACACGTCGGGAATCGGTGCGCTGAACGGCAGCCATGAGTTGGTTCTCGGTTACAAGACCGACCTGAACATATCCAGGAAGGGAAAAAACAAACATAAAAGCGTAAGAATATTATAGAACGATGAATATGAGAAAATATGGAATGATGCTGGGCTTGGCGGCAGGAATGGTTTTCGCATCCTGTCTCGGCCCTCGTTCCGCTTCTTCGGGCGGTGGCGGCGAAGTGACCGGTACCGGGGGTATTGCGTATAGCGAGCCGACACCGTACGGAATGGTGCTCGTGAAGAAAGGGTCCCTGAAAATAGGAACGGAAAAGACGGATACCCTATGGGGCGTCGAGATTCCTACGCGCGAAATCTCCGTGGACGGTTTCTGGATGGATGCTACCGAAGTTTCCAACTCCAAATACCGGCAGTTCGTGTTCTGGGTGAGGGATTCCATCATCAGGGAACGCCTGGCCGACCCGGCCTACGGTGGCGATGAGACATTCAAGATAGAAGAGGACAAATACGGCAATCCCGTGACGCCTCATCTGAACTGGAACAAGCCTATTCCGTGGAAAAAGGCGAACGAAGACGAGCAGCGTGCCATCGAAAGCGTATACATCACACATCCGATTACCGGTGTGCGCATGCTCGATGCCAGCCAGATGAACTATCGTTTTGAAGTGTTCGACAATGCGGCGGCGGCCTTGCGGAAAAACCGGTTGAACCCGGAAGAGCGCAATCTGAACACGGACCACAGGGTGAATCCCGACGAAGTGGTGATGATTTCCAAGGATACGGCTTATGTGGATGAAGAGGGGCGCATCGTGCGCGAGACGGTGAACCGTCCGCTGTCGGGGGTGTATGATTTCCTGAATACCTACATCGTGAATGTGTATCCCGATACGACCTGCTGGGTGAACGACTTCCCTAATGCGGAAAACGAACGCTATATGTTGCAGTACTTCTCCAATCCTTCCTATAACGACTATCCGGTGGTGGGTGTGACCTGGGAACAGGCCAACGCATTCTGTCATTGGCGTACGGAATACCTGAAGAGGGGGCTTGGAACGGCCGCACGTCAGGTACAGCCCTACCGCCTGCCTACGGAAGTGGAATGGGAGTTTGCCGCCCGCGGCACCGAAGGAGGCCTGTATCCTTGGGAAGCCGGCGACGTGAAAAGTGAAAAAGGATGTTTCTTTGCCAACTTCAAGCCCGATCGCGGCGACTATACGGAGGACGGTAGCCTGATAACCTCCAAATCGGGGACGTATTCGGCCAACTCCAACGGGCTGTTCGACATGGCCGGCAATGTGGCCGAGTGGACAAGCACGGTCTACACCGAGTCGGGAGTGAACAGCATGAGCGACATGAACCCCGAATTGCGCTACAATGCGGCAAAGGAAGACCCTTATCGTTTGAAGAAGAAATCGGTGCGCGGCGGTTCGTGGAAGGACCCTGAGTCGATGATACGCTCCGTATGGCGCTCGTATGAATATCAGAACCAGCCGCGTTCCTACATCGGTTTTCGCTGTGTGCGTTCGGTGTCTGGGGTAACCAATAAACGTAAATAAACCAAAAAGATATGGCACAAAAGAATAAGAACATAATAACACGCCTACAACGGTGGATGGAGTCCGTGCCCGGACAAACTTTCCTGAACTATGCTTACAGCTGGGGAGCGGCGGTCGTGATTCTGGGTACACTGTTTAAACTGACACACATTTCGGGCGCCAATGCCATGTTGTTTATCGGAATGGGAACGGAAGTCTTCGTGTTCTTCCTCTCCGGTTTCGACCGTCCGGCCGTATTGAAAGACCGTGAGGAGGCTGAAAGGATGGCGGAAATGACAGGCGGTGACGGAACAGGTGGGCCGGATGAGGCTGCTCCGACGGTAGGAAGCGCACCGGTGAGTCAGCCGGTGGCGCAACCCGTATCAGGTGGGGGCACCGTGATTATCGGCAACGTAGGCTCTCCTGTGGCCGCTGCCGGTTATGCCGGCGGATATGCCGCACCGGCCGGGAACGAGACCGTGGCCGCCGGAATGCAAGGCGGTTCGCAACCAGTGGCGGGAGCCGGACAGTCTTTCGACATGAAACTGCTGGCCGAAATGGTAAACGCTTCCAATGCGGAGTTCCTCGAAGCGGCACGCAATGCTTGTACGCCTGAAATGCAAGAAGCTGCCGAGGCATACGTGGAAGAGCTGAAACGACTGACCGAGACACTTACGCGTGTATCCGAACAGGCTGAATGTATGACCCGCGACTCCAAGGAGATGGATAATCTCAACCGTACGCTGACTGGCATCAACACCATCTATGAGATGCAGTTGAAGAGCATCAGTACGCAGGTGGCTACAATCGACCAGATTAATGACCAGACGCGCAGGATGGCGCGCCAGATTGAGGAACTGAATGCAATCTATAACCGGATGATACAGGCGTTGACGGTGAACATGAAACAGAACGGTGGCGGTTCAGCCGTCGGATAATCCTCAACTAAAAAAGAAAATTACAATGGCATCTCAAAATAACAGAGTGTCTCCGCGTCAGAAGATGATTAACCTCATGTACGTCGTGTTGATGGCCATGCTGGCCCTCAACGTATCTTCTGACGTGCTCAACGGATTCTCTTTGGTGGAAGACAGCTTGATCCGCACCACGGCGAACGCTTCGGCCTCCAACGATGCGCTTTATGCCGATCTGAAAGGGCAGATGGAAGCCAATCCTACGAAGGTGAAGGCGTGGTTCGACAGGGCACAGTATGTCAAGAACATGTCCGATTCCCTTTACCAGCTGGCCGAAGAACTGAAACTGCGAATCGTCAGGCAGGCGGACGGAAAGGACGGCAACGTGAAGAACGTGCGGAACAAGGAAGACCTGGAGGCCGCCACGGCCGTGATGCTGTCTCCCCGGAAAGGTGAGGGAGAACGGCTCTACAAAGCCATCAACCATTTCCGTGAGCGTATTGTGTCGATGGTGACGGACGAGAACCAAAAGAAAATTATATCCGACAACCTGAATACGGACGTGCCGCAGAAAGAGAGTGCCCTGGGGAAGAACTGGCAGGAGTACATGTTCGAGAACATGCCTGTGGCGGCGGCCGTCACGTTATTGTCCAAACTTCAGAGCGATGTGCGCTATGCCGAAGGTGAAGTGCTTCATTCGCTTGTCTCGAACATCGACATCAAGGACTTGCGCGTGAACCAGTTGAATGCGTATGTCATACCGAGCTCGCGCACGGTGGTACAAGGCGGCAAGTTGAGCGCGCAAATCATTATGGCGGCTGTCGACACCACACGTCGCCCCACGATATATGTCGGAAACCGACAGGTGACATCGCCCGACGGGATATATGAAACGGTGTGCGGAACCACGGGGGACTTTACCCTGAAAGGATATATCGAGGCCGTGGACGGACAAGGAGAACTGATACGCCGCGATTTCTCGCAGCCTTATACGGTGATAGCACCGTCTGCTACGGTTTCCGCCGACATGATGAACGTGCTCTATGCCGGTTATGAGAACCCGATGAGCGTGTCCATTCCCGGTGTACCGGCACATCAGGTAGTAGCCACGATGACGGGCGGTAAACTGCAGGCCACGGCGGCTGGAAAATACATCGCCCGCCCCGATGCGGTGGGAGAGGATGCCGTGATTACGGTCAGCGCGAACATGGAAGGGCGCGTACAGCAGATGGGACAGTTCAGGTTCAGGGTTCGCAAGTTGCCCAACCCGACGGCCTATATAGAATATGCGGCGGAAGGCGGGAAAAACCGCTTCCATGGCGGAAAACTTTCCAAACAGGTGCTGATGGGGACCGAGGGTATCGGTGCGGCCATCGATGACGGATTGCTGAACATCAACTTCCGCGTGTTGGGATTTGAGACGGTCTTCTTCGACAATATGGGAAATGCCGTGCCGGAAGTGTCGCAGAGTGCAGCCTTTACAGAGCGTCAGCGTGCATTGTTCCGTTCCTTAGGACGTGGCAAGCGCTTTTATATATCGAGGATTCGTGCAGTGGGTCCGGACGGTGTGGAACGTACACTCGATGGTGCTATGGAAGTAATTATCAATTAACGACCTGATGAAGATGGGAAATAAAAATAGAAACAAAATAAAGATGATACGCTTGCTGTTCATTTTGTCGGGAATCATATTGTGTATGCAGGTAGATGCTCAGCCCTCCCGCCGTCGTGTCCAGTCGGCCGCTTCAGCCAAAGAGGAGAATAAGGCCGATATGGCCAGCCGGCAGTTTCCGGCAGATGTGGAAATGCCGGAGGATGTGGCCTGGCGTCGTGACGTGTACCGTCAGTTGGATCTGACCTTGGACAAGAATGCGCCATTGTACTATCCTGTGGAGCCTTCGGCCGGTCAGGTGAATCTTTTCACCTATCTGTTCGACCTCCTGTTGACCGGGAAAATTACGGCATACGAGTACAAACTCGATGGAAACGAATCGTTCACGCAGCGCGACAAGGCAGACATAAAAGAACTGATGAACCGCCATCATATTTATTATGAGGAACAAAACGGACGTCCTCGTGTAAGTGCCAGCGACATACCTTCTGCAGAGGTTACCCGATATTATATTAAGGAAAGCTCTTATTTCGACCAACGCACGTCTACATTCCGCACCAAGGTGGTGGCGATATGTCCTGTCCTGATGCGTGGTGACGATTTCGGCGGTGAATCCACGGCATATCCGCTTTTCTGGTTAAAGTATGATGATATCAGTACCTATCTTGCCCGCCATACGATGATGGCCAGCAATTACAACAACATCACGAATATGACGGCGGCCGATTACTTTGCCATGAACCGTTATGAAGGAGAAATCTACAAGACGAACAACTTGCAGGGACGTGTGTTGGCAAGCTATTGCAAAACAGACAGTGCCATGAGCAATGAGCGGAAGCGTATAGAAAAGGAACTTGAGGATTTTGAGAAACATGTATGGGGCCATGGCGATTCATTGGCAGTGGATTCCTCTGCCGTACAGGAAACCGAAATGGTAAAGACCGAGAAGAAAGTACGCTCGTCAGCTTCGAGAGGTTCGAGACGTTCGTCTGCCGCAAAGGCCGATAAAACGCCGGAGAGGACAAAAGCAACCAAAGCCTCTAAGAACAAGACACCGAAGTCGTCGGCTGCATCTTCGTCCCCAAGGGTGACGGTTCGCCGCCAGCGCAGATAAGAAAATATTTCCATATAAATATTGGCGGAAAGGGAAAGTGTCATTATCTTTGCTCTCTGAACAATTAAACAAAACTTCTATGAGAAAATTATCGGTGTTATTATGGATGTGCGCGGCGTTCCTGTTCGCCACTCCGGTGAGTGCCCAATTCAAGTGGGGATTGGAAGGCGGTGTAAATATGAGCAAGGCTAAAATATCGAAGAGTGCTTTCGATTCTTCTAACAGGACGGGATGGTTCATCGGTCCGAAAGCCCAGTTTTCAGTTCCTGTGATACCTATTGCGGTAGACGGTGCCATATTGTATTCTCAGAAATATCTGAAGATAGACAACGAGGAAACTTCAACTCCGAATAAATCTTTGCCTTATGTGGAGATTCCTATTAACTTGAAATATAATATAGGTTTCAGTAGTCTGGTGGGAGCATATATCTCTACCGGTCCGCAATATAGCTGGTATGTGGGTAGCCGCAACATCGGCACGGTTCTTGGCAGCATGGGCTCTTTGGAACGTTCAACTTTCAGTTGGAATGTCGGTGTGGGTATTAATGCACTTAAACATCTTCAGTTGGGCGTGACTTATAACATTGCGCTTGGGGAGACCGGCGAAGTGCACGGAATTATGGATGCTACGCAGAAAATCGATATGAAGAACAATACATGGCAGGTTCGTCTGGCATATATGTTTTAAATGATTGATTGGAACATTCGGATATATGAAGTCGCCTCGGTTGGGGCGACTTGTTTTTTGGGATTGGAATCCAGTTTGTTTTTGTTTTATTAGGTCGGTTATGTTCTCTTCATTATATTTGCAGAATGTACCATAGATGCTTTATCATGAAAAAATGGATATTGTTTGTCGGAGTGTTTGTCCTCTTGATTGGAAACGTAAGAAGCACGGATTTAAGGGATAGGGACGAGAAGGTAGAGAAACTGCTTGCCCGGATGACGCTTGAAGAGAAGATTGGTCAGCTTAACCAACGTTCCGGAAAAGGATTGCCGGAGTTGGTGCGTGCAGGTGCGGTAGGTTCTGTGCTGAATGAAGCCGAGCCTGAGGTTATCGACCGGTTGCAGCATGATGCAGTGGAACGTAGCCGTTTAGGTATTCCTCTGATATTTGCCAGAGATGTTATCCACGGTTTTAAAACGTTGTTCCCGATACCCCTCGGACTTGCTGCCACCTGGAATCCGGAACTGGTACAGGATGGTGCCCGCATTGCAGCTGAAGAGGCTTCCTCTATCGGTATACGCTGGACATTCTCTCCTATGATTGACGTGTCGCGTGATGCACGGTGGGGACGTATTGCCGAATCATCCGGCGAGGACCCCTATCTGACTTCCGTGATGGGGGTCGCCATGGTGAAGGGATATCAGGGGGATGATTTGAGCCGGCCGGACGCATTGGCAGCTTGTGCCAAACATTTTGCCGGATATGGTGCATGCGAAAGTGGAAAGGATTATAATACCACATGGATTCCTGAGGTACAGTTACGTGATACGTACCTTCCTCCCTTTGAGGCGGTTGCCAAGGCCGGTGCGGCGACATTCATGTGCTCCTTTAATGATATTTGCGGAGTTCCTTCTTCGGGAAATGAGTATTTATTACGTCATATCCTGCGTGACGAGTGGGGTTTCCGGGGCGTGGTTTGCAGTGATTGGGGGTCGATTCGTGAGATGATACCCCACGGCTTCTGTACAGATTTGAAAGATGCAGCCCGAAAGGCAGCCATAGCCGGTGTGGATATCGATATGGAAAGCCAGGCTTATAGCAAACATCTGAAGCAGTTGGTGGAAAGCGGTGAGTTGGATGTCCGGGTGATAGATGATATGGTGCGTAACGTGCTTCGTTTGAAGTTTGATTTGGGATTGTTTGAACACCCTTATGCGGACCGTAACATACGGGGCTTTTATGAAAAGGATGCATTGGAGAAAGCACGGCTCACGGCAGAAGAGAGTGCGGTGTTGTTAAAAAATACCGGCATACTTCCTTTGTCGGCAGATATTAAGAAAATAGCCGTTGTAGGCCCTATGGCGAATGCTCCTCATGAGCAGGTCGGTACGTGGAGTTTTGATGTGGAAGATGAACGCTGTGTGACTCCGTTGGCCGCCTTGACCGGAAGATATGGTCAAGATGCGGTAAAGTTTGCTTCCGGCTTGTCTTATAGTCGTGATAAGCGTACGGAAGGTATTGCCGAGGCGGTACAGGCGGCACGTGAGGCGGATGTCGTATTGATGTTTGCCGGAGAGGAGGCAATTTTGAGCGGTGAGGCACATTGCCGTGCGGATATTTCATTGCCGGGCGCCCAGTCGCAGATGATAGAGGAACTTAAAGCCACGGGTAAACCGCTTGTACTCATCGTGATGACCGGTCGTCCGATGACGATTGCCCGTGAGATAGAGATGGCGGATGCCGTGCTGTATGCTTTTCACGGAGGTACTATGGCCGGACCTGCTCTTGCGAACCTGTTGACAGGAGAGGCTGTTCCTTCCGGAAAACTTCCGGTTTGTTTGCCTGTAATGGTTGGGCAGATGCCTCTTTATTATGCACATAAGAATACCGGTAGGCCGGCCGACCGGCACATGGTTCTGATGGATGATATACCGGTGGCGACGTGGCAGACGTCCACCGGATGTTCGTGTTTCCACATGGATGCAGGTGATAAACCGCTTTATCCTTTCGGATTCGGTTTAAGTTATACACAGTTCCGTTATGGTGAAGTCCGTTTGTCTTCAGATGTGATGAAGACCGACGGAACGGTTACGGTCTGTTGTCGGGTGGAAAACACGGGGACAAGAGATGGCGATGAGGTGGTGCAATTGTATGTCCGTGATATGGTCGGTTCTTTGACTCGTCCGGTCAAGGAACTGAAAGGATTCAAGAAAGTACGTTTGAAGGCGGGAGAAAGCCGGGATGTTCATTTTACCTTGCATGCCGAAGACCTCGCTTTCCATCTGCTGGATAACCGTAAGGTGGTGGAGCCGGGCGAGTTCCGTGTATGGGTTGCGGCAGACAGTGATTCCGGGAATCCAGTGAAACTGACGGTTCAAGACTGATTGGCGTTCTATGAGATTTGTGGATGTAATACTTCCGTTGCCCGTTCCGGCTACTTATACTTATCGCTTGCCGGATGGGGTGCGACATACTGTGCAGAAGGGATGCCGTGTGATTGTGCCTTTCGGCTCGAAGAAAATCTATACGGCTGTTGTGGTGGGAGTGCATGACCGTGTGCCGGAAGGTTTTGAAGTCAAGGAAGTGATGGAAGTGTTGGACAGTAGTCCGGTGCTGCTTCCGCAGCAGTTGGATTTCTGGAAATGGATTGCCGATTATTATCTCTGTACGCAGGGAGACGTGTATAAGGCTGCGCTTCCGTCGGGAATGAAACTGGAAAGCGAAAGCAAGGTGATGCTGAACGATGAGTTTGAAGGTGAGAAGCCGTTCTCTCCGCGTGAGCAGGTTGTTGTAGATGCACTGGCACGGAGAACGGAACAGACTATCTTGCAGTTGCAGAAGGCCTGCGGTGATAAGCCGGTGTTGGGAGTGGTGAAGACCTTGCTTGACAAAGGGGCACTACTGATGAAAGAAGAAGTGCGTCGCAGCTATAAACCCCGCACCGAGGTACATGTGCGTCTTGCCGAGGCTTATATGAGTGAAGACGCGTTGCATCGTGCGATTGATGCGTTGAAGCGTGCAACCAAGCAATTGAACGTGCTGGTGAAGTATATGGAGATGGCCGATGTGCCGTTTGCCTTACGTATGGGGAGTGCCGGATTGTTGAAGGAAGTGTCCCGCAAGGAACTTGCCGATGCGGCCGGAACTACGGTGGCTGTATGCAATGCGTTGGCGGAAAGGGGGATTTTGGAGAACTATCCGTATGAGACCGGACGTCTGTCCTGTTCCGGCGTGGCGGACGTCATCGGACTTTCTCCCTTGAGCCGGGCACAGCAGAGCGCTTACGAGGAGATTGAGAACACATTCAAACACATTCCGGTCTGTCTGTTGCACGGGGTGACTTCGAGCGGCAAGACAGAGGTCTATATCCACCTCATCCGTAAAATGATAGAAGAAGGCAAGCAGGTGCTCTATCTTGTTCCCGAAATTGTACTTACCACTCAACTTACCGAACGGCTTTATCGTGTGTTCGGTTCCCGAATGGGAGTTTATCATTCAAAGTTTCCGGATGCGGAACGGGTGGAAATCTGGCAAAAGCAGTTGTCAGATACTCCTTACGACATTATTCTTGGTGTACGCTCTTCCATATTCCTCCCTTTCCGGAATCTTGGTCTTGTGATAGTGGACGAAGAACACGAACAATCCTATAAGCAGCAGGAGCCGGCGCCACGTTATCATGCCCGCAATGCAGCCATTATACTGGCCCGCATGTATGGTGCCCATACGCTTCTCGGTACGGCTACGCCGGCCCTGGAAACCTATTATAACGTGTGTACGGGTAAGTATGGCCTGGTGGAACTCACCGAGCGTTTCGGCCGTGTGGAGCTTCCGGTTGTCGAGGTGGTGGATATTAAGGAACTGCAACATAAGCGCCGCATGTCCGGTCCCTTCTCCCCTCAGTTGCTGAGGGAAATCAGATTGGCACTGGAGGATAAGGAACAGGTCATCCTGTTTCAGAACAGGCGGGGATATGCTCCTATGATAGAATGCCGCACGTGCGGATGGGTGCCTAAATGTCCTCATTGCGATGTGAGCCTGACTTATCATAAGACATTGAATATGATGACCTGCCATTACTGCGGGTATACCAGCCGTGTGCCAGCCAAATGTCCGGCGTGTGAAAGTGCGGAGCTGTTGAGGCGTGGATTCGGGACAGAGAAGATAGAAGATGAGATACATGTGCTTTTCCCGGAGGCGTCGGTGGCGCGGATGGATTTGGATACTACGCGTACCCGTTCAGCATACGAACGTATTCTGTCGGATTTTCAGGAAGGAAAGACCGACATCCTCATTGGTACGCAGATGGTGACCAAGGGACTGGATTTTGAGCATGTGCGTGTGGTCGGAATCATCCATGCGGATGCCATGCTGAATATTCCTGATTTCCGCAGTTATGAACGGGCGTTTCAGATGATGGCGCAGGTCGCGGGACGTGCTGGGCGACGCAGTACGCGCGGAACTGTCATACTCCAGACCAAGAGTCCCGACCTTCCGGTCATCCGTCAGGTGGTGCAGCATGATTATGCCGGTTTGTATGCACAGCAGACAGAAGAAAGGCGCATGTTCGTCTACCCTCCTTATTGTCGGTTGATTTATGTATATATGAAACATAAGCGTGCGGATGTGGCCGACCGCTTGTCGCGTGAGATGGCAGCCCGCTTGCGTGCAGTGTTTGCCCATCGCGTGTTGGGTCCCGATGTACCTCCCGTAGGACGTATACAGATGTTGTATATCAGGAAAATCGTCATTAAGGTAGAGAACGGCGCATCCATGTCGAAAGTGCGTGCGCAACTGTTGTACATCCGGCAATGTATGATGGAGCATCCCGATTTCCGCAGTGCACAGATTTATTATGATGCCGATCCGGTCTGACTTTTCCGGTTATTTCTTTTTCAGTTCAGGATAGCTGATGCGTGTGTGGTAGATTGTTTTCAGTTTCTCTTTGAACACCTCCTTGGCCGTGTTGATGTCCTGGAATGTGATGGGGCAATTGCGGAAGAATCCTTCCTGGGTCTGTGAGTCGATGATTTTCTCCACCAGTTCGCTGATACTTTCTTCCGTATAATCGTTCAGGCTCCTTGATGCGGCTTCTACGGCATCTGCCATCATCAGGATGGCCTGTTCTTGTGTAAACGGATTAGGTCCGGGATAAGTGTAGAGGGATTCGTCCACGGGAGTGTCCGGATTCTGGTTCTTGAACGATATCAGGAAGTATTTGGTTTTTCCTGTTCCGTGGTGAGTCTGGATAAAGTCTTTGATAACCTGCGGCAGGTTGTATTTATCAGCCAGTTTCAAGCCATCTTTGACGTGATTGATGACCACGGCTGCGCTTTGCTCGAATGTAAGGCGTTGATGCGGGTTCACTTTGTTCTGGTTTTCCGTAAAGTAGGCGGGGTTGTTGATTTTCCCGATGTCGTGATACAATGCACCTGTTCTTACCAGCTGGCTTTTCGCACCGATTTTGTTGGCTACCTCAGTGGCCAGGTTTGCCACCTGCAAGGAATGTTGGAAAGTGCCGGGAGCTACTTCCGACATTCTTCTCAGCAGTTCGTTGTTGATGTTCGAGAGTTCCACAAGCGTTACGTTCGAGGTGAATCCGAAAACCTTCTCGAAAAGGAACAGCAGGGGATAGGCAAACAGCAGCAGTATACCGTTGATGATAATATAGATGTACATGCCATATTCCAGTCGTGAGATGTCTTTCTCATGTATCAGTTCCATGCTTGCATAGAATAGCAGGGATACCAGTGTGACATAGAAGGCTGTACGGATGAGTTGCGAACGCTGTGACAGCTCGCGAAGACTATAGATGGCTGCCAGTCCGGCCACAATCTGGGTGGCAATGAACTCATACGGGTATTTCAGCGATACGGCGCAAATCAGTACCGTGACCAGATGTGTGATGAAGGCGGTGCGCGAGTCCATGAATACCCGGATGAATATCGGAACCATCGCGAAAGGTATGATATATACGTTGAACAGATTCTGCTTGATGAGGAATGAAGTAATCAGCGGGTAGATGACCGGCATGGAGGCCAGGAACAGGATACTACGCGTGTTGGCCATATAGTCGCGCCGGAACAGGTTGAAGTACAGGGACAGGCAGACGGACAGGATGAGAACGTACAACAGTTGGCCGAGCAAGACCGTATGCGACTGCATCATGGAATTGTTACGTTTGTTGTATTCCGTTTGCAAAGACATAAGGATGTCGTACGTTTCTGCGTTGATGATTTCGCCTCTGTCGATGATTTTCTGTCCGCTGATGACCATCCCTTTGGCGTATGAGAGCGAACCGAGAAGTTCTTTCCGTGACTCTTTGGATTTTTCTTTGTCGAAAGCAAGGTTCTGTACGATATAATCGTTCAGGTTGCATTTCCTTAACAGGATACGGTCGTATTTCAGGGTGTCTTCTATGTTGTTGACCAAATAGTCGTATGCCGTTTTGGGGGAGAATACTTCATTAAGAGCGATTTCTCTTGCCTCGTTCTGCTCGAAGATCCTTATGTTCCTCACACTGTCTGCATGGATGCTGTCAAGGTCTTCCATGCCGATGACACCATGCGAATAGATGTGTTTCAGCTTATGTTCGAGGTAAGGAAGATAATGCGCGGGGACGGATGCGCCGAGCTGGTGCTTGAATGCCTTTTGCAGCCGGGCTATCTGTTCGTTTCCTGTGGCCGTGTTGATAGCGAAATACGGTTCATAGAATTTCAGAATGCTGTCTTGTTCCTTCCGGATTGCCTCATCGCTTTTGTATATGGGGAAGTCGTATGTGGCGATGAGTTGGCTGTAGCGCCACGGTTTTCCCAAATCGAAGGTGTAGACCGAACGTTCGTCCCGCGGCATGTACAGACATACGGTGAGTATGGCGGCGACAGTGATGGCAAGTCTGTAGAACAGTGCCTTTGTAGAGAGTTTTGTATGTTGGTTGTATCTGCTCATGGCTTTTCTCTGTTTTATTGAGGGCGAAAATACGAAAAAAATACGGGGCTTTTGAATAAAAAGTCGTATTTTTGCACAAAAATCACAACGTAACAATGACTGAAAGAAAAGTTAGGGTCCGTTTTGCTCCAAGTCCCACCGGAGCATTGCATATAGGTGGTGTACGTACTGCCCTGTATAATTACCTCTTTGCCCGTCAGCATGGGGGAGAGTTGATTTTCCGTATAGAAGATACCGACTCCAACCGCTTTGTTCCTGGTGCCGAGGAGTATATCTTAGAGTCGTTCCGCTGGTTGGGGATTCATTTCGACGAGGGAGTGAGTTTCGGTGGCACGCATGGTCCGTACCGGCAGTCGGAGCGTCGAGATATCTATAAGAAGTACGTCAACCAACTGCTTGATGCCGGAAAGGCCTATATTGCTTTTGATACGCCGGAGGAACTTGATGCCAAGCGCAATGAAATCAAGAACTTCCAATACGACGCATCAACCCGTGGCATGATGCGCAACTCGCTTTCGCTGCCTGCCGATGAGGTCAGGCGTCTGATAGACGAGGGGCATCAGTACGTGGTGCGTTTCAAGATTGAACCTGATGAGGACATACATGTCGATGACATGATTCGTGGTGATGTGGTCATCAACTCTTCCATTCTCGACGACAAGGTGCTTTATAAAAGCGCGGACGAATTGCCGACATATCACCTTGCCAATATTGTGGACGACCACCTGATGGAGGTGACGCACGTCATTCGTGGCGAAGAGTGGTTGCCTTCGGCTCCGCTCCATGTGCTCCTGTACCGTGCGTTCGGATGGGCCGACACGATGCCGGCTTTCGCGCATCTGCCGCTGTTGTTGAAGCCGGACGGGAAAGGCAAGTTGAGCAAGCGCGACGGCGACCGCCTCGGTTTCCCCGTATTTCCTCTCGAATGGCACGACCCGAAGACAGGCGAAGTTTCCTCAGGCTACCGTGAGAGCGGTTATCTGCCCGAAGCCGTGCTGAATTTCCTGGCTTTGCTGGGCTGGAATCCCGGTACGGAGCAGGAAATCATGTCGCTGGACGAGATGGTGAAGCTCTTTGACATCACCAAGTGCAGCAAGGCCGGTGCCAAGTTCGATTACGTGAAGGGCACATGGTTCAATCACGAATACATCCTGCAGAAGAGCGATGAGGAAATAGCGCGTCATTACGACGTGATGCTGAAAGCCGAAGGCATCGACGAGCCTTTCGACCGTGTGACGGCTGTGGCCGGCATGATGAAGAGCCGTGTGAACTTTGTCAAGGAGCTTGTGCCCCTGTGCCGTTTCTTCTTCGTGGCTCCCGAAGCCTATGATGAGAAAACCGTGAAGAAACGCTGGAAGGAAGATTCTGCCGAAATGATGACCAGGCTGGCCGATTTGCTGGACACCTTGGACGATTTCTCGTTGGCGCATCAGGAAGAAGTGGTCAACAAGTGGATTGAGGACAACGGGCTGCATATGGGCAATATCATGAATGCGTGGCGTCTGACGCTGGTAGGCGAAGGAAAGGGACCTCACATGTTCGACATCTCCGCGTTCCTTGGTAAGGAAGAGACGATAAGAAGAATGCGCCGGGCGATAGAAGTGTTGGGATAATGTATTCGTTCGCTTTATATTTATACGCTTTGGCCGTGATTTTGGTCTCGCCATTCCACAAGAAGGCGCGGCAGATGGTCAAAGGGCAATGGAAGACGTTCAGAATCCTGCGCAAGAAGATTGACCGCAACGGAAAGTATGTGTGGTTTCATGCCGCGTCATTGGGCGAGTTTGAACAGGGACGTCCGTTGATGGAACGTCTTCGCCGCGAGCATCCTGAATATAAGATACTCCTTACGTTCTTCTCACCTTCCGGTTATGAGGTGCGCAAGAACTATGAAGGAGCCGATGTGATTTGCTATCTTCCGTTCGATACGCCCGGAAACGTGCGCAGTTTCCTGCGTCTGGCGCATCCCGTCATGGCGTTCTTCATCAAATATGAGTTCTGGAACAATTATCTGCATGTATGCCGTCACCGCCATATTCCGGTGTATAGTGTGAGCAGTATCTTCCGCGAGAACCAGATTTTTTTCCGTTGGTACGGCCGTTCCTATAGTAAGGTACTGGACTGCGTGGAGCATTTCTTCGTGCAGAATGAGCGGTCGAAAGAGTTGCTCGCCGGCAGGGGTATGACGAATGTCACGGTGGTGGGTGATACCCGTTTCGACCGTGTGCTTGATATTTGCCGGCAGGCGAAACACCTGCCTCTTGTCAAGGCTTTCAAGCAAGACGCTGTGGTGCTGGTGGCAGGCAGTTCATGGGCTCCCGACGAGGATTTGATGATTCCCTATTTCAATGCGCATCCCGAAATGAAGATGGTGATAGCTCCCCATGTCATCAGCGAGGCGCATCTGAAGGAAATCGAAGGGAAACTGACGCGCCCCTGTATAAGATACTCGCAGGCCACGGAAGAGAATGTCAGTGAGGCGGACTGCCTGATTATCGATGGTTACGGCTTGCTTTCTTCCATTTATCGTTATGGTGAGATTGCCTACGTGGGCGGTGGTTTCGGTGTGGGGATACACAATGTGCCTGAAGCTGCGGTATACGGTGTGCCGGTCATCATCGGTCCGAACAACAAAAAGTTCCGTGAGGCGCAGTACCTTTTGCAGGCCGGAGGCTGTCTGGAGGTGACGGATGAGGAAACCTATAACCACACGATGGACCGCCTGTTGTCCGACAAAGAATATCTGGCCCGATGCGGCCGGACAGCCGGAAAATACATATCCGGAAATGCAGGTGCTACAGAGTTGATATTTAATGCAATAGTTTTTTAGCGGATGGCGCTGAGATGTATACCTGTCCGCGATAAGGTGAAGACCTGTCTGCATTTTATCGCGGACTTGATAGTGCCTACAACACCTTCCAAACGTTGAGCACAATGCCGTCTTTCATCGGTTCGCCGGGAGCGCAAATGAAGATGGCGTTGTTCAGCCAGGCGTATTTGCTGTCGACGGGAGCCTCGAACTGCGGTGCTGTCTTGAAGTAGAATGAACCACTTTTGTCCGTAGCGATTATCCCGCGGTTGCGAACGTGGATATTGACTCCGTCGTCTGTTTTGATGGAATAGATGGCTTCGAGTGTCAAGCGACCGTCTTGTTGCAGCTGATAGTCGGCACCGCCGGGAATGATGGTGCCGCGGATGTCGGGGCCAAGGAATGTTCCGCCGGTAATAGGAATCACGGTCCGTTTGCCTTGAGAGACGTTGCCTACGGAATAAGCGTCGGATACGTTGACCCTCAACTGCATGACGAATGTGGCACTTACTTCGTCTGCTTCTGCTATATGGTTGCGTTCAAGTGTCCACCCTTTGCGGGACTTCAATGTGGGCTTCTTGCCTGTGAACATCGTACCGGCCGTTGGGTCTTTCTTGAGCTGCCAGTCGAGCCATGCCAGGGCAACCACACTAAACTCACCGCCATGAGGTTGCCGGTATGTACCGCCGTGTCCCACGGGAAAGTTGGCGGCGTATGCAGGAACGTTGTCAATGCGATGGAAATCGTCCATACCATTTTCATAAGCGATGTCGGCCGTATCTCCTAAGATATAAATTATCGGGGTGTGAATCTCCTTCAGTTTGTTTTTTGAAGGCATCGGCATATCCGGTATGGCCTTTGCCTGGTTCTCGTCCTTGAATAAGCCGCTGTTGCAAATCATCAAAGAGGAAATGCGTGGGTCTGCACAATTGAACAGACTTTGTAAGCCTCCGCACGACATGCCGGCGAGACAGATGGCGTTGATGTCGATTTTATGGTAGAATCCGCTGTTCTTGTCGGCATTATGACGGATGACCCAATCTATGCTCTCTATCTGTTGTGTAGTCTTGGACATCGGTCCTTTATAAGGTTCATTGTCCATTGGTATGAAACCTGTGGCCAATACCAAATAACCGTGAGAGGCTATTTCATTGAGGAAATTCACATGTTCCCAGGGAGAGTTCGCACAGGCTCCATTACCCCATACGAGTACGGGAAGCGGGTTGTCGGAGTCAAAAGCGGAAAGGTCCTGTGGCATGAACAACGTATGTCCGGCCAAGTCCTTTGTTTCGGTCATTACGGCCTTGTACGGGCCGGTACCACCGTCTTCTATTATTCTTGACCTTACTTGTGCGGCAGCAATGGTAGCCGTGGCGAGGCCGATGGCCATACTTAAGATTCTATAAAAGTTATGTGTCTTCATAAAACTCTGAGGGATGTTGTGGGGGCTGGGATTCACACTTACGTTATTTCTTCGTTTCGTGTTGTGTGGCATATTCCTCCGATGTCGTGCAGTAACAGGAGTTTTCAGGCCGGCTGTCCGTCTCGCGGAACCAGTCGGAATACATGATGTAGTGCTGGGCATATCCCACGTTGAGTTCCTGAGCCTGTTCCGGGTCCACCTTCTTGATGAATTTGGCGGGTACGCCGCCCCACAGTTCACCGTCGCCGATGACGGTGTTCTTCAGCACCAGTGCACCGGCAGCCACGATGGCTCCGCGTCCTACGACGGCATGGTCGAGTATGGTGGAGCCCATGCCGATGAGCGCGCCGCTTTTGATTTCGCAGCCGTGCAGGGTGACGTTATGCCCCACGGTCACGTCGTCGCCGATGATGATAGGTGCTTTCTTGTACAAGGTGTGCAGGCAGGAACCGTCCTGGATGTTGACGCGGTTGCCGATTTTGATGTAGTGCACGTCGCCGCGTATCACGGCGTTGAACCATACGGTACAGTCGTCTCCCATGGTGACTTCGCCGATGATGGCTGCGCCTTCCGAGAAATAACAGTGTTTGCCGAATGTCGGCGTCAGTCCTTTTACTGATTTGATGAGTGCCATTTTGGTTTCAAATTAAAGAATGAAAGAATTAAGAATGAAAAAGTGAATAATGAAAGAGTGAGTAATTACGGATGATGGATGGTGCCGATTGGTGCCGTCGCTTCCGCCAGCCATTGCCGGTGTTCCTCGTCGAGCAGGGGAGAGAGGCGGTCGTACACCATGCGGTGATAATCGTTCAGCCATGCCGTTTCCGTCCGGTCGAGCATGGTCATGTCGAGCGGTGTGGTGTCGATGGGACATAAGGTGAGCGGTTCAAACTGCAGGAACGCACCGAATTCTCCTTGCATGTAAGGCATGATGAGCTGGGTGTTTTCTATGCGCACGCCGTGGCTGCCGGCTTTGTAAATACCCGGTTCGTTGGTGAGTGTCATGTACGGACGGAGTGGTGCCGGCATGTAGTTCATGCGTAGCTGATGAGGTCCCTCATGCACGTTCAGGTAAGACCCTACGCCGTGTCCCGTGCCATGCAGGTAGTTGACGGCTTCCTGCCACATGTCGTACCGTGCGCAGATGTCCAGTTGTGTGCCGCTGCATCCTTCGGGGAACTTCACCCGTGCCAGTCGGATGTGGCCTTTCAGCACCAGGGTGTAGTCGTGTCGTTCCTCTTCTGTGAGCGGACCGAGGGCTATGGTGCGTGTGATGTCCGTGGTGCCGTCTTCATATTGTGCTCCGGAGTCGAGCAGGAGCAGACCTTTCGGTTTCAGTTCGGCGTCGGTTTCCGGTGTGGCTTCATAGTGTACGATGGCACCGTGGTCGGCGTATCCGGCAATGGTGTCGAAACTGATGTCGCGGTAGAGCGGCTGTTCGGCACGCAGGGCTGTCAGTTTGCGGTCGATGCTTATCTCTGTTTGTCCTCCGGTCTTTACAGCCGGTTTCAACCATTTGAGAAACTTCACCATGGCCACACCGTCGCGTTCCATGGCCCGGCGGTAGCCTTCCACTTCCGTCGGGTTCTTGACGGCTTTCAGCATGGCAATGGGAGAGGGAGAGTCGATGACCTTGCATCGTTCCGGCAGACTGCGGTACAGCATGAGGTTGGTCGAGGAACTATCAAGCATGACGCTTTCCCCATCGTAACGGCTGAGGTCGTCGGCGATGGCTTTATAGGGGCGGATGTCGATGTGGTTCTCCGCGAGATACTTCTCCGTTATGGCTGTAAGTTTTACCTTATTAATATATAGGACGCAACGGCTGTGCGTGATGAACAGGTAAGATACGAACACGGGATTGCAATGGACGTCTCTTCCGCGCAGATTGAGTGTCCATGCGATGTCATCGAGTGCCGGTACAATCAGTCCGTCGGCATGTGACAGGTGCATGGCTTTGCGTATGTCGTCCAGTTTTTCGGAAACGCTTCTACCTGCGAACTCCTGCGGATGGACTTCTATCGGTGAGGAGGGCAGTGGAGGTCGGTCTGCCCATAGTGCGGCAGCCGGATTGAATCCGGTTTCAAGGGTAAGGCCGTGCAGTTCCTGTGCTGTCTGCATCACGCTCTTTGTGCTGTTCACCCATGCGTCCATGCCTACGGTGCCGCCCTCAGGCAGTACTGCCGACAGCCATTGCGTGATGGTGGGTGTTTCCGGAAGCCTGTCCTTCATCAGTCGGAAAGGTGTGCCTTCCAGTTGTTCGGCGGCAGCCAGGAAATACCTGGAGTCTGTCCATAGGGCCGCATCGTGCATGGTGACGACGGCAGTGCCGGCCGAGCCGTTGAATCCTGAAATCCATTCACGTGTTTTCCAGTGGTCGGGAATGTATTCACCTGCATGCGGGTCGGTACTTGGAAAGATGAAGGCATCCAGTCCGTGTGCCGCCATATAATCGCGAAGGGCACAGACCCTTTGTGTGATAAGTTCTTTCATGCGTAGTCTTTTAGGTACGGACAAATTTACGATTATATTTTTCCGCGGGAAACAAAAGTACCGGAAAAATGCGGGTCGCGCATGTATTCTTGTTATCCATGCGATATGGATGAGGGGAAGGGAGGAGTTACATGTTGTTCTGTTGTTTCCTGTATTCCTGTGGTGTCATGCCGAGTGTGTGTTTGAACACGCGTACAAAATAGGAGCAGTCGGTGAATCCCAATGTAAAGGCAATGTTCTTGATAGACATGTCGGTGGTAAAGAGGAGGTGCTGGGATTTCTCAATACGTTTGCGGGTAATGTATTGCATGGGAGTGGTTCCGATGCTGTTCTTGAAAAGCCGTATGAAGTGCTCCGGTGAGAGACATGCTTCGGATGATAGATCCTTGATGGCGATTGCCTCGGAAAGATGCTCCATGATGTAGCGTGTGGCTTTTGTGATACGTTCGTCTTGAAAGGTGGATTTTGCTACGGCTTTTTGTACGAAGCGTGAAAGAAGTTGATAGATGATTCCCCGTGATTCGATTCTTTGCTCGTCGGACCTTATCTTGCTTTTCAGGGTGTTCTGAATCAATACTTTGCTGTTGTCGTAGGTGCTGGGGTCGGAAGCCGGTAGAGGTATGGTCGGGTTGATGAGGACAAGACGTTCGAAAAGATATTCATCGTGTGGTTGCATCGGTGCCTCAAAGGGGAAATCATACTCTTCAAAGATATCATGGTCTACAACCCCTTCTTGATACACGTGGATATAGTAATGGACAAAGTGGCTGTCGCATACGGTTGAATGAGTCGTGAAGGGGGGGATCAGATACAGATGCCGGGGTTTGAGGTGATGCGTCTTCTCGTTGATAACGATAGCAGCCTCACCTTCGACAATGTAGTATATTCGTGCAAAAGGGCTGCAGATGTTTGGCCAGTTCCAATCAGAGTTGTGTATGGCTTTTCCTACATTGAGGGTCAGTGGATGAAACGAGTCGATGTTCATAGATGGGGCAAATGTATGAAAAAAAACGATACCTTGTTCCCGAAATGTGATAATCTTGCTGTACAAATAGGAAAATGTTGATTTTATATGGTATAAAACTGATATACAAGTAGAGAATATCAATATAGTACTATATGATGTCGATATTTTATTACCGTGATAATTATAAACGCAATACATTTGCATTGTCCGAAGGAATCTACATATAAACCTAATATAAAGATGAAAAAGACGATTAAACTTGCTGCTGCGGCGTGGTGCATGGCAACGGTTGCCAGTGCACAGTTGAGTAATGTGCCGCTTGAAGAAGGACATTTCAGTGCAGATTGGAACAGCCTGAGTGAATGGGAGTGCCCTGAGTGGTTCAAAGATGCCAAATTCGGCCTGTGGGCACATTGGGGGCCGCAATGCCAGGCGGAAAGCGGTGACTGGTATGCCCGGTTCATGTACTATAGCAGCAATCCGTATGACGAGCATCGGGGCGTGCATTACAATCCTGCGGAGTACGGACTGAAAGAGTTCTGCCGCGACTGGGTGGCGGCGAAGTGGAATCCGGATGCCATCGTGAAGAAATATGCGGACGTAGGATGCAAGTATTTCATGGCATTGGGTAATCATCACGATAACTTTGACCTTTGGAACAGTCCGTATCAGGAATGGAACTCCGTCAACATAGGGCCCAAGCGTGACCTTGTCGGCGAGTGGTCGAAGGCTGTACGCGACAACGGACTGAAGTTTGGTGTGAGCATTCATGCCTCGCACGCCTGGACTTGGCTTGAACCCTCGCAGCGATATGACGGTAATCTGACGAAAGAGGACGGTATAGGAAAATGGTGGGAAGGATACGACCCTCAGGAGTTGTATGCACAGCGCCATGCCCATTCTTCGGGATGGGAGAACAGCGGAACCATTCACAGTCAGTGGGAATGGGGAAACGGTGCCAGCATTCCGGACGAGGCGTACAGGGTCAAACTGCAGAACAGATGCCGGCAGGTGGTCAACGATTATAATCCCGACATGATTTATTTCGATGACACCGTGCTTCCGTTCTGGGGATGCGACAACCAGTGGGGGCAGGACTTCCTGGCCCACTATTATAACCATTCGGCCAACCAGCATGAGGGAAAGGCAGAAGTGGTGGTGACCGGAAAGATTCTTCCGGATGCACAGAAAGAGGCGATGATGTGGGATGTGGAACGCGGCATTCCCGACCGTCCGCAGGAAAAGTACTGGCAGACATGTACCTGTATCGGCGACTGGCACTACAAGAAGAGCATCGGTGGTTACAAGAGTGCGGCAACCGTTGTACGTATGCTGGTTGATGTGGTGAGCAAGAACGGTAACCTGTTGCTCTCTATTCCGCTGAATGCGGATGGTGAATACGATTCGAGGGAGCTTGCCGTACTCAACGGTATCGAAGCATGGATGAAAATCAATGGGGAGAGTATTTACGGAACGCGCTATTGGAAGGAATGTTTTGGTGAAGGGCCTTTGGCGGAAGCCACCAACGGGATGAAAGACCAAGGGTTTAACGAAGGACAGAACTACACCAGTGCCGATGTGCGTTATGTGACCAAAGGCAATGACATTTATGCCACCATCATGGCATGGCCGGCTACAGGTGAATATATGATGAAGGCATTCTCTCCGCTTGCAGGGAGTTATCGTGGTGAAGTGGCGAAAGTAGAACTCCTCGGTCATGGTGAAGTGGCATTCAAACAGGGAACCTACGGGTTGACCGTGGATGTTCCGGCCGTTCATCCCAATGAGATTGCTCCGGTGTTCCGTATACTCTTCAAGGAGGAAGTTCCGAGTGATTTTCAACTCCTTTCGGCGGTTATAGCTGATTTGGAAAACATTTGCAAGACACTTGAACAGTCAAGTAGTGAGATTAATACGGGACATTACAGCACTGCCAAGGTGCAGGCTCTTGCCGATGCTGTTGCGGAGGCAAAAGCGGTTGACGGGAACGATGGTGCGGCTGCGACTGAGGTACTTGGCAAGTTGCGCACGTTGTATCAGGACCTCGAAAAGAACGGAGCTAATGAAGGAGGATTGTTCAAAGGGGCTGTTGATGAGAATCTGACAAGCGAGGTGCTTGTGGAAGGGGAAGATTTCTCCGGCATGCTCGGTGGACGTTACGGTAAACTCACTCATTGGATTTCGGAAAACTATAGCATAGACAAGGGCAATGATGGTGTACGCAACGGATTGGACAATTATGGAAACAGGCGGGGTATCTCTTTAGGTATATGGGATGATAAGGGAAGCAATCAGGGCGACCTGACCAATGCCCGTATCTACCGCAAGGTAACTCTGCAGCCCGGAACGTATTACTTCGGTGCCGCATACAATTCTCTTTACGGATGCAATGATATGGCTTATATGTTCGTATCGAAAGAACTTGGCTCAACGGAGGAACTTCCGGGTAAGAGTATGGCCTGTTATCAGGTCAATACAGCTAAAGAGGGCGAAGACCTTTACGGCTTGTATGTACAGATTGAGGAAGAAGGGGAATATTATATAGGATGGCAGGCGAATCTGAACAACGGCAGCAACCAGCAGGAATTCAGGGCTGTTAAGGTGGCTTTCTATAGTATAACGGGAGAGGACCAACGTCCCACGGCGGAGAAACTTACGGAAAAAGGATGGAAGAAGTTGGAAGTGATACCGGAGGATATGGATTTCTCGCAAAAGTATTTCGCCCTTGTCGAGCGTGCGAAAGACCTGCCGATTGCGGCAAGGTCGCATGCCGACAATGGTAAGAACTGGGGCAACGTGTACGTGATGTCGTATGCGGAAAATGTGGATGCCAGCAAGGACCAGAGTGCGGTCTGGATGGTGGAGGCATTTGACAACGATGGCAATGTAACTGTCGGACAAAACGCTACGAACTGGATATTCAGCAGCATGGTAGAGCAGAGCCGTCAGTTCCGTACGGAAGGCTGGAGCAGAGTGGTGTGGCAGACATACAGTGACTTCGGCGGAAAGAAAGGAGACAATGACGGTAACCGCAAACTGGCTTATCTTATGCCGGAATACTCGGCCGAAAACGGATGGATGCTGAAGAATGTTACGTCGGGAGCATATATCGGTCCATGGGACAGTGGCGTTTTGGAAGACGGTGAGGAATTTTCCGCCGGCAAGTCGGAGGAGGATGCTGCCCGTTTCGACATCTACACCATCGAACGGAGTGTATGGATGAGGCAGTACGAGAAACTGGACAAGGTTACTGCCGATGCACCTTTGTCCATCACTTATCTCATCAACAATCCCAGCTTTGAACGCTACGATGAGGTGTGCAAGCCTATAGGTTGGACTGTAGAGGGAGAAGGGGAAATAGAAAAAGGTTACCTTCCCGGTTGTAACGGAAAGTTGTATATGAACAACTGGCAGGGTAGCGGAAATCTCAGCGACCGTAGCGTGTCGCAGGCCATCAAGGCGTTGCCGGCCGGCAAATACCGCCTTGTCGTATATGCTCTGTGCGAGAGTGATGGTGCATGGCTTTTTGCCAATGACCACAAAACAAGTATGAACAATGGAGGAAAGGCTGACATGTCGTTAGACTTTGAACTTACGGAGCAGGAAGATGTCACGGTGGGTGTTCGTCTTGCCGATTATCAAGGTAGCAATCTGAAGTTCGATAATATCCGCCTTTACTATTTGGGAAAAGGTTCCGCGGATGCCGTCAGTGAAACATTGGGTACACCTGTATCACAGGATGACAACTTATACGACCTGAGCGGGCGCCGCCTGCGCGATGTGCCGCAGAAAGGCGTGTACATCAAGGGGAATAAAAAGTATATGGCGGTTCCTTAAATGAATGTCTTGCATCTTTTTACAACCGAGTTTCCGCCGGAATAGTATTAAGAATACTATCCGGTGGGGACTCGGATGAAACGCTATATAATCTCCATTTCTATAATCTGTTAACCATTAAATACGAAAGATGATGAAAACAATAAAGATGAAAATAATGCTATTGCTGTCAGTAACGGCAGTGCCTGTATTCTCATTTGTTAATTATGTGACGGGGCTTTCGGAGGATGAGGCCTCCTGTTTCGTTCCGCTTTATCCGGACAGAGAGAATGTCATATCCCATCCAGAGTGTGATGAACTGTCGGGGTTCGGTGGATGGGGGGCCAAATCAGTGAATACAAATCCCCAATATGTGTACTGCGGGGATAAGAGCATCGCCGTAGCTTCTCCGTGGGGTGGTACTCTTGAGGTGAACAGCTTGTTGCCTAATACGGTATATAGGTTGCGCGCCTGTGTCTATGTACCGACCGGAATATCTGCTGTTTTCAACGCATATTCCCACGGTTATGGAGGTGAGGACATCGATTTGTGGACATCCGCAAAGAATGATGAATGGGATATTCTGGATATTACTTATAAAACCAGTGGTAGCAATAGCACGGGAATATATTATACGGGGGCTACCGGTTCCGGCAATGTCTATATAGACAATTATGAAGTTTACATTGTAGAAGAGCCTACGATACGCATACAGTATCTTGATGAAAACGGCAATTCGTTGAAAGAAGACCGTGTTGTTGTCGGAGAGTGGGGGCAGGATGTTTCCAAATATTTGATGATAGGACATGAGTATGTGGCAGAGAAAGACAAGCAGGACTTTATGAAAGATGGTCTTAAATACACCTACGATACAGACTCCAATACAGACCGCATACTTGTTGAAGAAGGTGAGAACCTTATGCAAATCCGGTTCAAACAATTCACAGGATTAAGCAGGAATGCCGATTTGGCATCCATTTCCGTTTCTGGTAGCCAGATGTATCCGGATTTTTCACCGGAAATCATGGAGTATGAAGTATGGTTGGCGGGAGCTTCGTCCGTACAGCCCGTATGTGAAAGACAGGAAGACAAACAGCAGATAACCGGTGATGGCATCGTGGATTTGGAGTCTGGAGAAGGGCGGTCGGAGATTGTGGTTTCTGCAGAAGACGGGGAGACTATTAAGACCTATGTGTTGAATTACAGGTCGGTGCCATCTGATGATACCTTTATCTCCACTTATCCGGAACGAGATAATATAGTTAGCGATCCTTTCTGCACAACTCTTGGAGGGTTTGGCGGCTGGGGAACGAAAGCCGTCAATGATGACTTGCGCTATGTCTATAGTGGTCATGCGAGTATTGCTGTTGGTGCGCCTTTCAGGGGTACGTTGGAACTGAATGGATTGAAGCCCAATACTGTTTATCGTTTTATCGCCCAGACTTACTCCACTCAAGGTGTCATGGCACAGTTCGGATGGTTCGGGCACGGGTTGGGCAACGGAGATATAGATTTCTATGTCGAAGGTAAAAGCGATGCCTGGCAGAAAGCGGATTTTACATTGAAGACATCTTCTGCAGGAGGGAGTGTGTATTTTGTCGGTACTTCCGCAGAAGGCACAGCCTATATTGACAATTATGAAGTATACGAGATAGAAGAAGAACCTACGGTAAGGATACACATTCAAGATTCTGAAGGAAAAACCATAAAAAATGATGTCCTTATACAAGGAGAATGGACTTCGATGGACCCTTCCCGATACCTTATGGTTGGTCATGAGTTTATTGCCGATGCTGTCGAATATGAGTCTTTTATGATAGACGGGGCATACTATGAACTGGATCGAAGCAGGTCGGTGGACCGGGTCATATTGAAAGAAGGCGAGAATGAACTTACATTGAAATACAAGAACATCGTTGTTCCTCCGGCAAGTTATGTTTGGGTTTCTCCTTCAGGAAATGACATGGCACAGGGAACGGAACAAGAGCCTTTGTTGACATTGCAGGCTGCGATAGATCGTGTAAGAATGATGAGGCAGAAGGCAACAGCGCCTGTCGGAGAAGTACATATTGTGTTGAAAGGCGGAATTTACCGTATAAATGAAACCATTACGCTGGGAAGTGAGGACGCCGGAAAGCCTTATTCACCCACTATTATAGAGGCGGCTGAAGGCGAAACGCCCATATTGAGCGGTGGTATTGAGGTGGCAGGATGGAGTCCCGCCGGAAATGTGGAAGGGTTGCCGGAGGTGGCGCAACAGCATGTATGGGCGGCTGCAACTCCGATGTCTTATGGAGAAAACTTGGATTTCCGCCAACTTTATGTAAATGGTGTGAAGATGAAAAGGGCAAGTACTTTTGATGACCTTTCTATGCCACGCCTCATTTCTGTAGATAAGAAGGCAAAGACACTTGATGTACCGCGTCCGGAAGAGTTCGACGAAGTTCCGGAACATCTTGAATTGACCATTGTGCAAGACTGGACGATGAACCACATGCGAGTGGAACGGGCTGAGCATTCCGATTATCGTACAACCTTAACCTTTAAGGATATTGAAAGCGAAATTGAGTTCAAGCGTCCTTGGCCGATTCTTCGTGCGGATGAGAACAGCTTCTCCAATCATTGCTACTATTTTTCCAATGCACTGGAACTTCTGAATCGTCCCCAAGAATGGTTTAACGATACTGAAACAGGAAAGGTTTATTACTGGCCGCGGTCGGGTGAGAGTGTCAATACCATAGAAGCTATTGCTCCCGTACATGAGACTTTGGTTTGTATTGAAGGAGATTTGGAACAACCCGTTTCGAATGTCATCTTCCGTGGCATTACTTTCGAGCATACCACATGGATGCGTCCTTCCTGGGCAGGCCAGGTATCGCTGCAAAGCGGACAGTATCTTTTTGATGCTTATTCCGACCCCTCTGTTCCTGCGGGCAATGTGGCTTATGTCGGACGTCCGTCGGCCGGTGTCAGCGTTAAAAACGCTCGGCGCATACATTTTGAAGACTGTCTGTTCCAGCACATGGCCTCCACAGCTGTGGACTTTGTGAGTGGAACCAAACAAGTAAAAGTGGAAGGATGTGCCTTTAACGATATCGGTGGTACTGCCGTCCAAGCCGGTTTCTTTGGCGATGAGAATATTGAGGCGCATCAGGCATATAATCCCGATGATAAACGGGTAGTATGCGACAGTGTATTGATTAGCAACAATTATATCGTCAATACAGCTAACGAGGATTGGGGATGCCATGGCATTTGCGTAGGATTCGCTGCCAATGTGGATATTACTCATAATGAGCTTCACGACCTTCCTTATTCTGCCATCAGTATGGGATGGGGATGGAACAAGGAGATTAATTGTATGCACGACAACCATATTACTGCAAATTATATTAACGGTTTTGCCACTCAGATGCGTGATGCGGGGGCCATCTACACGCTTTCTGCACAGCCCAATTCTTCCATTACGGAGAATTGTATAGAGGGTGTTGGGCATCCCTTGTTTGACCCGGTAATGTGGGACATGCGTCATTCGCAATTTGACTTGTATACTGATGAGGGTACTGACTATTTTGTGGTGAAAGACAACTGGTGTTCACGTGGGGAAATAAGCAAGAATCAGAACGGTTCGCACAATGTCTGGGGGATAAATAGTCCTGATGTGGATGAAAGCATTAAATTGGCAGCCGGTCTGGAGGATGGTTTCACTTACATCCGTGAAAAGGTAAAAGCCTACGATTATGCTCCATTGGATTCCATTGGTGAGCGGAATACTTCTGAAAGAATTGATTTTGTGGCTCAAAACGAAGGATTCAAGCTGGGTACGGCATTGGCTGTGGATTTGAATAATGATAACAGACTGGATATTGTATACGGTGGCGGTGAGAGTTTCCAGGTGTTGCAAGGTGGCGTACGCATAAACACAGGTGATTACGGGTTTGTTGCCACACAGGGCTTGAAGGAACTCTATATGAACAACCTGGCGGCAGGAGACTTGAACGGTGACGGATACATGGATCTGGTTCAGGCTGGCTGGGACTTCTGGAACGGCTATAATGCTGTGCTGATGAACGACGGCAAGGGACACTTGTTGGAATCTGTGATGACCGATGCCGGCCAGACCTCGCCTGCATGTGGTATTGCCGATATCAATAATGACGGTCTGGCAGACTATTTCTTTATTGGCAATGATGCGGCCAACAGTTTCTATATCCAGCAGCAGGACCGTACCTTTGCACAGCCTGTATCGAAACTAAACTTACCGGGCGGCTTCTCGGATCCGCATGTGGTGTATGCGGATTTCAATAATGACCGGAGTGTGGACCTTTGTGTCCTTTCAAACTCGAAGAACGGAATGTATACCAAGGTCTGGTATAATGACGGGAAAGGAAACTTCACAGAGACCAATGTAGGTTTTGTGGAGAAGGGCACGCGTGGTGCCATGGCGTATGCTGATGTGAACTCCGACGGCTGTCTTGATATTGTGATAGGTGGTCAGAATTCTGTGACCCTTTATCTGAACGATGGCGATGGCAAGTTTGTCAAACACCAGGACTTTAACGGATATTCGTTTGAGAATGTGACACACCCGATTGGTTTCTGCGACTGGAACAATGACGGGTATTCTGACTTGATATTGACGGGAAAGGACACTTCCCAAAGCAACAGCGTATCGCATACCGACATTTACCTGAACGATGGCCAGGGCAATTTTACTCTTGCTGATGTTGACCTGCCCGGCGTGAGTGAGTCTTCCATTGAACTGGCGGATTTCTCGAATACTGGAAAGAACGACATTCTGATTAGTGGCAATTGCAACGGAGGATATAACGGCTTTAATACGGAACGCCGTATCGCGGTTCTTTGCAAGAATCTTGTTGAAAGTACCAATACCCGTCCTTTGCCTCCCA
Source organism: uncultured Paraprevotella sp. (assembly GCA_900548345.1). Taxonomy (GTDB): domain Bacteria; phylum Bacteroidota; class Bacteroidia; order Bacteroidales; family Bacteroidaceae; genus Paraprevotella. The sequence continues at coordinate 24,433 of URKA01000015.1, read as the reverse complement.
ATGAACTTTCCGCCAATGTGGATGGAGATAAGGTGGAACTGACGTGGAGTGTAGGTGCTGATGCGGAAACATCTGCAAAATCGTTGTCGTATAGCTTCTATATTAGAGACCTTGAAACCGGTTTGTACATAGTCTCTCCGGATGCGGATGCTCTAACTGGCGAACGCCGTGTAAGTGGTATGGGTAATGCTTGGATGAACCTTGGATGGGTGTTGCAAGGGCTGCCAGCCGGTACTTATGCATGGAGCGTGCAGACCGTGGATGCAGGTTATCGTGGCTCGGAATTTGCTCCGGAACAGACCTTTGTGGTGGAAGACCCCACTATAATAGGGGAAAGCAGGAAAGAAACAACGACGTTGCAAGCCTATGCGAACGGGAACTCATTGAGTATCCGTGTGCTGCAGCCCCAACAGGTGTCGGTCTATACAGTTGACGGACGGTGTGTTTATACTGGCTTCTGCCAGCCTGGCAGTTTTAATCTGTCATTGGCACCCGGATTATATATGGTCAACTCCATAAAAGTAATGGTAGGTAATAACTGATATAATCATATAAAAAGAAGTTTATGTGCTTTATGAAAAGAAATGTCGTTACAACTGCCATGCTTGTTGCGTTTATGACGGCGGCATGGGCGCAGGATTACAGAGTTCCTGTAACCGATGAGAAAGAAAAAATGGCTGAGGGACAATATCAGCCGCAGTGGGAATCGCTCGAAAAGCACAAGACTCCCGAATGGTTCCGTGATGCCAAGTTCGGAATCTGGGCTCACTGGGGACCGCAGTGTGTAGAAGGCACCGGCGACTGGATGGCGCGTAGTATGTATATGGAAGGCTCGTATCCTTACAAATACCATGTGGAACATTACGGTCATCCCTCGGAGTTCGGCTTCAAGGATATTCTTCCGCTTTTCAAGGCAGAGAAATGGGACCCCGACAAACTGGTGGAGAGATACAAGCGTCTCGGAGCGCAGTACTTCTTCGTGTTGGGTAACCATCATGACAACTTCGACCTTTGGGATTCCAAATACCAGAAGTGGAACTCTGTAAACATAGGGCCGAAGCGTGACATTCTTGACGGATGGGCAAAGGCCGCCAAGAAGCACGGATTGCCCCTCGGCATCAGTTTCCATGCCGACCATGCCTGGCTGTGGTATGAGCCGGCACAGCGTTACGACCTCAATGGTCCCAAGGCCGGGGTTTATTATGACGGCAACCTGACCAAAGAAGACGGTAAAGGAAAGTGGTGGGAAGGTTATGACCCGCAGGAGTTGTATGCCCAAAAACATCCGATGAGCCAGAAGTCATGGGACAACGGTCGTGTGCATGCGCAATGGGCATGGGAGAATGGTGCGTGTCCTCCTTCCAAAGAATACGTGACGAACTTCTACGACCGCACGCTCGATGCCATCAACCGTTACAATCCGGACCTTATTTATTTTGACGTCACCGTAGTGCCTTTCTACAAAATCAGCGACTGCGGACTGAAGATAGCCTCGCATTTCTACAACAAGAACCCGCGTGCCGTCATGTTCGGCAAGATACTTGATGACAACCAGCGTAAGGCACTTACCTGGGATGTGGAGCGCGGCGCCCCCAACGAAATCATCGATGAAGCGTGGCAGACCTGTAACTGCATCGGCGGTTGGCACTATGATACCAGCCTTTATGAACGTAACGGATACAAGAGTGCCGATAAGGTGATTAAACAACTCGTAGACATTGTCAGCAAAAACGGAAACCTCCTGTTGAGCATCCCCTTGCGTGCCGATGGTACCTATGATGAGAAGGAAGCTGCCATTCTTGACGGTATCGAAGCGTGGATGACGGTGAACAAGGAGAGCATCATAGGCACTCGTCCATGGGTGAAGTTCGGTGAAGGCCCAGTGGCGGAGAAAGACATCAAAATCAACGCCCAGGGATTCAACGAAGGCATGTACAACAACTTGGACAGCCGTGACATCCGCTTCAACCAAACCGCAAAACACCTTTACGTCACACCGTTAGGATGGCCGGAAGACGGCAAGGTCGTAGTGAAGTCTCTGTGCAAGGGAAATCCCCACTTCAAGAAGGGCATAACCTCTGTGGAGCTTCTCGGCTATGGCAAGGTCAAGGCACGTCAGACCGCCGAAGGGCTTGAGGTACAGCTTCCCAAACCTACTAATGCTATTGCTCCTGTATTAAAGATAAGGAAATGAGTAGAAAAAGATTTGTCGTATTGTCGGCGTTGGCTGTTACACTCACTGTAACGGCCAACGCCGGAAACGTTTTATCTGTGATAAGGAAAACAGACAACGGTATAGTGATGGGCCGCGACGGTGAGCTGTTGAAGGTTGAGTTTGTCAATCCCGCAGTCGTCAGGGTGCAGTATGTACCCGAAGGACAGTTGACGGACAACGGCACCATTGTTTGTCTGCCAAGAGAAACCCGGAAGACCGCAGGCTTCAAGTGCCGGGAAAGCAAGGATAAAACCATGATGAAGTCGGGCCTCCTCACGGTGGAGATAGACCATAAGACCGGTGCTATATGCTATAAGGCGGCTGACGGAAGGCTCCTTCTGAAAGAGAACGGCGACAATCCCCGGCAGATGGAACGTATCGCCATCGAGAAGACTGTATATGACGACAGCAAGAGCAAGGTGGAGAAAACAGCCAACGGCGATCTTATGGTGAGTGAGGTGGCATCGCGCAAACAGGTAGGCAGTGCGTGGAAAGCGCGTCAGCAGTTCCAATGGCAGCAAGGCGAGGCTCTTTACGGCCTTGGTTCGCATCAGGAGGACTACATGAACCTGCGCGGAACGATGCAGTATCTCTACCAGCACAACCTGAAAGCCACCATACCCGTGTTGATGTCGACCAATGGTTACGGATTGCTCTTTGATGCCGGCTCGACAATGGTATTCCGCGATGATGCGGAGGGAAGCTACATGCAGATGGATGCAGTCAACGAGATAGACTATTATTTCATGTATGGTCCCGAAATGGACGATGTGGTGGCACAGTATCGTTCACTCACGGGCAAGGTGGGCATGATGCCGAGGTATCTTTTCGGATATGTGCAGTCGAAAGAACGCTATCCCGACCAGCATACCATAGACAGCGTGGTGACCCGGTTCCGCAACGAGCGGATTCCGCTTGATGTAATCGTTCAGGACTGGAACTACTGGCAGCCGAAATGGTGGGGGCACAAGAAGTTCCGCGCCGATGCTTATCCCGACCCTAAGGGAATGATTGACGGGGTTCACGGTAAGAATGTCCGTTTCATGCTTTCGCTATGGCCTACGGCCAATGGCAACGAAGGCCAGGAGATGGGAGCAAAGGGATATGTGCTCGGACGTGGAATATACGATGCCTATAATCCCGATTCCCGGAAGATGTACTGGGACGAATATGTCAACAAGAACCTGTTTTCCTATGGCGTGGATGCCTGGTGGTGTGACGGATCGGAGCCTATAGACGGTGATTGGAATGCCAAGGCCAATGACATTGCCTATAATCCCAAGGCGCGTTATGAGCTGAACACCCGTGAACTGCATGCCTTGCTCGGCATCATGCGTTCCAATACGTTCTCGCTCAATCATTCACGGGGTGTGTATGAGAACCAACGCCTTACGACAAACGACAAGCGGGTGGTGAACCTCACACGTTCCACCTACGCAGGCCAGCAACGTTACAGCACGATTGTATGGAACGGTGACACGAAAGCCACATGGCAAGACTTCGCACAGCAGATTCCGTCGGGACTGAACTACATGATTACAGGTTCGCCCTACTGGACGATTGATGCGGGTGCGTTCTTTGTCAAAAGCGGCAACTCGTGGTTCTGGAAGGGTGACTTCCAGAAGGGAACGATGGATATGGGATTCCGTGAGTTCTATGTGCGCAACCTTCAGTTCTGCCAGTGGTTGCCGATGATGCGCAGCCATGGTACCGACTGCGCCCGTGAGCCTTGGCAGTTCGGTAAGCCGGGTGAAATGTTCTACGATGCGATTCTGGAGCAGATCAATCTCCGTTATCGCCTGTTGCCCTACAACTATTCCGTGGCGGCATCCATGATGCTTGACGACCGTACCATGACGCGTCCGTTGGTATTTGACTTCCGCGAGGATGCCAATGTCTACGACATCAAAGACCAGCTTCTCTTCGGTCCGGCATTCATGGCATGTCCTGTGACCAGGCCGATGTACTATGAGGCGGAGTCCAAGGAACTTTCCGGCATAAGCAAGTCACGTCGGGTCTATCTGCCCAAGGGGACGGAATGGACGGACTTTTATACCGGCAAACGTTATGAAGGTGGAAGCCTTATCACCGCTGCCGCTCCCATCGACCGCATTCCGGTCTTTGTGCGTGCCGGTTCGATTGTCCCGATGGGACCTTTGCAGCAATATTCCTCCGAGAAACCCGATGCGCCCTGGGAAATCAGAATCTATCCCGGAGCCGACGGAGAGTTTACCGTGTATGAGGACGAGGGTGACAACTACAACTACGAGCAAGGGAAGTACTCAACCTACACCCTGCGATGGAATGACCGTTCGCGCCGCCTGACCATCAGTGAGCGTAAGGGGAGTTTCTCTGGCATGACAAAATCCCGCCGGTTCCACATCGTCATCGTAGGCGAAGGCAGAGGTACGGGAGTTGACATCACCACCGATGCGGATGCCACAGTAGAGTATGACGGAACCCCACAGAGCATATCATTGACAACAGCCTTTCCTGTAAAACAGGGAAAGGCTGTTGCCTTTGGAAACGCAGATGTAAGACTGACCGATTCATGGGTCAAACAACGTGAAGACCTTGACATCGCCTTCCTGAAATCACTCGACCCCGACAGGTTGCTCCATAATTTCCGTACCAATGCAGGTCTGGCATCAGACGCCCAACCCTTGGAGGGTTGGGAATCGCCGAAAGTGGGGCTTCGCGGACACTTTGTCGGACATTATCTTTCTGCCGTTGCAGCCATCGTGGAGAAATACGATGAACCGCAGCTGAAGAAGAACCTGCAATACCTTACAGATGAGTTGCAGACATGCCAGAATACTTTCGGGAACGGTTATCTGAGCGCATTCCCCGAAAAAGACTTCGATACGCTCGAAACAAGGTTCGGCGGTGTCTGGGCACCTTATTATACCTACCACAAGCTGATGCAGGGATTGCTTGATGTGTATACGCGCACCCACAACAAGAAGGCATACGACATGGTGAAAGGTATGGCAGACTATGCCTGCAACCGTATGTCGAAACTCGATGCCGCAACCATCGGCAAGATGATGGCCACCACCAAAGCCAATCCACAGAACGAGATGGGGGCAATGAACGAGGTGCTTTACAAGCTGTACCGGCTGACCTCCGACCCGAAGCATCTTGCCTTGGCCAAAATGTTCGACCCCGACTGGTTTGCCGGACCTCTCGCGGAAAGCAAGGACATCCTTTCGGGACTTCATTCCAACACCCACATCGTGCTCGTGAACGGGTTTGCCCTGCGATACGGTGTTACGGGAGAGGAGCAATATCGTGATGCTGCGTTGAACTTCTGGAATATGTTGACCCAAAGTCATTCATACGCCAACGGTTCCAGCAGCGGCCCGCGTCCTAATGCCACAACCCGAACCGCAATGTCGGCGGAACATTGGGGCTTTCCCTGCCATTTGTGCAACACCCTGTCGGGGGAGATTGCCGAAAGCTGTGTCTCCCACAACACACAGAAACTCAATTCTTATCTCTTCTCCTGGACTGCCGATCCGAAATATGCCGATGCGTATATGAATCTGTTCTATAATGCCGTGCTCCCGGTGCAGAGCAACCGGAGCGGCTCATTTGTCTATCATCTGCCCTTGGGGTCGCCCAGAACGAAGAAATATCTCAAGGACAATGACTTCTTTTGTTGCAGCGGATCGTCGGCCGAGGCTTTTGCCCAGCTGAACAATGGCATATACTATCACGATGACAGTACGCTGTGGGTGAACATGTATATCCCGTCGGTGGTGGAATGGAAAGAGAAAAAAGTGTCGTTCAGGCAAGACGGTAACTTCCCCAAGAATCCGGAGGTTTCGTTTGAGGTGTCGGCCGGGCGCAAAAGCGAGTTTGCCGTCAAGCTCTTCGTGCCTGCATGGGCACACGACGTGGAGGTGTATGTGAACGATGTGCGCCAGGATGTCGCCCTCAGCCCTTCGTCATACTGTACGCTGAAAAGGACATGGCGCAATGGAGACAAGATAAGACTTCGTTTCTCATACGAGTTCCATGTCAAGCCGATGCCCGACAATGAGAATATGTTTGCCATATTCTACGGCCCGATGATGTTGGCATTTGAAAACTGTCCGGAGCTGTTGCTCGAAAGAGACGTTGCAGACGTGCTTCGGAACATTGAAATGACCGACGAAGAAGAAATGACCTTCCGCCTGAAGAACGGAGGAAATTCTTACAACCTACGTCCTTTGTTTGATATAGACCGACAGACATACGGGGTGTATTTTATGGTGGGTGCAAATAGCTGTAAATGAGGGTGTAGGAGTATGCGAAAATGAACACCTGTGAAGAACGGAACGGACACAGGTGAAGAATGAAACGCGGACCTGTGAGCAATTTGATGCAGGCAGGTCCTCGTTTCTGATAGAAAAAATGAATGAAGAAAAAATCTGACTTATTCGCTCATGCGAAAGGCCGAAGTGTCAGTTCTTGAAGTCATGACTGAAACGGTCTACATTGTTTAGTTGCTCCGGCAGGCCTGTCTCGTCATACTGCTCTATTTTCTTTCCTCCCACATACAGTCCTTTGATGGTCAAGTCTTTGATGTCGGAAATGACGGCAGTGGATTGGGCTGACGGCTTGGCATAATACACATTTTCCAATACAACCTTACTCATCTTGTGCCGTTCGGCTTTGATGACCGGAATCAGTGCCCAGTTCTTAGACGAAGTCCAGAAAGAACAGTTCTTGATGATGAACTCATCGTATGCAGGCAAGTCGGAAGGCTGGTAGTTGTGTATCCTGATGTCTCCGATGGCATTTCTTCCCGCGATGGAGTGGAAGTTGTTAAAATAGTAACCTTTCACGGGCTTGCCATGTGAGCCGTCTTTGGGAGCGTCGAACTTCATGCCGCTTCCGGCCCGTATGCAGTGGGCCGTGCGTGTCCATCCCATGGCGTTGCTCACGCGGATATTCTCGGATGCGCCTTCGCGGCTCCAGTTGAGGCGGTCTTTATTGTAGATTCCGGCGGCGGCAAAGGTATGGCGTATTTCCGCCGGGTTGGCGTCAGTGTCGATAAGGTTGATGGACTTGTTTTCAGAGTATGTGCGTCGCGGGAATTCGTCCGAAGGGTTGTAATGTCCCGTGGCGAACGTGTCATCATTGCCCAGGGTGAGCGAATGGTTTACGGTAATGTTCTTGCCGCTCGACATGTTAAGCCCGTCTATCCATCCGTGGTTATACGGCGACAGTCCCTTGATATTGTTCAGGCTGATGTCAGTGGCGTCGTGCGTTTCCCAATTCCATTGCTGGCTGTCGCGTATATACGTGTCGTTGAATGTGATGTGGCTCGATTTCTTGATTACCGCGCCTCCCTGGTGAGGAGTGTTGCGCGCGTCTTTCCGGTCGGTGGCGAAGGTGAAACATCCCTGCCCGTCGTGCATGCCGCGACCGGATACGGTCACAAAGCAAGAGTTGGCGATGTAGATGGCCGGCTCGTTGGCCTCCCTGCACTCTTTCAGGCGGTTAATCATCAGTGCGTTTTCATCCGTATAGACAAACAGCGGTTTTCCGCCCTTCTTGCGGTCGCCGTTCCAGTCGGTGATGCGCAGTCCCGACCATAGGTAAGTGCCGGCAGGGATATACAGCGTATTGAGTTCCGGAGTTTCTTTAATCTTTTGCAATGCCGCCTGCAGGGCGTCCGACACATCGTTCCGGTTTCTTACGCGCATGTCGGGGAAAGCCACAATCCGGTTGGTATAAGGAACGAAGTGTCCTTTGTCGTAATTCCAGGTGAACATCCTTCCGTCGTTCAGACTTGCATCCGTCACGCTGCCGGCAGGGCGGCATTCCTCTCCGGCTGTTTCCGTGTGGGGATGTTCTTTTAAATACTCTTCGGCGAATGTCTTGAAGTTAAGCACGTTGGAAGCTGTCGGCGACGGTCGTTTCTTCGTGTTCTCCAAGGGGTCGTTGATGAGTGTGAGTTGCGGATTGTCGGCGGAAGCGTCCTGCGGGTCGTCACCGTTGATGATGACAATGGCATAGGGCAATTCTTTCACCATCTTGAATGTGACCGTTCTCCTGTCGGGACTGATTTTCAGTGCTTCCTGCGGATAAAAGCGGACGGGATGGATGGTGACGCTCTGAATCTCACTGCCTCCCGCCACATTGACTTCTATTTCGGGTGTCGGGCTGTTGGAGGCGAAACGCGCCACGTCCATGTTGTGTCCTTGGTTGCCGAATCCTGTATTGTCGTAGCAGACGGCGCTTACCGGCACATCGGCCACTTTTACATGAAAGCGTGTCGATGTCGCATCATTTCTGACGTGCGAGGGGTAAGTCTCTCCGCCGGGGCCTATGCCGGGGATGACAAACGGTGCATAGGGATGCACGGTTATGTTGTCTGTTTCCGCACATAGTGTTTGTTCTCCGCACAGGAGGGCAAGCATCATGAACATGAAGGTTGCCGCTTTCTTTCTGATGATGGTCTTCTTCATATTGTTGGGTATTGGTATTTTCTATGATTCGGCATCGTATTGGCGTTTTCCCGTTCTCTGCCGGTCTGTCTGTCGGACCTGTTGTTTTTCTTGTCGCAAAGATATAGTTTTGTCATGGACGTGAATAGGGCATTTTGTTCCATTTTATGGGACAATTTCATGTCATGGAGTCTTTTTTATGCCTCTATGACTTCCTTTCAGAGCCTTTCATGCCGGATGTATCCTATTTAATCACTGCCACGAAACCGCCCCTTGGCAGGCAGTCAACGGCCAGTCTGCCATTCTTCGGGAGCGGCATGTTCTCTTTGATGGAGAAGCTGCGCTGCGTGTCACCATCCATAAACAGGGAGATTTTCTTTCCTTTCTTGGCAATAGACCGCAGATTCACGTTCAATGTCCGGGCTTCATTCAGTCCGTTAATGCCTGCGATATACCATATATTTCCTTTGCGGCGGGCCATCATAACGGTTTCTCCGGGATATCCTCCCAATAACTTTGTATCATCCCATGCGGTGGGCAGTCCGGACAACAGTCTTTTCACCGGTTCCGGCAAACTGTAATATGCGGAAGGCCTGTCCGGCATGTGTTGTAATGCCGATTCGAACAGCACCGGCAAGGCCAGCTCATGCCCGTGCGAGGTGATGTGAGGGTGTTGGGAGTCGGAGAATGTGCCGGGAGTATAGTCCATAGACCCTATTACATTTCGCGTAAAAGGCAAAGTGGCATTATGCACGGCCGCTTTGTCCGTCAGTACCGGTTTGTTGTTGTACCACTCCGCACCGTATACAGCCTCGTAAGACATCAGGTTGGGGTAGGTGCGTTGCCATCCGCGTGGGATTGTGGCGCCATGGAAATTGACAAGCAGTTTGTATCGGGCCGCATCTTCAAGAATGTCTATGTAATAGTCCATCATGGCCACGCTGTCGTCGGCAAAGAAGTCCACCTTGATTCCGGATACTCCCAAATCATTCAGCCACTTGTATTCCTTGACCCTGTTTTCATGCTTGTTCAGACGGTATAATGGCTTTGGAGCAAGCCAATGCGTACTTGAGTTATACCACAGCAGCGACTTTACATTGTGTTCACGGGCATATTTCACAGCGTCTTCTACTCCGCCCCCGTTTGCCATTACATCCCATTCCCAGTCTATCAGGTTATAAGGCCACTTCATGGCCACTGCCAAGTCTATGTACTCTTTTACGGTCCGGTAGTCCTTGGAACCGTGGTTATGTGCCCAATATATCCACGACACCGGGCCGGGTTGAATCCAGTCCGTATTTTCGATGACAGAAGGGTCGGAGACATCCGTCACCAATGTAGACTCCACTACGTCGGACAGGCTGCCCATGATAAGCAGTCTCCAGGGAGAAACCCACTCGCCTTGAACCGGAAGCTGTTTGTCGGACAGTCCCACCTTGTACACATCCGCATTCTCGTCATTGTATAGGAATGAGCCGCAATGTCCCCGTCTGATGTTGGCCTCTGTCATCAGCATAAAGACGGAATCCTGTAGTTCGACAAGGCCGGGGTAGCCCCATTTGTTCACCTTGTGTGGCTCGGCCGGCGTTCCGGAAGTGGCTAACGGATAGAATCCTTCATAGCCGATGCTATATGGCTGTATCCATCTTCTGGACTGCCCCGGAATGGTATATGCCGTATGCTCGCCGAGGAGCAGCTCTCCGGCCTCGGCCGCATGGATTCCGTATTGAAAGGCAATGCCGTCGTCATAGACTCTGAATGTCACTTCCAGGTTCTGCCCGTCGCGGTTTACGAATGAGTATGTTTGTTCCGTAGCCCTGTTTCTGCAACGGCTTCGTTTTCCCGTTATCATCCGGTAATCATCCGTAATGCGTCTGGCCTTGGATACAGACTTCAGTTTCATGTTGTCCGTCCATTGCTGTTTGTTTGTTTCCAATCCCAGAGCCGTCCGGTGCAACATACGCTTTCCTTCATAATCTACAGAAAAAGTAACGCCTCCGTAAGTGTCGGATTGGGGAGTCTGTATGACTACTTTCAATTTCCCGTTAGGCGATACGGTGTTCCCTTTCAGCTGGCAGCACAAGGCGGACAACGCAAACACCATCAATCCAGCCTGTCTCAATACATTATTCATCTTTGTTGTTTGGTATTAATGATAAAAAGTTATTTCCTGTTCATTTGTCGGATTTCCCAATGACAAAGATATGAGGTTGTTTTGAGAGAGAATAGGACATTTTGTTCCATTTTATGGGACAATTTGATATAATTGCGTTTTTGGGGCGTTTGCGGTACTTGATAGAGTTGCCGTTCTGTGTCGGTTATCTGTTTCCTCTATATTCGGAAGGCAGACATCCGAACAGTTTCTTGAAATTGGTGGCAAAGGCTTTATGGGTGTTGTAACCTACTCGGCTTGCGATATCGTTGATGGGGATTTGGGTGTCGGATAGCAACTGGGCGGCATGTTTAAGGCGGATGTTCCGGATGAAATCACTGGGAGTGATGCCGAGCATGTTGCGTAGTCTGGTGTAAAGGGCGGAGCGACTCATGCAAACATCGGCCGCCAACTGGTCCACTCCGTAGTTGTCGTCATCCAGATGATTCTCAATGGCATGTAGCATGCGTTTGACAAACTCTTCCTCTTCGTTGTTTACACTGATTCTTTGCGGGTCGATATTTGTGGATTCGGCAAATTGATGCCGTGCTTCTTCCCGTAATTCGAAAAGACGGTTCACACGGTTGTCATTCTCATGTTCCAATCTGGCTTTCTTCTTCTTTAAATAAGAATGGAGCAAAACGGAAAGTGTAAGGAGGAATGCCATGATATAAATGGCTTTGGCCCACCATGTGAGCCAGAAAGGAGGACGGATGACGACATCCTGTTGTAGAAGTGGTCCCCATGAGTCGTTGTCGATGGCCGCCTGTACCTCGAATGTATAGGTGCCGGGAGAAAGGGCGCGATAGGTTACGATTCCGAGGCTGCCGTCTGTGTCTGCATAAGTATTCCATTTGTTTTCCAGTCCGTGAAGGCGGTAGCGGTACCGGGTGTGTGACGGGGTGGCGTAGTTGAGCGCAGAGAACCGGAAGGTAAGATAATTCTGGTTATAGGATAGTGATAATCCATTCTTTGCATCTCCAACAGGATATGGCTCATCGTTTACGCTTATGGCGGTAAGCACTACGGAAAGAGGTTGCATCTGACGGCTGAGATGTTCCGGACGGAATGTTACGACAGAGGAGTCTGAGCAGGAAAAAACAAGGGTGCTGTCGGGTTTGAGAAAACCTGCACGGTCGAGCATGGGAGTAGTTGGCATGCCGTCGTCCGGCCCATAGTTTATCACGTATGGAGTGATGCGCGAGATGCCGCAGGCTGTGCCTGCCCATATATTCCCGTTTGCATCGGCTACAAGACTCCGGATGCAGTGGTTGGCCAGGTGCCTGATGCGGCGGCAATTCTCCTTTTCAACGGCAAACAATCCGTTCTGTGTGCCTATCCAGAGGATGCCTTTTGCATCGAGGAGCATGCAGTTGTATTTATAGGAATGTTTCTCGATGGCTTCTGTGAAGGGAAATGCGGAGATGGTGTCGGTTCGTGTGTCGAGAAGAAAGGCTCCGTTCTGGGAATAGACAATGGTTTGGTTGGGGGCAATGGAACAAGCTCCTATCAGATGACGGTATGTGCCGAGGGCTGGAATCTTATCGCGTAATGATGTGAATTCGAGATGCTCCGGGTCAAGATAGCCAAGTTGGTTCAGATTATGGCAGACCAAGAAACGGTGGTCGGGAAGTTCTGCTATGAAGTTGAAGTTGTTGTGGGTTAATCCATGTGTGTTGCCCATGTGAAAACATTCCGTTTCTTTTCCGGTATGACAGAATAGGCCATTGTTCGAACAAATCCATGAGCGGCCTTGACTGTCTGTCATGCTGCGCGTGAGTCTGAATAACGCTTCGTCTTTTGATATTTGTATTTCTGTTCGGAGGGGTGATATGTAAATGATGTCGTTGGTGCGTGTGCCAATCCAGATACCGCCTTGCCAGTCTTTGGCGGCTGTGGTGTTGTCGTGAAGTCTCAGGGAATCTATAATCTGCCGGATGTCTTTGGAATAGGGTTTAGGAATCGTATTCCCATCGGCAAATTCTTGTAATGTGTGATTCTTTTTCAGTCTTGGTTCGATGTCATAGCGGAATGTGCATGTGCGCGCGTCAAACAGATAAAGCCGGTAAAGGTCGTGCAGCCAGAGCAGAGAATCGCCTTGCCAGAGATGGATGTATCGTTTGGCAAAGTGAGGCATGTGGGGGCAACGCCTGTGGTCACAGGTAATGGTATTGAATGTCTTCCCGTCGAACAGGCAGAAGGCTCCTTCGCAGTTTACCAGTATTTGCCGGTTGGGGAGTTCTATAATCTGATGTATCTCGCCGGTCGGCAGGCCGTCGTTCACCGACCATTGCCGGTGAATAGCCATGCTTACCGTAAGATGTACCAGGAATATAAGAAGAAAAAGAAGTCGCCTTGCCATCTTTGTGTACGTCTGAATGTGTTTGACAAAGTTACGCAAATAATCTTGAATGATGGTCTTTTACGTCCGGAATTAATGGGCGTAAACGTGCAATATGGCGTTAAAACGTTTGTGCCTATATGGTTTGTACGGTCTTGTGGCGGGATAGTCGGATGAAACATATATCTTTGCATAACCCAAAATCTATGATATGAAACGTATGATGAATCTAAAATGTTCGTTTGCCCTGCGGCCTGCTTTGTGGATGATGAGCGCATTCCTGGCGGTCCATGCGGTTATGGCGCAACCTGCCGGGCAAAAACGTATCAGTAAAGACCTTTTCGGGATTTTTATTGAAGACCTCAATTATACAGCCGATGGCGGACTGTATGCGGAGATGGTGCAGAATCGTTCTTTTGAGTATACTCCCAGCGATGTTGATTTGCACGTATATGGTAAGAAAGGACAATGGCATCCGTTTACGGCCTGGGATTTCCTGAAAACGGGTCATGCGATTGCCACGCTTTCATTGGAAACGGAACAGCCGCTTCATGCCAATAACCGTCATTACGCCGCAATAGAAGTTTTCACGGCAGGGACTCAGGGAGCCGGATTGCGCAATAACGGATATCATGGTATGGTTGTACATGAGGGAGAACAGTATGACTTTTCCGTATTTTTGCGTAGCATGCAGGAGGGAGAAGCCAAAGTAAGGCTGACAGAAGGAGATTCCGTATTGGCAGAGGCTGTTCTGCGTATGTGTGGTACGGGGTGGCGAAAATATGAAACAGTGCTTACGCCTGTAAGGAGCAGTGAACGGGCTGCTGTGGAAATCCTTTTTCAGCAGAAAGGCCGTGTTGATGTGGATATGCTTTCTCTTTTTCCACAGCATACTTTCAAGAACAGGAAGAATGGTTTGCGGGCCGACCTTGCACAGGCTTTAGCTGACCTCCATCCGGCATTTGTCCGTTTTCCCGGAGGGTGTCTGACTCATGGCGACGGACTTAACAATATATATAGGTGGAAACATACCGTGGGTCCTGTGGAGCAGCGTAAGGAAGACTACAATATATGGAATTATCGTCAGTCGATGGGATTGGGCTTTTACGAATATTTCCAGTTGTGCGAAGATATAGGGGCAAAACCTCTGCCGGTACTGGCGGCAGGCGTGAGCTGTCAGAATTCCGCACGTTTGCGCGGAACGGGCCAGCAGGCCGTTCCAATGGAAGAGATGGACGAGTATGTGCAGGACATGCTCGACCTGATAGAGTGGGCGAATGGAGATACTTCTACCGTGTGGGGAAAGTGTCGTGCTGAGGCCGGACATCCGGAACCTTTTCATCTGGAATACATAGGTGTCGGAAACGAAGACCATATCACGCCGGCATTCAAAGAGCGGTTTGCCATCATACAGAAGGCCATCAAGGCACGGTATCCGGAGATGAAGGTCGTAGGGACGGTCGGGCCTAATCCTGACGACCGTGACTGGCGCGAAGGCTGGGCTTTTGCCCGTGAAGTGAAGCCGGAACTGGTGGATGAACATTACTACCGTGCTCCGCAGTGGTTCCTTGACAATCTGCACCGTTATGATCATTACGACCGTGCGCAGTCCAAAGTCTATGTCGGTGAATATGCCAGTCGCGGTAACACGGTGTTCAATGCCATTGCAGAAGCCGCTTATCTCACCTCGCTGGAGCGCAACGGTGATGTGGTGATGTTGGCTTCCTATGCTCCGTTGTTGGCCCGTATCGGTGACACACAATGGAATCCCGATCTTATTTATTTTGATAAGAACGATGTCTATCCTACTGTAAACTATTACGTGCAACAGTTGTTTGCATGCCATCGTGGAGACTTGTTTATAGATGGGGTGGTAGATGGCATTGAGACAGCCTCATGTGTCCGTGACAGCCGGACGCAGAGCGTGGCAGTGAAACTTGTGAATCCCACGGATAGTGTGGTCAGTGTATGCGTGAATCTCGGTTCGCAGAAACTACGTTCCCGTGTGGCGGAGGTCAGTGTGTTGACCGGAGACAGGGATTATAAGAATGGGCAGGGGCAGCATTTGGAAACCGATGTAAGACCTGTGGTGACGCAGGAAAAGTTGCCGCGGAAATTTATGCGTCAGTTGCCGCCTTACTCTTTGACAGTCATAACATTCAAGTAATATGAAGAAAAAGTTGTTTTCTTTTCTTTTGCTGCTGTGTGGCGTTTATACCGCCTGGGCACAGCAGTGGCCGAAGTGCGTGTTGGCCGGTGATTATCCAGACCCAAGTGTGATGCGTGAGGGACGTGATTTCTACATGACGCATTCTCCTTTTGTTTATCAGCCGGGATTCCTGATATGGCATTCCACCGATTTGATGAACTGGACACCTGTGGGACGGGCTTTGGAATCGTGGAAAGGGTCGGCCATGGCGCCTGATTTACTAAAGTATGGCGATAAATACTATATCTATTTCCCTTCCAACGGGACCAATTATGTGACATGGGCGTCTGATATACGCGGGCCATGGAGCGAGCCTGTGGATTTGCACGTGAGCGGGATTGACCCAGGCCATGCGGCTGACGAGCAAGGTAATCGTTATCTGTTCCTGAACCGCGGTGAGATGATTAGGTTGGCACCCGACGGACTGAGTACTGTAGGTGAGAAAAAGAAAGTATATGAAGGATGGGAGATTCCCAAACAGTGGAATACGGAAGGCAAATGGCCTGAAACTTATCTGGAGTCTCCTAAAATAATCCGTCATGGCGATTATTATTATCTGACTTGCGCCGAAGGAGGAACGGCGGGGCCGGCTACCAGTCACATGGCGGTGAGTGCCCGTAGCCGTTCGCTGGAAGGACCTTGGGAAAATTCGCCTTACAATCCGGTGGTACATACCTACAGTGCCCAGGACCATTGGTGGTCAAAAGGTCACGGCACGCTTATCGACGATGCCGAAGGGCGTTGGTGGATGGTTTACCATGCTTATGCCAAAGGGTATCATACATTAGGACGTCAGACACTGATAGAACCCATGGAATGGACGCGTGACGGATGGTTCAGGGCATCGGCCGGAGCCGTAGGGCCGTGTTCTGAACCTTCGACATTCCCGGTATTGTCGGACAGCTTTCATCATCGGGAGTTAGGGTGGCAGTGGAGCTTCTGGAAAGAGAATGCCCGCGACATGGTGACGTCTGGTGACGGACAGTTGGTGGTTCCCGGCAAAGGGACTTCACCGGCCGATGGCCGTCTGATGCTGATTACAGCCCAGCATAAGAATTATGAGGCGGAAGTCACTGTTAAACTGCCGGGTAAAGGGCAAGCCGGTTTGCTCCTTTATTACAGTGAGCAGGGATATACCGGTGTGGCGGCCGATGCTTCAAGGTTTTATGTGTATGACGGTGGCAAGCTTTCCGCTACCGTGAAGAATACTTTCGGCCGTAAGGTGCGCATGAGAGTCCTTAACCGTGCCAATAGGGTTACAGTAAGTGTCAGTCGTGACGGGAAGGATTGGACGGTATTGGCCGAGGGGCTGGATGTGACAGACCTGAATCACAATAAACTTAAGAAATTCTTTGCACTGCGTCCGGCTTTGTTCGTGGCCGGCAAGGGAAAAGCTACGTTCAGCGATTTCAAATATAAGGACGCCGTACCGAAAGAGGAGGATATGGCTGCCTATCTGATGGTTTACCATTTGGATGAGGACCACGGGCTGCACATGGCACTCAGTCGTGACGGATATACGTTTACGGCTCTCAATGACAATAAACCCGTGATGGCGGGTGATACCATCGCCGAGCAACTCGGTATCCGTGACCCGCATATTTACCGTGGACCCGACGGTGCTTTTTATCTGAGCATGACCGACCTGCATGTCTTTGCCAAACGCGACGGGAAGCGCGAAACGGAATGGGAGCGTGACGGTAAACTCTATGGATGGGGCAATAACCGCGGGCTGGTGCTGATGAAAAGTTTCGATTTGTTGCACTGGAAACGCACCAATGTACGTTTCGACCGCATGTCGGCCGCCTGGCAGGAGATTGGCTGTGCCTGGGCACCGGAAACTATTTTCGATGAAACCACGGGACGTTTGATGATTTACCTGACAATGCGTCACAGAAACGAACCGAATAAGTTGTATTACTGTTATGTGAATGATGAGTATGACACGATAGAGACCTTGCCGTCACCATTGTTCCAGTATGCCGATGAACGTAAGTCCGCTATCGACGGAGATATCACGAAATTCGGTAACAAGTACATTCTCTCTTATGTGGCGCATGATGTAAACGGCGGTATCAAGCTGGCTTATGCCGACCGACCCACAGGGCCGTGGCATTTCGACCCGCGGTGGGTGGATTTTGAACCGCGTGCCTGTGAGGCTCCGCATGTCTTCAAGCGCATTGGCGAGGACAAATGGGTGCTCATGTATGATGTCTACAGTATTTCTCCTCATAATTTCGGCTTTATAGAGACTTCCGACTTCGATAGTTTCATTTCTCTCGGCCGGTTTAACGAAGGAGTGATGCAAACCCGGAACTTCGCATCTCCCAAACACGGTGCTGTGGTTCACCTGACAGAGCAAGAGGCGCGTCGTCTTTGTGCGCAGTGGGGGACGGATTACGATGCGCTTCCGTCACGTTCGGAAGGGAAAACGGACAGATAAACCTTGGGTGCGGCCTCCTGTGCTATTGCCGGAGGCCGTCCAAAAGGCGGAAAAGATGGAAATGGTTCGTTTTATCCCCGTTTTTGTTATTTTCTGTCCCATGAAGAGATTTGATTTTACATTAATTTTGTACCGAAATGAAAAGGATATTGTTGTTTCTATGTGTGGCGACAGCCCTATGTGCCGGCATTTTTGCCGGGCAGACTTCTTCGCTTGCCGTATGTCCGGCACCGGAGGGGGTAGACCTGAACTCTGATTTTACGGTCCGTGTGCGTGCGGCAGGCGGACAGTGGAAGACACTCTCGTCCTATATGGTTCATGTAGACGAAGTGAGGGAAACGCGCCATCACGTGGAGCAGGCGTCATTGGCGTCTTTTAGTTTCTCCGGCAAGGTGGAAGTGCGTGTCACCTATAATAAAGGAAAGATAGACAGTGCGCGTGTGCGCCCGTTGTCTTATGATATTCCGGTCCGCATAGAGGGGCGCGACATCTGTTTTTCATTGGAGCGTCCGTGCAACCTGTCGGTGGAGGTGAACGGCGATATATTCCATAATCTGCATCTGTTTGCCAATCCGCAGGAGACAGATGTGCCGGATAAGGACGATGCCGATGTGTTTTATTACGGTCCGGGGCTACACACCCCCGAAGGCGGCACGCTGTATGTGCCGTCGGGCAAGACCGTATACCTGGCCGAAGGCGCGGTGCTGGCAGGGCGCGTGGTGATGGAAAATGTACATGATGTGAAAGTAATAGGTAGAGGTATCATAGATTATAAGGTAAAAGGAGGCATCCGGATAGCCAACTCACGTAACGTACTGGTGGAGGGCATTGTCACCACACAGTGCGCTACGGGGGGCTCGGATGGTGTGACCATCCGTAATGTGAAATCCATCAGTTATTACGGTTGGGGCGACGGCATGAACGTCTTTGCCAGCAACAATGTGCTTTTCGACGGAGTTTTTTGTCGGAATTCGGACGATTGCACCACCGTGTACGGCACACGGATGGGATTCAAGGGAGGATGCCGTCACATTACCATGCGGAATGCTACCCTGTGGGCAGATGTGGCCCATCCTATCTTTATCGGGATTCATGGCAATTCCGAGCAGCCGGAGGTGTTGGAAGACTTGAACTATGTGAATATCGATATTCTCGACCATAAGGAGAAGCAGTTGAACTACCAGGGTTGTATGGCTATCAATGCCGGAGACAATAACCTGATTCGCAACGTACGCTTCGAGGATATCCGCGTGGAGAACTTCCGCGAGGGTCAGCTCGTGAACCTGCGTATATTCTATAATAAGAAATATTGCACGGCTCCGGGCCAAGGCATCGAGAATATCCTCTTCAGAAACGTGAGCTATAATGGCGACAGGGCCGAGGTGTCTGTGATAGAAGGGTACGGAGAAGACCGTATGGTGAAAAACGTGCGTTTTGAGAACCTGCGCATCAACGGCCGGCTGATAACCGATGACATGCCCGGAAAGCCCGGATGGTACAATACCGGCGATATGGCGCGTATCTATGTAGGGCCGCATGTCGAGAACGTGACATTCGTGTCGACGGAGGGAGAGAATAAGAAATGACAGACTGAATCATAACGGATAAGCAAGAATACGGAATACCATGAAAAGTAAAGGGAAGGTAAGTTTGAAATTGTATGTCTTTTGGATGTGTGTGTGGGCGGTGTATCCTGTGGCGGCCCGGAGATTTGTGCATCCCGGTGTGCTCCACACCAAAGAACGTATGGCACAGATACGCAGTCTGACGGAAGACAAGAACAGTGAGGCTTACGCTTCGTTCCTGTTGCTGAAGGAACATCCTTGTGCGCAGGCCGATTATAAAATGGCAGGCCCGTTTGAAACGATTTCGCGCGACGGGGAGTTCCGCTGGACCAAATCAAAGATGGAACGCGACTTCAGTGCGGCCTATCTGAATGCCCTGATGTGGGGCATCACGGGTGAGGAGGCACATGCGCGCAAGGCGGCCGAGGTGCTGACAGCCTATGCACGTACCTTAAAGCGTATTCCCGATACGAACGATGCTCCGCTGCTGGCCGGACTGGAAGGCTTCAAGATTGTGTATGCTATGGAAGTGTTGAAACATTCATGGCGCAAGATGCCCGCAAAAGATTATAAAGAGGTGCGGCGCATGCTGACAGAGGTGTTCTTGCCCGTGCTGGACACTTTCTATAGTCGGAAGCCTTATACCAACGGCAACTGGGGAGTGATAGCCACGAAAACCTATATGGCGGCTGCCATCCTGCTGGATGACCGCAAAATGTATGACAAGGCGCGTGCCTTTTATCTGGAGGGGCATGACAACGGAACATTGGCGAACTATATAGATGGCGAGACCGGACAGATTCAGGAAAGCGGGCGCGACCAGAGCCATTGCATGCTCGGTCTGGGTGCCATGGCTACCGTCTGTGAAGTGGCATGGCAGCAGGGCGACGACCTGTATTCGGCTATGGACAACCGTTTGCTGAAAGGCTATGAATATGTGGCGCGCTATAATTTAGGCTATGACGTGCCTTTTACATGCTGGACGGACATTACCGGAAAATATAGCGATTGGAAGGAAGTGTCCGATAAGGCACGAGGCCGCTATATGTATGTGTTCGACATCGCTTACAACCACTATGTGAACCGGATGGGATTGCTTATGCCCTATACGCGGCAGGTGTTGGAACGCATCCGTCCGGAAGGTTACGACCGGGACCAGCCCGGTTTCGGCACATTGCTCTTCAATGAGCGATAGATGCCGCAACAGAGGCGGACGAGATGCTGCATCTGAGAGTGGAAAAATGCACACCTGTGAGCGATGAAACGCTCACCTGTGAGCAATCGAACGCACACCTGTGAGCAATTGAACGCACACCTGTGAGCATTTTTGAGCGCACAGGAAAATGAAATCCTTATGGCAGTTTGCCGCATTTGTTTGCGCATTTGTATTCTCCTTTATGAAAAATTCAGCATTGTTTTTCCTCTCTTATTGGAAATAAATCGTATCTTTGCCCGTATAATGGAAGCAAATGTTTTCAACTTAAAATAAAAAGTAAGAATATGGAATTTCTGACAAATGACAAATTGGTGATTGTCGGTGCTGCCGGTATGATTGGCTCCAATATGGCACAGACAGCTTTGATGATGGGTTTGACTACTAACCTGTGTCTTTATGATGTGTTCTCTCCCGAAGGCGTGGCTGAAGAAATGCGTCAGAGTGGTTTCGATGAAGTGAATATCACGGCAACGACCGATGTGGCAGAGGCTTTCAAGGATGCCAAATATATCATCTCTTCCGGTGGTGCTCCCCGTAAACAGGGTATGACCCGTGAGGATTTGCTGAAAGGCAACTGTGAGATTGCAGAGCAGTTGGGTAAGGATATCAAGACCTATTGTCCCGATGTGAAGCATGTGGTGATTATCTTCAATCCGGCAGATCTTACCGGTCTGGTCACTTTGCTGTATTCCGGTTTGAAACCCTCTCAGGTAACTACGCTTGCAGCCTTGGACTCAACCCGCTTGCAGAGCGCATTGGCCAAGAAGTTCGGCGTAAAACAAAGCCAGGTGACGGGCAGTGCCACATACGGAGGCCATGGCGAACAGATGGCCGTGTTCGGCAGTGCTGTGAAAATCGACGGCAAACCTTTGACCGAACTTATCGGAACGCCTGCCATGAGTGAGCAGGAATGGGAAGACATGAAGGTGGATGTGACAAAAGGTGGCGCCAAGATTATCGAGTTGCGCGGACGCTCTTCTTTCCAAAGCCCCTCTTATCTTTCGGTAGAAATGATACGTTCTGCTATGGGAGGCGAGAAATTCCGTTGGCCGGCAGGTACTTATGTACAGAGCGACAAATACAACCATATCATGATGGCCATGAATACCACACTCGATGCAGACGGATGTCATTATACGATGCCGGAAGGTACGGCCGAAGAGATTGCCAAGTTGGATGCAAGCTACGCACACCTCTGCAAGATGCGTGATGAACTGGTTACGCTGAACATTGTTCCTGCCATCAGTGAATGGAGCAAAATCAATCCTAATTTGTAATATATATATAAATAAGGTATATTATGGTGCGCATTCCTATGGGGTGCGCACTTTTTGTACCTGTATGATTAGAATTTATCCGACTTTTTTTGCCGATTCGGAAAACATTGATTAATTTTGCACCGCATTTTGCAAAAATATCAAATAAACCAATTTATTAAAAAACAAAGAAATGATTGTAGTACCTGTAAAAGAAGGCGAGAACATCGAAAGAGCGCTGAAGAAATTCAAAAGGAAATTTGAAAAGACTGGTGTCGTAAAAGAATTGAGACGTAGACAGCAGTTTGACAAACCTTCAGTGATTAAGAGACTTGCTAAAGAACGTGCTATCTACGTTCAGAAGATGCAGCGTGTAGAAGATTAATTTAGCTGAATTTTCTTTGAACTTTTGAATTTATTTCCTATATTCGTTGCCATAAAGCAGTGACGAGGGATGTGGACGGATTCTTTTCTGGATTATCTGAGGCTTGAGCGAGGATACTCGCCGCAAACGGTCAAAGGATACCACGATGACTTGGAAGCGTTTGAGTCGTTTTATAAAGAATCGGTTCCGGAGTTGGCTTGGGATACAATGGAAGGCGATGTCGTAAGAAACTGGATGGTGTCCATGATGGATGCCGGTCGGTCGGCGGCGACAGTCAATCGAAGGTTGAGCGCATTGCGCACTTTCTATAAATATCTGCTCAGAAGAGGGTGGGTGAGAACAGACCCCTTGCGCGGAATAAAAGGTCCCAAGAAGCAGAAGCCGTTACCGGTGTTCCTGAGAGAAAGCGAGATGGATCGCTTGCTGGACGGGAATTTTTTCGGTGACGATTTTGCAGGCAAAAGAGACCGGCTGATTATTGCCGTATTTTACGAAACCGGAATCCGGTTGTCCGAATTGACAGGCCTGAATGAGGCGGATGTGGATTTGAATGACGGGGTGCTGAAGGTGACGGGAAAGCGGAATAAGCAGAGAATCGTGCCGTTTGGCGGAAACTTGAAAAATGCTTTTCGGGATTATTTGGATGAGAAAGATACATCCGGAATAGAAGGCCGGGAAGCAATGTTTACCGACAATTGCGGTGTACGGCTTAAAGATGCGAAGGTGCGCGATGTCGTGAGGCATTACTTAGGTATGGTCTCTGTGCTGAAAAAAAGAAGTCCGCACGTGTTGCGGCATACTTTTGCCACCTCGATGCTGAACCATCATGCAGATTTGGAATCCCTGAAAGAGTTGCTGGGTCATGAAAGCGTTGCCACAACGGAAGTGTATACCCATACGACTTTTGAGGAGTTAAAAGAAATGTATAACCATGCTCATCCGAGAGCATAAAAATGGAAATGACTATGGAAGTAAGAATTCAGGCTATTCATTTTGATGCCACAGAGAAACTCCAGGAGTTTATCGAGAAGAAGGTTTCAAAGTTCGGGAAGTTTAGTGAAGAAATAAGAAAGGTAGAGGTGTCATTGAAAGTCGTAAAGCCCGAAACGTCTCTAAATAAAGAAGCATCAATAAAAGTATTGGCTTCGAGCGGGGAGTTTTTTGCGGAGAAAGTTTGCGACACGTTTGAAGAAGCGGTAGACGTATGCTTGGATGCATTGGTGCGCCAGTTGTCCAAATTTAAGGAAAAACAAAGGGAACACTAAAAAAAAAGATAGTTTTCTTTGCGATTTCAAAAAATACATTTAACTTTGCAGCCGTTTCAGGCATATTGATGGATATGCGGGCTGCAAATGCCTCTTTAGCTCAGTTGGCCAGAGCACGTGATTTGTAATCTCGGGGTCGTTGGTTCGAATCCGACAAGAGGCTCACTAAAAAAGAAACTGTTTCTGAACATTCAGAAACAGTTTCTTTTTTTATAAGACAATTCAATTTGAAATAAAACCACATAATCTTTCAAGAGTGACAGTCTCCTCATTATTTCTCGGATGAACCGAAATTTAGAGAGTAAATAAAACTTGAGGAGATAATCCACTATGGTCTATAAAAAAACTCCCTGTCAACATTTCGCCAACAGGGAGTCCGTTAATCATTTATGGGGCAAAGATTACATCATGCCGCCCATGCCACCCATTCCGGGAGCACCCATCGGCATTTCTGGTTTATCTTCTTTCTTTTCCACAATTACACATTCTGTAGTCAGGAACATACCTGCAATAGAAGCTGCATTTTCCAAAGCTACACGAGTTACCTTAGCAGGATCCACCACACCGGCAGCATGCAGGTTTTCGTAAACATCAGTACGAGCGTTATAACCGAAGTCACCTTTACCTTCACGTACTTTCTGAACGACAACAGCACCTTCCTTACCTGCATTAGCCACAATCTGACGAAGCGGTTCCTCGATAGCACGCTTGATGATCTCAATACCGGTTGTTTCATCTTCATTATCGCCTTTCAGACCTTCCAACGCTTCAGAAGCACGGATGTAAGCTACACCACCGCCCGGAACGATACCTTCTTCAATAGCTGCACGAGTAGCGCACAACGCATCATCCACACGGTCTTTCTTTTCTTTCATTTCGACTTCCGAAGCCGCACCTACATAAAGAACAGCTACACCACCTGACAACTTAGCCAAACGTTCCTGCA
>URKA01000014.1 GCA_900548345.1 uncultured Paraprevotella sp. | reverse complement strand
GGGATAATTTGCGAACCTGAAAAGAGTTCCCCCACTAATTTTCTACTGACCCATACCATTCCCTATACAGGGATTTTCCTGAAATACCCTTCAAGGGTTCAGACTATCTGAAAAACAGCGTTTTATGTACATCAGTGCCTTCACCTGTCCTTCAGGGAATATTCACCTGTGTGCATTCCGCTCTTCACAGGTGTGGAACAAAGTGCACACCTGTGAGGGATTTATTTACATTTCCACCTGCGTGCCGGCTGAAGGCAATTTGCATGCTATCTTATTGTCAATCAGAAAGTCTGAACCCTTGAAGGGGGTTTTGAAAAAACTCCTGTAATGCGCGCGCGTGAGACGAAGCCGCAGAAGTTTTCTGATATTAAAGGGATTTACTAAAGGGGTAGACCATTTTTTGCCGTAAAACAGCAAAATGTTTCGGATGCGTTTTACTGAAATGTGGCTTCAAGATACAATATAAAGGTATAATCTTTTGCGATTATAACCGTAACTTTTACAAAAAACTGCGATTACGGTTCTTTCCTGTTTTGCAATAATTCGAGAAGTATCACTACTGCCTCTGCCCCCCAATCGGCATACACCTCTTTCCGAAAATCATGTAATCGGGGTTATAATATCTGTAATTCGTCTACTTTATATTTTCCGGCATATACTTAACTTTGCACAAAGAATCTGAAACGCTAAATTTAATCACATCAAATGAGAATGAAACGTGTAACAATCATCATGATTGCAAGTTTATTTGCAATGGGAACTACAGCCGTGGCGCAACCCGACCCGACTCCCGAAAAAAACGGAAACAAATACATACCATACGAAAAACGGACAGGCAATGAGTCTGTTGTCTATTTCACGCGCAACCTCAGCGCAGAAGGACTTGTCAATGCGTATGAACAGGTCTGTGCGAACATCAAAGGACATACCGGAGTGAAACTTCATACCGGAGAACAAAACGGGCCTAACATCATACCTCGCGATTGGGTAAAGACACTGTTACAAAAAGACTTGCCTGATGCAAACATCGTCGAAACCAATACTTATTATAAAGGAGACCGTTATACCACCAGGCAACATCGCCATACATTGGAAGTAAACGGCTGGACTTTCTGCCCTGTGGACATTCTGGACGAAGAAGACACGTTATCCTTGCCTGTCCACGACGGCAAATGGTTCAAGAACATGTCGGTGGGTAGCCATACGACGAATTACAACTCCCTCGTAGTGCTTACCCACTTCAAAGGACATACGCAAGGAGGATTCGGCGGAAGCAATAAGAATATCGGCATCGGCTGCGCGGACGGACGGATTGGAAAAGCATGGATTCATACCACACCGGGACAGAACAACCAATGGGACATCAAAGAGGAGGAGTTCATGGAGCGCATGACCGAATCCACAAAAGCTGTCATCGATTATTTCGGCAAGCAAATCACGTATGTCAATGTGATGCGCAACATGTCGGTATCGTGCGACTGTGAGGGGGTGAACGCCGCTCCTGTCGTGACTCCCAACGTTGGAATCCTTTCTTCCACCGACATTCTGGCTCTGGACCAGGCATGCGTGGACTTGGTGTATGCCATGACCGAAGCCGAACACCACGACATGGTGGAACGCATCGAAAGCCGTCACGGCTTACGCCAGTTGTCATACATGAAGGAACTGGGAATGGGCAACGACCGTTACATTCTCATCGACCTGGACAACGGCGGCAAGCGCATTACCGTTGCCGAAGCCGTTAAAGGATTGAAACCGTTTGTCAAGAAACAGACACATATAAACAAATAAACCATGTCGAAGAGTATTCTGATTTTATCGTCCAGTCCCCGTCGCGGAGGCAATTCGGACACGCTTTGCGATGAATTCATGCGCGGATCCATAGAAAGTGGAAACCAAGTAGAGAAAATCTTCCTGCGTGACAAGGACATACATCCTTGCATGGGATGCAGCGTATGCAGCCAGTACAACAAACCATGCCCGCAGAAGGACGATGCAGCTGAAATCATCGGAAAGATTCTTGCGGCAGATGTCATCGTGATGGGTACACCGGTCTATTTCTATGCCATGAGTGCCCAGATGAAAATGATGATAGACCGATGCTGCGGACCTTATACCGAAATGAAGAACAAGGAGTTCTATTTCATCGCCACGGCCGCAGAGGAAGACGAGACGATTATGAGCCGCATCACCGCCAACTTCATGGGATTTCTCGACTGCCTGGAGAATCCTACCGTAAAGGGTACGCTGTTTTGCGGTGGCGTATGGCACGTGGGAGAAATCAAGGGCAATCCGAAATTGCAGGAAGCATACGAAATGGGCAAACAGGCATAATGCGGATGAAGGTACAATCCGGCCAGACAAACGCCCTGCTTGCGTTAATTCGCAACGGCAAGCCGATGACACTGCGGCAACAGTTGCACCTGTCCATGCGACTCAGCATTCCGGCAGTCATCGCACAACTGTCCTCCATCATCATGCAATATATCGACGCGGCCATGGTTGGACATTTAGGGGCCGAAGCATCGGCTTCCATCGGATTCGTATCAACAACCACATGGCTTCCGCATGTGAGAGCGTCTTCGGAAAGTGTTTCCAAGCCCTTCAAATCTATAAATAAAAGTTTTATTTTCAAAAACAGAACTTTTGGTTTCAAGAATAAAACTTTTATTTTTGAAAACAAAACTTTTATTTATAGATTGATTCAAGCGAATCCGGGAAATATATTCATTACAAAGTGCACAAAAATAATAGAACGCTCGCTTTTTTTTCGTATCTTTGCCCAAATTGCACCTTCTGTTTAAACGGAAGCATAAAACAACAAAGATGAACGTAATCGACCTTATCAAAAGTCAGAAAGGCACGGCTTTCTCCTTCGAAGTCCTTCCCCCGCTGAAAGGGACGGGAACCGACAGCCTGTTCCGCACCATTGATACATTACGGGAATTCGCTCCTCAATACATCAACATTACTACACACCGTAGCGAATATGTCTATAAGGAACTGGGCAACGGAATGATGCAACGCATGCGTATCCGGCGCCGTCCGGGCACCATCGCCATAGCCGCAGCCATACAGAACCGATACGGCATCCATGTAGTGCCTCATATTCTTTGTAGCGGATACACACGTGAAGATACGGAATACATGCTGCTCGACCTTCAGTTTCTCGGCATCAGCGACCTTTTGGTACTTCGCGGCGACAAAGCCAAAGAAGATTCCATGTTCCGCCCTACAGGTGACGGCTATTCACATGCCACCGAACTGCTCGGACACATCAAACGCTTCAACGAAGGATTCTTCGTTGACGGCTCCCCTATCAAATGCCCCGGAGAACCGTTTTCCTACGGTGTGGCATGCTATCCCGAAAAACACGAAGAAGCTCCTAATCTGGAAACAGACCTCGAAGTGCTCAGGCAGAAAGCCGAAATGGGAGCAGAATATGCAGTGACCCAGCTGTTCTACGACAACGAGAAATACTTTGCCTTCGTCAAGAAAGCACGGGAAGCCGGAATCGACATCCCTATCATCCCCGGAATCAAGCCTTTCTCCAAACTGTCGCAGCTGACCGTCGTGCCCAAGACATTCCACTGTGACCTCCCGCAGCCGCTGGCTCAGGAAATCATCAAGTGCAAGACCGATGAGGAAGTGAAACAGGTGGGCATAGAATGGACGACACAACAGTGCCGCGAACTGATTGCGCACGGCGTACCCAGCCTGCATTTCTATACCGTATCGGCAACAGACAGCATCAGAGAGATTGCCCGACAAATCTATTGAGACCCATGTTCAGCCAAGTTATCGGACAGGAAGACATAAAGAAACGGTTGCTGGATGAGGCGCAACACGGACGCATGCCTCACGCCTTGCTCTTCTGCGGCCCTTCGGGAAGCGGGAAGCTCGCTCTCGCCGTGTCGTACGCACAATATCTCCTGTGCCGGCAGCCAAACGGACATGATGCATGCGGCCAGTGTCCGGCATGCAAGGAATCCACGCATTTCGTACATCCCGACCTGCATTTCGTCTTCCCCATCATCCGTTACAAGACAGCCGAAGGTTCCGTATGCGACGTCTACATCGACGCATGGCGCAAACGGCTGCAAAAAGGACTGTATTTCGATTTGAACGACTGGATGGCCGACATGAAGGCCGACAACCAACAGCCCATGATTTATGCGGCCGAAAGCACACAAATACAACGCAAGCTGTCATTGAAGTCCACCTTGGGCGGCCGGAAAGTCATGGTGATATGGATGCCTGAGAAGATGAACGCGGAATGTGCCAACAAATTACTCAAACTGATAGAAGAGCCTCCGGCACATACCTTCTTCCTGCTGGTAAGCGACGAACAGGAACGGATACTGCCCACCATACTGAGCCGCACGCAACGCATCGAAGTAAAAGGCATCGACCGCGAAAGCATGATGGAAGCGCTTGCCCCGTCATACGGAAAGGAACAGGCCGAACAGGCGGTACGAAGCGCGCACGGCAACTACACCGCAGCATTGAAAACCCTTCAGGCCGGCGAGGACACAACACTGTTCTTCGACCTGTTCGTCATGCTGATGCGCCTGAGCTACATGCGCCGTATCAAGGATATGCGCAAATGGAGCGAACATGTCGCCGGCATGGGACGCGAACGGCAGAAGAACTTTCTCACATACTGCCAGAGACTGATAAGGGAGAACTTCATATACAACTTCCGGCAGCCGGAACTGAACTACATGACGACGGAAGAAAATGAGTTCGCAAAGAACTTCGCACGTTTTGTCAACGAGCGCAACGTGATTAAAATAATGGATGAACTGAGCGACGCACAAAGGGACATCGAACAGAATGTCAACCCAAAGATGGTGTTCTTCGACTTTGCCCTGAAGATGATTGTAATGCTCATACAATAATATATAGAACGGAAAATATGATGGATGAACAATTCAAACTGAACGGCCCCTGCAGAGGACTCTGTGCAAAGGGATGCGGACGACAAGATAAACAGTTGAACACCTACGACTATCTGGCCGATATTCCCGGCAACGACGAGGCGACCGACCTGGTGGAAGTACAATTCAAGAACACCCGCAAGGGATATTACCACAACAGCAACCATCTGCCGTTGCAGAAAGGAGATGTCGTGGCCGTAGAAGCCTCACCGGGCCATGACATTGGTGTCGTCACACTTACAGGCCGGCTCGTACCGCTCCAGATGAAAAAAGCCAACCTGAAACAAGAACAGGAAATCAAACGGGTATACCGCAAGGCAAAGCCCGTGGACATGGAGAAATACGAAGAAGCCAAAAGCCGGGAACACGCCACCATGATTCGTTCACGGCAAATCGCAAAAGACTTGGGCCTGGCCATGAAAATCGGAGACGTGGAATATCAGGGCGACGGAAACAAAGCCATATTTTACTACATTGCCGACGGACGTGTGGACTTCCGCCAACTCATCAAAGTCTTGGCCGAAGCCTTCCGGGTACGCATAGAAATGAAACAGATTGGTGCACGGCAGGAAGCAGGACGCATCGGCGGTATCGGACCGTGCGGGCGGGAACTCTGCTGCGCCACATGGATGAAAAACTTCATTTCCGTATCAACCAGCGCCGCACGCTATCAGGACATCTCCCTCAATCCGCAAAAGCTCGCCGGACAATGCGCCAAGCTGAAATGTTGCATGAACTACGAGGTTGACGCCTACGTGGAAGCCGGGAAAAGACTGCCAAGCCGCGAAATCACCTTGCAGACTATGGATGCCGAATACTTCTTGTTTAAAACAGACATCCTGGCCGGACTGGTGACTTATTCCACCGACAAGCACATGGCAGCCAATCTCGTCACGATCCCTGTCAAACGGGTCTTCGAGGTGATTAACATGAACAAAAGAGGAGAGAAACCGGAAAAACTGGAGACAGGCGTAAGTTCCGCACCCGCCAAACCGGCCGACCTTGTAGAGCAGGAAAGCCTGACGCGTTTCGACAAACGGAAAAAGAATAAGAACAAACGAAAAGCCTACGACAAAAACAAGACCGGTGCCTCATTCAAGGAAAAGGAGAACCTTCCGGAAGGAGGCGAACGGCCCGCACGGCGACAGGAATACAAAGAACAACGCAGGCCTGACAACCGTAACCGGGAGAAAGGACAAAAAGAACAGGCTGACGGAAAAAACAACCGGGAACGACGCAATTTCCGCAAAGAACCGAGAGAGCACAGGCCAAACGACAATCCGACGCAAACACAAGCCGGACAAAGCGAATAAACATGAACGGGAAACTACACCTATATCTGTTCGTCACAGCACTGTCGCTGCTGGGCAGCCTCACCGGATGTGACGAACGGATATTGTATCACTCATACCATTCCATACCGTCGGAAAGCTGGGAAAGACATGACACGCTGATCTTCCGGCCGGACACGGTATGCCATGCAGGCAACTATCGGTTCGACCTGGAACTGCGTGCCACCGAGAAATACCCCAGCCAGAGTGTCTGGCTCGTTGTGGAAAGCCGTTTCAGCCTACCGGCACCCACTACCCGGCGGGATACGGTGGAATGTCTTCTGATTGACCCCGAAACCCATCGGACAGGAAGAGGAATCCATACCTATCAATATAATATACCGCTCTACTCACAGCATCTCACGAAAGGCGAGACATGCGAAATACGAATCAGACACTGCATGCACCGCGAAAACCTTCACGGCCTTCGTGACATCGGCATACGAATCATGCGCTGAATCACACATTCCGCCCTCCTTGGTTACGTGCGGCATCAATACGCAGAAAGATGAACAGAAGAATGGTAAAACCCCACAATGACGAACCTCCGTAACTGAAGAAAGGCAGAGGAATACCGATTACCGGCGTCAGCCCCAACACCATCCCGACATTGATAAACAGATGAAACAGGAATATGCTCATGACCGAATAGCCATAAATACGGCCGAAAGCATTGGTCTGACGTTCGGACAAATGAATCAGACGGAGAATTAGAATCAGAAACAACAGCAATACGCCGGCCGCCCCCCAGAAACCTTCTTCCTCCCCTACGGTACAGAATATAAAGTCGGTGTCTTGCTCCGGCACATATTTCAGTTTGGTCTGCGTACCGTTCAGAAATCCCTTTCCCCTCAACCCGCCGGAACCGATGGCTATCTTGGCCTGATTCACATTATATCCCGCACCGGCAGGGTCATCTTCCAGTCCAAGCAACACATTGATACGCACCCGCTGATGAGGTTCCATCACATTGTTCAACACGTAATCGGCAGAATAAAAGAATGACAGCGAACCTAATGCAAACAACGCGATATAAAAGTAATGGAGAACCCGCTCGCTTAACGCCAGATAACAAAGGTAAAGCACAGTCATGATGCAGACCCCGATTAGCACCCAGTGTATATCAAAAGGAATGACAAACTCCGCGAAACAAACGGCAACGGCAATCACGCTTCCGCCATACAGCAACAGTTTGCGTTCATACATGGTCTTGTCACCATACACATGGACCATGCCGACAGTAAAAAGAAATATCATCAGCAAGACGGAGAACTCTCCTATACTGGTAGGAATATGCCCCAGCATCACATCCGCATAACGTACGCCCACCACGAAATAAGCCACGGCAGACACGCCGGCAAACAACACAGAGCCGGACATGCCTTCACGGTAAAGCATCAGGAAGAAAGCCAGATAGACGAGCGCCGAGCCTGTCTCCTTCTGCAAGATAATCAATAGGATGGGCACGAATATCAGCGCCAAGGTCAACAGAAAGTCCTTCCAGCGTGATATGTTATACCCGTATACGGACATGAACTTTGCCAATGCCAGCGCCGTTGCACATTTGGCAAATTCGGCCGACTGAAAGCTGAACGGCCCGACCTTAATCCAAGATTGCGAACCTTTTATGTCACGGGCCAGGAAAGGCGTCACAAAGAGCAACACCAACATGAAGGCATATATGACGTATGCAAACGTGTCGTAAATCTTGTCGTCCATCATCAGCAGCACGAAACCGAGCGCCAAAGACGTACCAATCCACACAATCTGCATGCCTGAGCGCGAATCGAAAGAAAAGATGTTCCCCTCCAGACTGAAATCATAGCTCGCCCCGCAAATGCTAATCCACCCGAAGGCCAGCAACGCCATATATATCAGTATGGTAGCCCAATCCAGACTACGCCACACGCTGTTTCGCTGTTCATCTCTCCTCTGTACCATATCCGATATGTTTGTTCTGGAACACTTCCGCTTTCTGTTCACTCTCCGGCGACAATTTGCCGTTAAGGTATTGCTCCATCATCAGTGCGCCGATGGGCACACCGTACGTCGCTCCCCATCCGCCATTCTCCACGTATACGGCCACGGCTATCTTCGGATTCTCCATCGGCGCAAAGCCCATGAAGACAGAATGGTCATGGCCTCGGTTCTGTGCCGTGCCGGTCTTTCCACATACTTCTATTCCGGGAATGTTTCCTGAACGGCATGTTCCCGCTAATACCGCACGGCGCATGCCTTGCACAATGGTCTCATAATGTATGCTGTCTACACCGGTATAACGCCTGTTCCTATAAAGGGAATCTATGGTCTCACCTTGAATCTGTTTCACAAGATGAGGGGTAATGAAATAACCGCGGTTGGCGATGGTGGCGGCCAGATTGGCAATCTGCAAAGGGGTGGCATTCACTTCACCTTGCCCGATGGAGATACTGATGACGGTCAGTCCGTTCCACGACCCGCGGTAGGCCTTGTCATAAAACGGTGCATTGGGAATCAGCCCGCGCTTCTCGCCCGGTAAGTCAATGCCGAGTTTATAGCCGAATCCCATGGCCACCATATAGTCTTTCCACTTGGTCATGGCTTCCTGCACGCTTTTATACTTCTTGCGGTTGTTGAACATATTGTACAGTCCCCAGCAGAAATAGGCATTGCAGGAAGTCCCGATAGCCGGAACAAGTTGGGCAGGAGACGCGTGCCCGTGACATCCCACCTTCAGCCCCTTGTATATAAAGCCGTGATAGCAGGGGTATGCCGTCTGCGGTGTAATGATGCCTTCCTGCAAGAATGTCAGTGCCTGCGTGGTCTTGAATGTGGACCCCGGCGGGTATTGTCCCATGATGGCACGGTTAAGCAACGGTTTCATCGGGTCGTGGCTCAATTTGAGATGGTTCTTTCCGCGCTGGCGGCCTATCATCATCCGCGGGTCGTAAGTAGGCGAAGTCACCATGCACAGTACCTCTCCTGTCGAGGGTTCTATGGCCACGATACTGCCTAACTTTCCTTCCATCAGACGTTCGCCGAGTTTCTGCAAATCGGCATCCAGCCCCATCGTCAGGTTCTTCCCCGGCACGGGCCTGGTGTCCAGCGCCCCATCCATGTAACGCCCCTTGATGCGCCCCCTGGCATCCCGCAGGAGTATCTGCACGCCTTTTTCTCCACGCAACTGTTTCTCGTACGAACGCTCTATGCCCTGCTTTCCGATAAAGTCTCCCCGCTGATAGTAATCATCCTCTTCGATGTCTGCGGGAGACACTTCGCCAATATCTCCCAGAACGAGGGCAGCACAAGGCGAATGATACTGCCGGATGGAACGGCGCTGCACGTAAAAGCCTTTGTAACGGAACAGCTTTTCCTGAAAAACACAGAACTCTTCGGAAGACAGCTGGCTCATGAAGAGCTGCTGCGTATAACGGGAATAACCCGGATTACGGTAATGGTCTTTGATTTCCGCCATTCTCCTTTCATAAAAGTCCCTTGTAATGCCCAGACTTTCGCACAGGTCAAGAGTGTCTACTCCCTGCTGCTCCGACATCACGACCATAATATCGTAAGAGGGCTGGTTGTAGACCAGCAGTTTACCGTTACGGTCGGTGATTACACCGCGCGAGGGATATTGCACTTTCTTAAGGAAAGCGTTGGAATCGGCGTTTTTCTTATAATCGTCGCTCATGACTTGCAGCGCAAAAAGCCGGAGAATATAGATAATCACGATGCCCGTCGCCACCGCTCCTATCACATACTTACGCTTCTCCAGATTGTAGTTCGCCATATTCCCTCGTATACTTTATTTCTTGTGCCCTCGCATACCTGCCAATGCCAGAACGAAGATGACGGTCAGCAGACTACTGCCCAGATAAGTGTAGAGCATATCCATGAAGTTGAAGAATGAAAAGACTTCAAGCAGGATGAATGCAGCCTGTTGCAACAACACCAGCAACAGCACGTACCACACAAACTTCCAGCTACCTAAATTATAATAATCGGGCACCATATCCTCCACACTGTCTTTCGGCACCATCAGGCGCAACAAGACCGGCGCGCACATAGCCGTCAGCGTCATAGACGCAGCCCCGACACCCGGAGTGCCGGAAAACAAATCGGCGGCAAGTCCTGTAAAGAAGCCCCATAACAGCCAGGAATAGCGGGGAGCGTCCAATGGCTGGATACACAGGATATAGATATAGATTACAGGAGTGGCATACCCGAACAGATGGATATGATTGAAGATCAACACCTGGACAATGAGCAGAATCAGTGTCCACACAATCCTCGTGAAAAAGCTCTGTGCCATATTATTTACTTACCTTTCCGTCTCGACACTCCGTTGCAGGCTGTCTATCTCCACCCTATTCGGCGTGGCAAGCACGCACACGTCCCGGAGACGAGCAAAATCCGTACCCAAATTCACTTTCAGTTTATAGGAGATTCCGTCTTCGGAATTCGCTATCTCTTTCACTCTGCCCACGAAGAGGCCGGCAGGAAATACAGCTGAAAAGCCACTCGTCTCTACCGCCATCCCTACTTTCAGACGCGCGTGGCGCGGAATATCGCCCAACGACAGATACAGCGGGCTGCGCCCTTCCCAACACAGATAGCCGAAATAATCCGTTCCGCGCAACCGGCAACTCACATTCGACTTTCCGTTGAGC
This sequence comes from uncultured Paraprevotella sp., assembly GCA_900548345.1. GTDB lineage: Bacteria > Bacteroidota > Bacteroidia > Bacteroidales > Bacteroidaceae > Paraprevotella. The sequence continues at coordinate 56,521 of URKA01000014.1, read as the reverse complement.
AACGGCATCACCACAGAATAATGGGGCGAGGTCAGGTAAACGATGCCCACTACCCCCGTGCCGCAAATCACACCCATCTCCGGCCTCACGCCGTCGGCCTCACCTTTATTGATGGTCAGGTAATTGTTCCGCTTGTTCACGGAATTGTTCACCACCTCGGCCGGAATCACCTTGAAGTCTTTCAACAGTTCGGCCTGACGGATTTCGGTATACGTACTGTCATGAGTCGCCTTGTCAAGTCTTCGGGTCAGTTCCTCCACTTTCCTTTCGAGCATGTAATTGCGCTGCACCAACGCCTGGTTACGTTCGCCCAGTTCGATATAGGAAAGTGCGTCTGCCTCCCACTCCAGAATCTTACCGGCCACGGTGTTGGCCGAGGTGAACCACACACTGCCCTGATAAAGATTGAAGCGGAATAAAAGCAACAGACTGATTGCTTCCAATAAGATGAAAAGCAACCAGTAACTGTATTTATTTAGAAAATCCAACAGATTACGCATGGATTATCCCCTGTCCTTTCTTTTAATTCGGAAGCCATAACGGCAGGTCGCCATGATGAATTCCGAATGACAAACTATGAGTGGCACGTTCCTACTACATCAGGAACGAGAAATTGTTCACGTTCTTCAATGCGATTCCCGTACCTTTGGCTACACTGTGAAGCGGGTCCTCGGCGATATGGAACGGTATATTTATCTTGTCCGTCAGACGTTTGTCCAGTCCGCGCAACAACGCGCCTCCTCCCGTCAGATAAATGCCGTTGTGCACGATGTCGGCATAGAGTTCGGGAGGTGTATTCTCCAAGGCACTCAGCACAGCCGTCTCGATACGTGTGATGGACTTCTCCATGCAATGTGCCACTTCCTGATAGCATACGGGCACTTCCATCGGCAATGCCGTAATGCGGTTAGGACCGTACACGATATAATCTTCCGGCGCATCCTCTCCCAGTTCTGTCAGAGCCGCACCGACATGTATCTTGATTCTTTCCGCCATGCGCTCGCTCACCTTCACGTTATGCTGGCGGCTCATGTATTCCTGAATATCCGCCGTCAGGTCGTCACCGGCCGTGCGGATGGAATTGTTCGACACGATACCGCCGAGCGAGATGACCGCAATCTCGGTCGAACCGCCGCCTATATCGACAATCATGTTGCCTTGCGGCGCCTCCACGTCGATACCGATACCGATGGCTGCCGCCATGGGCTCATAAATCAGATAAATGTCACGCCCGCCGGCCCGTTCGGCTGAATCACGCACGGCACGCAGCTCCACCTCGGTAGAGCCCGAAGGCACGCCGATAACCATACGCAACGAGGGTGAAAACAGGCGGCTGCCCGTACGCACCATCTTGATAAGGCCGCGCATCATCTGTTCGCATGCATAGAAATCCGCTATGACTCCTTGGTGCAAGGGACGCACGGTGCGGATATTTTCATGTGTCTTTTCGTACATCAACTTGGCTTTCTCGCCCACGGCAATCATCTTGTCCGTACGACGGTCCAAAGCCACTACAGACGGTTCGTCCACCACAATCTTGCCATCGCTTATGATAATCGTGTTGGCCGTACCCAAGTCCATTGCGATTTCCTGAGTAAAAGAAAAGAATCCCATCTGTCCTATTTCTGTTTTTTATATTCTTACCCTTTATATGTTCCTCCGTATGCCTTGCGGCATCCGGTTACTTCCCGTTCTCGAAATAGGCATGGATGGCCGTATCGTAATGGCTGCTCACCCCGAACGCACGGGTCGCGAACCAGCGGCGGTCTTCGATGTCCGTCTGCGCGCCTTTCTTCTCCAACAGTTCCAACAACGGCTGGTATTCGGCCTTGCTCGGCACAATCACCACGTCTTTGAAATTTTTGGCTCCCGCGCGAATCAGCGAGATGCCGCCTATGTCTATCTTCTCGATAATGTCCGCCTCGCAGGCACCGCTGGCCACCGTATCCTCGAAAGGATAAAGGTCCACAATGACCAGATCAATTTCCGGAATGTCATACTGTGCCACCTGCGCCTGGTCTTCAGCCAAAGCCCTGCGCGAAAGGATTCCGCCGAAGATTTTGGGATGTAATGTCTTCACGCGGCCGCCCAGGATGGAAGGATAGGTTGTCACATCCTCCACCGCCTCGCAAGGATAACCCTGCTCTTCGATAAACTTACGGGTTCCGCCTGTGGAAAGGAACTTCACGCCTTCTTCATGCAACTTCTTCAGAAGTGCATCCAGTCCGTCCTTATGGTATACGGACACCAATGCCGTCTTTATTTTTCTTGTCTCTGCCATGTCTTCTAATCCGTTTTATAGTTTTGGGGTACAAAGATACTAATTTTAATGAAGATAACTGCCTTTTGCACACTTAAAAAGTGCGTTTTTATTATTTTTATGGCTCAAGACAAAAAAACACGGTTTTCCGGCTGCATTTCCACCGGCATACGCACCGGAACCGCCCCTATACGACCTGACAACTTCATTTGGACCTTTCGGATTCTATAAATAAAACTTTTGGTTTTAAAAACAGTGGTTTTATTTTCAAAAACAAAAGTTTTGGTTTTAAAAATAAAAGTTTTATTTATAAAACCGGAAACGTCACCCAGAACTTCCGTTTGGAACAGCCGCCCCAAACGGAACGCCAGCCCACGGCGGGCATAAAAAAAGCAACCGGAGACAAAAGTCTTCCGGTTGCCCATCTTATACTCCATTGATTATGTAGCGGGACCCGGGATTGAACCGGGGACCTCATGATTATGAATCATGCGCTCTAACCAGCTGAGCTATCCCGCCAACATCTCTGTTTGCGGTTGCAAAGGTAGGCATTATTTCTTTTCCCACCAAATTATTTCCAACTTTTTTCTTCACCGATACATCCAAAAGGTGTATTCCGACATCAAACTACACCTTATATATAAGTGCATTTAATAAAAACATCTAAAATATACGGCTACAAAGTTTTTTTATACTAACTTTGTCGGTTGATTCGTACAAGGATACCGGATGAGACTGATTAAGAAGATAGACATATTTGTGTTCAAGGCCTATACCTTGCTTTTTGTCGGCACGTTCTTCGTCTGCCTTTTCATCTTCATGATGCAGTTCATGTGGCGATGGGTGGAAGACCTAATCGGCAAGGGACTTACTTTAGACGTATTGGCGCACTTTTTTTATTATGTCGGCCTGACCCTGATACCCATGTCGCTCCCTTTGGCCATTCTGCTGGCCTCGCTCATCACGTTCGGAAATTTCGGGGAACGGTTCGAGTTGCTTTCCATGAAAGCTGCCGGCATACCGCTCATCCGCATCTTCCAACCCATTATCATCTTCACCATAGGACTTAGTATCTGTTCGTTCTACTTCCAGAATGTGGTCAGCCCCGACGCACAGAAGAAGTTCTATACCTTGGCCTACTCCATGAAGCAGAAATCTCCGGAGCTGGAGATTCCCGAAGGCATATTCTATAATGAGATACCGGGATACAACATATTCGTGGAGCATAAGGGAAAAGACAACGGCATGCTTTACGGTGTGATGATATACAGCACAACGGACGGATACGAGGATTCACAAATCGTGCTGGCCGATTCGGCCAGACTGCAAAGTACGGAGGACGAAAAGCATCTCAAACTGACCATGTATGCCGGAGAACGGTTCCGCAACATGCAGTCGCAAGGGGGCGTGATGCAACGTACCAACGTTCCTTATATGCGGGAGACTTTCGTTGAAGAAACCGACCTGATACCTTTCGACAACAACTTCAATGTGATGGACGCCAACCTTTTCAACGGCAGTGCCGTGACCAAGAACATGAGGGAGATTCAGGCGGGCATTGATTCATTGAACCACAAGAGCGACAGCACGGGACATGCCGTATACGGCAACCTGCGGACAACGACCTACAACAGGAAATCGAACATACGAGGCGAGGATTCGGCCAGAATTGTCACAACTCCCCCCGCCTGCTTCGACACGATATACAGCCGCATCCCGCTCGACCAGCGGCTGACCGTCATCAAGAACGCCATGCAAAAGACCCATGTCGCCGTGTCGGAGTATGAGTTCCGAAGCCTGGTATCGAAAGACATAGACCAGGCCCTCAGGATACACCGGCTGGAGTGGCACAAGAAGTTCACCCTGTCGCTGGCCTGCATCTTCTTCCTCTTCATCGGCGCCCCGCTCGGAGCCATCATCCGGAAAGGCGGACTGGGCGTACCGGTAGTGCTCTCCGTGGTCATGTTCATCTTTTACTATATCGTCAACGCATCCGGCGAAAAGTTAGCCAAAGCCGGAGAGTGGGACGTGTGGTTCGGAGAATGGCTCAGTTCGATGGTGCTGTGCCCCATAGGCATATTCCTCACCTACAAGGCCAACAACGACTCCACCGTCTTCAACATCGAGGCATACATCAGTCTCATACGCCGCCTGCTGGGCCTGCGCATATCCAGACACATCGCAAGGAAAGAGGTGATTATCTACGACCCGGACTACACCGGTGTCAGAAACGAATTGGAAACGTTGGCGGAAGACTGGATGGCCTATGAAAAAAAGACGCATCTGCGACGGCCGCCCAACTATATCCGCATATTCTTCTACAAGATAGACGACAGGGATGTGGCCGGACTGAACCAACGGATGGAAGACCTGATTACCGTTCTGTCCAACAGCAAGGATGCTATCTTATTGGATGTGCTGAACCACATTCCCGTCATTCCTGCGTATGCACACACACGCCCGTTCCACAACTACAAATGGAACATGGTGCTGGGCATCGTATTCCCCGTCGGAGCATTCTTTTATTTCCGAATCTGGAGATACAGGCTCAGGCTCTACAAGGACATCATGCAGATTCAAAAGTGCAGCACACAGCTCGTGGGCCGGATAAACAAGATTACATCGAACGAACAATAATATGGTCAATATGGATACATTTAAACTTAGCCCGATAGAAGATGCCGTAAAAGATTTTAAAGAAGGCAAATTTGTCATTGTCGTAGACGATGAAGACCGCGAGAACGAAGGGGACTTCATCACTTCGGCCGAAATGATTACACCCGAAAAAGTCAACTTCATGCTTCAGGAAGGCAGAGGGGTGCTGTGCGCACCCATCACCATCTCACGGAGCGAGGAACTGGAGCTCCCGCATCAGGTGAGCAACAACACGTCCATGCTCGGCACGCCCTTTACCGTCACTGTGGACAAACTGGAAGGATGCACCACCGGAGTCTCCGCATACGACCGTGCCGCAACCATCCGCGCACTGGCCGACCCGGCCTCACGCCCGGAAACATTCGGCCGGCCCGGCCATATCAACCCGTTGTACGCACAAGACAAAGGCGTGCTCCGACGGGCCGGACATACGGAGGCTGCCGTCGACCTGGCCAGACTGGCCGGCCTGCAACCTGCCGCCGCCCTCATCGAGATTCTGAACCCCGACGGAACCATGGCACGCATGCCCGAACTGCAACAGGTATCCCAACGTCTGGGCATTAAAATCATTACCATCCGCGACCTGATTGCCTACCGGCTGAAACGGGAATCGATGGTGGAAAGAGGCCCCGAAGTGGACATGCCAACGGATTACGGACACTTTCGCGACATCACCTTCCGACAGATTAGCAACGGACTGGAACATGTGGCACTGATTAAGGGTACCTGGGAACCCGACGAACCTATCCTGGTGCGCGTACACTCATCCTGCGTCACCGGCGACATCTTCGGCAGCCAGCGTTGCGACTGCGGGGCACAACTCCACAAATCCATGCGCATGATTGAAGAAGCCGGAAAAGGCGTTATTCTCTATATGAATCAGGAAGGACGGGGCATAGGACTCTTCAACAAGATGAAAGCCTACAAACTCCAGGAAGAAGGCATGGACACGGTGGACGCCAACGTACACCTCGGTTTTCTGCCCGACGAACGTGAATACGGCGTAGGCGCACAGATTCTGCATGAACTCGGCGTACACAAGATGCGCCTGCTGACCAACAACCCGGTCAAACGCGTGGGCCTGGAAGCCTACGGCCTCGAAATCATCGAGAACGTTCCTATCGAAGTTCCGGTAACGCCTTACGACGAGAAATACATGCGCACCAAAAAAGAACGCATGGGACACACCTTGCATTTCAACAAATAACCCCTCATTAAACAATTAAAAAACATTAGTTATGGAAGAGAACAAAATTTATGCACGGGAGAGCGAAGTACAATCCTCCGCATCGTCCTTATTACTCCGTCGTGTGTACACATGGATGGCACTCGCATTGCTTATCAGCGGTCTGACAGCGTTAAAGGTGGTCAGCAGCCCCGGCATCTTATCCTGGGTATTCAGCAGCCAGGCCACATTATACGGATTACTCATCGCCGAAGTAGCGGTAGTATTGTTGCTCACATGGATGCTGAACCGCCTTTCGTTTCTTGCAGCCACGGTGATGTTCATCGCCTATGCCGTGCTCAACGGAGTGACCTGTTCGGTATATTTCCTGGCATTTACCAGCGAAAGCATTGCCAGCACGTTCTTCATCACGGCCGGAACCTTCGGTGCATTGAGCCTCTACGGCATGTTCACCAAACGCGACCTGTCATCCATAGGCCGCATCCTGTTCATGTCGCTCATCGGCCTGATTATCGCTTCGCTGGTCAACCTGTTCATGCGGAATGAGATGATTTACTGGATTATCAGTTATGCAGGCGTGGCCATTTTTGTAGGCCTTACGGCATACGACACACAAAAAATCAAACAAATGCTCGAAGTGCACGGCACAGAGGTGAACGACACTACGCAGAAACTCGCCCTGATGGGCGCGTTGACGCTCTATCTCGACTTCATCAACCTCTTTATCTACCTGCTGAGAATCATGGGCAGCAGAAAATAAGACATCACAAATACATACATCAAATGGAAACATTATCAAACCGTCTGAACAGACTTTCCCCCTCCGCCACGCTGGCCATGTCGCAGAAAAGCAGCGAACTGAAAGCAAGCGGAGTGGATGTTATCAATCTGAGTGTGGGCGAACCGGACTTCAACACGCCCGACCATATCAAAGCGGCAGCCATACAGGCAGTGGAAGACAATTTCTCACGCTACTCTCCCGTACCCGGCTATCCGGCCCTGCGTGAAGCCATCGCAGCCAAGTTGAAAAAGGAGAACGGACTGGATTACACTCCGGCGCAAATCCTTTGTTCCAATGGTGCGAAACAATCCGTCTGCAACACATTGATGGCATTGGTCAACGCCGGCGACGAAGTGATTATCCCGGCTCCGTATTGGGTCAGCTACCCGCAGATGGTCAAACTCGCAGAAGGCGAACCGGTTATTGTGGAAGCCGGAATCGAGCAGGATTTCAAAATCACGCCCGAACAGCTCGAAGCGGCCATCACTCCCAAGACCCGTGCGCTGATTCTCTGCTCGCCCAGCAACCCGACAGGTTCCGTATATTCAAAGGAGGAACTGAAAGGACTGGCAGATGTACTGGCCAAGCATGAGAGGGTCATCGTCGTTGCTGATGAAATCTACGAGCACATCAACTACATCGGCCGGCATGAAAGCATCGCACAGTTCCCTGAAATGAAAAACCGCACGGTCATCATCAACGGGGTGTCGAAAGCATACGCCATGACAGGATGGAGAATCGGTTTTATCGCCGCTCCCGAATGGATTGTGAAGGGATGCAACAAACTGCAGGGACAATACACAAGCGGCCCGTGCTCCGTATCGCAGAAAGCCGCCGAGGCTGCATATACAGGCTCGCAACAGTGCGTGGAGGACATGCGTCTGGCATTCGAGCGCCGCAAGAATCTGATTGTCAAACTGGCAAAGGAAATCCCCGGTCTGGAAGTGAACAATCCGGAAGGTGCATTCTACCTGTTCCCCAAGTGCAGTGCATATTTCGGCAAGAAGGACGGCGACCGTGTCATCCGTGATTCGAACGACTTCGCCATGTATCTGCTCGAAGTGGGCCATGTGGCCACTGTAGGAGGCGACGCCTTCGGTTCACCGGAATGCTTCCGCATGAGCTACGCCACCAGCGACGAGAACATCGTGGAGGCCATGAAGCGCATCAAAGACACATTGGCACGCCTGAAATAATCGTACCTCTCCGTCACCCTACGGATAAAGCGGCGCCGCATTTTCCTTTTTTACCGGAAATGCGGCGCCGCTCATTGTCTTCGTACCGGGAAAAGAAACAGCCGTCCGAACCCGAAGGGCGGACGGCTGCTTTTTTCCGTTCTATTGTATACCTAACTCCGATTAGAGAGAAATGGCACCTGAAGGACAAACATCGGCACAAGTACCGCATTCAGTACAAGCGTCCGGATTGATTTTATAGATATCACCTTCAGAAATAGCACCTACGGGACATTCATCGATACAAGTTCCGCATGCTACACAATCTTCACCAATTACGTAAGCCATATTGTTTTAAGTTTTAAATGTTAATTTTCTGTTCTTCCGAACTCTTGGCGCAAAGTTAGCATTAAAAAAGAATACGCCAAAATATTCCTCACTATTTTTAGTGATTTTTCAGCGCAAAAGCGCATGGACATACAATAAGACAGGCTGATTTACGTTATTCTCTAATAAATAACAGTGATTCATGAAAAGACTCCTGACCGCAATTTTAGGGTGTATGCTCATGGTGAGCGGCGTGGCTCAAGAGCGCAAGCTACAGAACCGCCCCTATATCGACCAAAGAAGATTCCACTACGGATTCCTCTTCGGACTGCACATGCAGGACCTTGAATTGAAGAACAACGGATATATCGACCCGGAAAGCGGAGAGCAATGGTATGCCGATATCGACAACTACGGACCGGGATTCAGTGTGGGGGTCTTGGGCGAGATGAGACTCAACAACTATCTGGCCCTCCGCCTTGTGCCCACCATGCACTTCGGACAAAAGCATGTGAGTTTCCATGAGCAGGCCAGCGGAAGAGACAGCACGCAAAACATCAAATCCACCTATATCTCCGTACCGGTGGATTTGAAAATCGCCGCGCCGCGCTACAACAATTACCGCCCTTATTTCATCGTGGGTGTCAACCCGATGATTGACCTGACCACCAAGAAACAGAAGGCCTTGCTGATGAAACCTTTCGACTGTTACCTTGAAGTGGGCATGGGTTGCGATTTCTACCTGCCTTTCTTCAAGCTGATTCCCGAACTGAAGTTCTGCTTCGGCCTGTCCGACATCCTGCAAAAAAACCGCAACGACCTGATAGACGGTTCGCTGCGGAAATTTACCAATTCGTTGGACGGCGCCTCATCCAAGATGATTGTCCTTACGCTTTATTTCGAGTAATTCATTCCACGGATTCCATTTCGAGCACGAGTGTACCCACGTAACGCCCGTTCTTTCCCATCTGGTTGCAGTAGACATTTCGGCCGTCGGCATCTTTCAGCACCACGGGATGTTCGAAATAGGTATGGGAATGCCCGCCCAGCACAAGGTCGATATGATGCGAGCCCGGCACAAGCTCCGTATCATCCGTGCCTTCAATATTCCAGCCTAAGTGAGACAGGCAGACAATCAGGTCGCAATGTTCCTTGTTCTTCAACAGGTCCGTCACTCGGTTGGCAGCCGTCACAGGGTCTTCGTATGTCACCCCCTTGTAATTGTCCGCAGCCACCATACCTTCGAGTTGCGTGCCTAAGCCGAACACGCCGATTCTTACGCCCTTCCGTTCCAGTACGACATAGGGTTTGACCAAACCTTCGAGCACCGTGCCTTTTACATCATAGTTGGCACAGACAATCGGGAACTGTGCCATGCGGTATATACGTGCCATATTATCCAGCCCGAAGTCAAACTCATGGTTGCCTATCGTGGCGGCATCGTACCGCATCTCGTTCATCAGGCTCACTTCCACTTCTCCTTTATATATATTATAGTAGGCGGAGCCTTGCGAGAAGTCGCCGCTGTCGAAGAGCAACATGTCCTTGTCTGCCGCACGCCAGTCGCGCACCAATGCCGCACGGCGTATGAATCCGCCCTTGTCGGCCTGCGCCGTATCCGAATAGTTCGGACTGACGGGCACCACGCAGCTATGTGTGTCGTTGGTATGCACGATACGCAGTTCCACCGTGCCGTCCTGCGCCGAAAGCGTTCCGCATCCGACGGCCGCAAGCACAGCTATAAAGATTGTTTTCATCGCATTCATCGTCATTTTCCTTATTGTTTAGTGATTCTGCCTTCCATCTTTGCCGTCACCTTGCGCCCTTCGGCCTGCGCACGAAGGATGGCTTCCACAATCAGGTCGCGTACGGCGATTTTCGTCTCCGCCTTGTATACATTATCTTTCAAGGCATACATTCTGTCGTTTCCTTCGGCCAGATAATCGAGGGTGGCTATCGTATACAGGGCATGCTCCTCTATCGGCTTGCCGTTCACCTCAACCGTCAGCAGACGCCCGTCCATGGTAATCGCCATGCGCACGCCGCTGACTCCTTCGCCCCCCACGGCCGCAATCTGATCCATCAGCTCTTTCAACTTGCTTCCTGTAAGGGTCAGCACACACAGCCGGTTCTCGAAAGGAGCAATCTCCAACACGTCACCGTATGTCACCTTGCCCTTTGGCATGGCACTGCGAAGCCCTCCGATATTGCACAGGCCGATGTCGGCCCTCTTGCCCACACGCACGGAGGCATCCCGCAACACGTCGGCCACGAAATTGGACAACAGACTTTCCGGACGGTCAGCCCGCATCGCCACCTCACTCTCACCCAGCACGGGGGCACGCATGCTGTCCACCGCCTCACGGAAAGGTGCCGCGACACGCAATGCTCCGCTGTCGGGACGAGAGTCCAGCGACCTTGTCACCTCATATCGTCCGGCCTTCACCCCGGCCAGCTTGTAACGTTGTGCACATACGCCCCCCGGCAGCATGAGGCACAGCACAAATCCCGCATATATTTCCTTTCTCATCGATTTTGTATTAAATCCACACTCAAATGTACAACTAAAATCCGGAACGCGGAAGAAAGAAACCATAGAATCGACATCTGCCCATCTAAAAAAATACGCGCCCTTCCTTTTTTTTAGCCAATAGGTCATGACTTGTTGAGTAGCGAAATGGCAACTGTTTTAACCGGACGTTATCTACAAATTGAAATGTTGCCTTTCAAACCATGAAATGGAAAAAGTAATATCATCCTCATAATCAGCCAAATTTACATCTTTAAGGACGTAAGAATGTTGCAATACTACATTTTTAAGGACGTAAAAGTGCGGAAATCCACACTTTTCAGGACGAAGTTTATTGTTTCTACCTAAAAAAGTGCAGGATACGGTTGGCAGGGTGAAAAAAACTTTGTACCTTTGCAGTCGCTTTCCGTACAATCGCTGGCAGGATGCAGAGTTCCCTGTTATGTTGTACCGGGACGACAGAACAATTTAATGACCCAAACAAATGGCAGATTTAATTAAAATTGCAGAAGAAGCATTTGCTACCGGCAAAGAGTTCCCCAAGTTCAAGGCTGGTGATACCGTTACCGTAGCATACAGAATCGTCGAAGGTAACAAAGAGCGTGTACAGCTGTACCGCGGTGTAGTTATCAAAATCTCAGGCCACCAGAACAAGAAGCGCTTCACCGTGCGCAAGATGTCGGGAACCGTGGGTGTGGAACGTATCTTCCCCATCGAAAGTCCGAACATCGACAGCATCGTGGTGAACAAGGTGGGTAAAGTGCGTCGCGCAAAGTTGTACTACCTGCGCAAACTTACCGGCAAGAAAGCACGTATCGCAGAAAAGCGTACAGTGGCTGCCAAGTAAACCGGATTTCAAGAACGGACAAAATAAAAAGGATACTCCTCTGGGGGTATCCTTTTTATTTTGCCTCATCACAACATACGCTGTTTGCTTAATTTATCGATTATCATCAAACACTTTCGTCTATATGCAAACATCGGGTTATCGATGTTTTTTGTGTCATTGTCATACCGGAAGTGCAAAAAAATGTCTATATCCATACCATCTATCTGCCTATTTGTGTATATTTGCATCGAATATATCTGCCGATAAATGTATTGCCAACGGTGTTTTATCTGCATAAAATTGTAGCGCTCAATGGAAAGATTTGTTTTACAAGAACTTATAGAGTGGAAAAACCGGACCGATCGGAAGCCGTTAATTCTGAATGGTGCCCGACAAGTCGGCAAAACGTGGTTGCTCCATAAATTCGCCGAGCTCGAATATAAGAAAGAGGCTTATGTAATATGCCGGAAAAACGATCTTGCACGCCGGCTTTTCTCACAAGATTTCAATGTGGACAGGATTTTGCGCGGTTTGCGCGCAATAACCTCCGTTGACATCACTCCGGAAGATACACTTATCATTCTGGATGAAATACAGGATATCCCGGAAGCATTGGAAGCCTTGAAATATTTTAAGGAGGAAGCACCGGAATACCATATAGCCGTGGCCGGCTCTCTTTTGGGGATTTCCATGCATCAAGGCGTGTCTTACCCCGTGGGAAAAGTGAATGTCATAAATATCTTTCCCATGAGTTTTGAAGAGTTCCTTGTAGCCAAGGGAGAAGAAGAAGCCTACAAATTGCTCGTGAGCAGGGACTTTGAAACAATAAACCTTCTGCATGAAAAGTATACAGACCTCCTACGGCAATACTATTATGTAGGCGGAATGCCGGAAGCGGTGCTTAAATACGTAGAGACGGATTCATTGCAGGAGGTCAGGCGTATCCAGTCTGAGATTTTACAGGGCTACGACTTTGACTTCTCCAAACACGCGCCTCAGGAACAGGTGCCACGCATCAGAATGGTCTGGAACAGTATTCCTTCACAGTTGTTCAAGGAGAATAAGAAATTCATCTACGGAGCCTTACGCAAGGGAGCCAGGGCAAATGATTTTGAAATTGCCATCCAATGGCTTATAGATGCAGGATTATTGTACAAGATTCCCCGATGCACCAAACCGGAATTACCACTTGATATTTATGAGGACTTGTCGGCTTTTAAATTATATGCGGTTGACTTGGGTTTAATGGGTGCTATGGTTAAGACCATTCCGGCCCAGGTATTGATAAAAAACGACATTTTCAAGGAATACAAGGGAGGAATAACCGAACAATACGTCTTGCAACAGCTGAAAAGCAAAGGCGTATCGCCAATCTATTATCATAACACGAACAACTCGCGCCTTGAACTGGACTTTATCATCCAACGTGGCGCGGAAATGATACCGATAGAGGTGAAAGCCGAAGGAAATGTCAGGGCCAATTCACTGACAGCCTTGCTGAACAGGATACCGGAACTGCATGCGGAAAGATATTCTATGCTGCCTTACAAAGTACAGAAAAACCTTACAAACATACCGTTGTACGCGGTATAACTATGCAGAATCTTGACAGGGCCGGATTTCAAGAACGGACAAAATAAAAAGGATACTCCCCTGGGGGTATCCTTTTTATTTTGCCTCATCACAACATACGCAAGCCGTCGTCTCCTATGGCAATCAACCGCCTTTTGTACAAGTCGCCTACGGCTTTCTTGAACACTTTCTTGCTGACACCGAACACCGCATATATTTCTTCCGCAGGACTCTTGTCGCAGAAAGACGTGCGGCCGCCGTTCATGCGCAAATGCTCCAGAAGCACGTCCGAAAAGTCGGCAACCGCCTCCTGTCCGGGTTTCTGCAGCGAAACGTCTATCTTCCCGTCCGGACGCACCTGCTTGATATAACCCTTCATACGGCTGCCCACATACAAGGAGCGGAACAGCTCACTGTCGTAGACCAGTCCCGCATAACGGTTGTCCACAATGACCTTGTAGCCCAGGTCGGTCTTTGTCCAGACCAGTATATCCACCTCCTCGCCCGGCCTGTAAGGGGGCATATCCTTGTCGAGATAGCGTTCCACCTTGGCCGAAGCCATGATGCGGTAGCTCTCTTCATCCACGTGCAAGTGTACGATATAGCTCTGTCCTTTCTGCATCTTCGTCTTCTGCTCCCTGAAAGGCACGAACAGGTCTTTCATCAGCCCCCAGTCGAGAAAGGCGCCGAAGTTGTTGACCCACGCCACTTGCAGGTAGGCAAAGTCGCCCACCATGGCCAGCGGTGTCTGTGTGGTGGCCACGATGCGTTCTTCGCTGTCAAGATACAGAAACACGTCCAGCACATCGCCGGGACGGCAGCCCGAAGGCACATAACGGGCAGGCAGAAGGATATCGCCGGTGCCCCCGCCATCCAGATACATTCCGAAATCTACTTCTCTCACCACCTCCAGGCGGTTCATTCTTCCTAATTCTACTTTCATAAGGTGTCGTTTGGAATATCTTCTCCTTTTTCTTCACTCTCTGCAGCCCCTTCCCTGCCGGCATCCGTTATCAGGCCGTCCCGCATGTGTATGGTACGGTCGGTCAGACGGGCCAGTCCGTCATCGTGCGTCACAATCACGAACGTCTGCCCGAAGCGGTCGCGCAGGTCAAAAAAGAGACGGTGCAGCTCCGCTTTGTTTTTTGAGTCGAGACTGCCCGAAGGTTCATCGGCAAAAACCACCGAGGGATGGTTCACCAGCGCGCGCGCCACAGCCACACGCTGTTTTTCCCCGCCCGAAAGTTCATTCGGCTTATGGGACGCACGGTCGGACAGCCCCATGAAATCAAGCAGTTCCTGCGCCCGCGCCTTCGCCTCACGCGTGGAGGCATGACCGATGTAGGCAGGAATCATCACGTTCTCAAGAGCGGTAAACTCCGGCAGCAACTGGTGGAACTGAAAGACGAACCCGATGCGGCGGTTACGGAATTCGGCCAGTTCGCGGCGGCTGAGCGCACCCACATCCACCCCGTCGACCACCACCCGCCCGGCATCGGGCTTGTCCAAGGTACCCATAATCTGCAACAGCGTCGTCTTTCCGGCACCGCTGGGCCCTACAATGCTCACCACTTCACCCTTTCCGATGTTCAGGTCGATGCCTTTCAACACTTCGAGCGAACCGAAACTTTTCTTTATATCATGTATCTCAATCATAATCTACAACCTGTTTATCACGTATTGCGCCAAGTAACAGCCGAACACGGCCGGCATATAGCTCACAGTGCCTGTCGTGGTCTTCTTGTTCCGCTCGCCTTCCACCCTGACCACCGCCGAGGAGTCGGCCTGCTGCGCACAGAACACCACCGGAAGCGGACGGCGCATGCCTTCGCGCTTCAGCCGGTTGCGCACAGCCTTGCTCAGGCCGCAATGGTAGGTTTCCCAAATGTCGGCAAAACGTATCTGGGTCACATCCGTCTTCGCACCGGCCCCCATACTGCTGACTATCGGGATGCGGCGCCTCATGGCTTCCATAATCAGGGCGCACTTGGGAGCTATCGTATCAATGGCATCCACCACGAAGTCGAAGTCCGCACCCGCCAGCAACGCGCCGGCCTGCGCCTCTTCAAGATATTCCGCACGCACGGTCAGTTCCAGTTCGGGGTTGATGTCGAGAAAGCGGCGCGACAGCACGTCGACCTTTTCCCGACCGACAGTGGAATGCAGGGCACACAACTGCCGGTTGATATTGCTGGCCTGCACGCTGTCGGCATCCAGCAGGGTCATCCGGCCGATTCCCGCACGCACCAGCATCTCGGCCGCGTATGCGCCGACTCCGCCGGTGCCCACCACCAGCACATGCGCACACCGGAGACGCTCCATCCTGTCATCGCCCATCAAAAGCCGGGTACGTTCCTGCCAGTCGTCCTGCCTCATGCCTCGTCTTCTTTTGAATTGCTGCGCGACAGCCAGCTCTTGTAGCGGTCCTTGGCCGCCTCATACGACTGGTTCATCGTCAGCGGTTCGTTAATGCTCAAGCCTTTGGTGGCTGTCTCGGCGTAAATGTCGGGGAATATCAGCATCAGGCCGGTATTCATATAGTATTTCCTTATCTGACGGGGGATATGCTCGAACGAAGGACGGAATGAGATGGAACCGCGACGGGCAAGCACCACGACAAGCATATGGTCCTCGCGCACCTCCTTCGACAGGCGTTTCAATTCGTTTCCGCCGTCGGTCTGCACATACTCCGCCCGAATGGACTGATGCCTCTCGGACAGGTAGTTCTGCATGATGCGCAACGTATCGGGATGGGCATGGTAGGTGACGCGGCATCCCAGGCCTACGGCCAGACGGGCCACACGCTCCATCCAATGATAGAATCCCGCCTCGAACTGCGCCTTGGCGGGCACGGCCACATGAATGCGGCGTATCGTATTGACGGACACCGTGCAACGCACCATGGTAATCTGACGGTTCAGGCGGCTCAACAGGCTAATCAGCACCGGTCCGAAGAAGGACTCCGAGGGTGAGTTCTGCATGTGAAGCCCCACCACCAGTTCGGAATAGTCGCTTTCCTTCATCGTGTGGATGATGCCGTTGGCCAGGTTCGTGGCCAGACGCACCTTAGTCTGCATCTGCACATTGGCGGCCTGCGCGATGGCCGAGGCGGCCTCTAATAGTTTGCGCCCGTGCTCCCTGGCACGTTCGTCGTTGTCCAGCACCACATTGATGGCACTCATCGGGGCCTCCGACTTCTCCTTGCGCATCAGCAGGGCCATATTGACCAGATAGTCCACCGTATCGGGATAGGCCACGGCTATCAGCGTAGATTCCTCGTCCAACTGGCGGGGCTCGGCCACATTGTCGCTCTGCAGGGCCAGCCTCCGGGCCGCGGCATCGGTAATGAGCGAGCTGACGATGCAGGTCACCAATATCAGCAATATCGTGCCGTTCAGCACATCCTCGTTCAACAGACGCTCGCCCGACGGCAGGATGATATTGTAGCCCACCAGCACGGCCGCTAACGTGGCTGCAGCCTGCGCGTTGCTCAGACCGAACATCAGTTCGCGCTCCACACCCGACATTCCGAAAGCCTTCTGTGTGACCCACGACGCCATCCATTTGCCGGCCAGCGCCATCGTAATCATCACAGCCGCCACCTTCAAGGCCGCACCGGAACCGAACAGGACGCTCAGGTCGATAATCATGCCCACGCCTATCAGGAAATACGGAATGAACAAGGCATTACCTACAAATTCCAGATGGTGCATCAGGGGGGCACTGCGGGGAATCAGCCTGTTCAACACCAGGCCGGCAAGAAACGCACCTAAGATGCCTTCCAGACCGGTAAGCTCCATCAGGCCCGCACTCAGAAAGACCATGGCCAGGACAAATATGAACTGTATCACCGCATCATTGTATCTGCGGAAAAACCACCGGGCGATACGGGGAAAGGAATACACGATGAACAATGCCAAAGCCACTACCTTGAGCAGCAGTACAAGTCCGAATCCCCCGTCGGCATCCTCACGGAACATGCCTGATATGAATGCCAGCACCAACAGCGTAAGGGTGTCGGTCACTATCGTTCCGCCCACCGCGATGCTCACACTGCGGTGGCGCGCCACGCCGTAACGGATGACAATGGGATAGGCAATCAAGGTATGCGAGGCATACATGCTGGCCAAAAGCACAGACGTGGCCAAGCCGTATTTGAGCAGGAACACATTGCTCACCACTCCCATACACAGGGGAAAGATGAAAGCCGCCAGTCCTAAGGTCAGGGCTTGCCAGCGGATGCGCTTCATGTGCTGCATATCCATCTCAAGGCTGGCAAGGAACATGATATAATATAGCCCGACATTGCCGAACAGCTCGAAACTGCTGTCGCGGTCGAGCACGCACAGCCCGTTCGGCCCAATCAGCACGCCGGCAAGTATCATGCCTACGATATGGGGTATCTTGAGTTTTCCCAACAGAATGGGGGCAAGCAGGATGATGCTCAGCACCACAAAGAATATCCACGTAGGATCAGTGACCGGAAGATATGAAGACCATGCGGACATCGGCGTAACTTTAATGGGTTGTTTTGTTTCCGCAAAGTTAAAGAAAAAAACGATATACGGGAAAATATGGTAAGGAAATTGGCGTAATAGAATATCTAAGGAGTAGCAACATGGCAAAAAATCCTGTTGTCAGGAAGTGCCGCGTTCACTTTTTACAAACCGGCATCATATACACGCTCATGTTTTTAGAGGAGGCAAAAAGCATGATTCCGAATAGGCCAAATAGAAATACAAACAGGCTATCAGGCCAAAATATGCAAAATAGAGCCTGAAATAGGACAGACTTGTCCCGATTATCTATAAAAAACAGTATATTTGTCCCGATTAACAGGGCTCCACATGACAACAGAAAGCTATGCTGATGTTCTATGAACAAAACAACATAGCATCGTTCAAACAAATATTCATTGACCAATTCCTATTCGCCGTGAAAACATACTTTTAAATGCCGTACCGCTTAATGGTCGGACACAAAACACCACATTATGGACAATAGGAATGAAAAAAACTCCGTTTTATGTGCACAATAGCAATAAATTGTCTATTTTTGCAGTCGAAATCATCAAATTTACATTAAAAGATACAAAAAATGAAAGTAGCGATTGTAGGTGCGAGCGGAGCAGTGGGACAAGAATTCCTGCGCGTGCTCGAAGAGAGAAACTTTCCGATGGACGAACTGGTACTGTTCGGTTCGACCCGTAGCGCAGGAACCAAGTACAAATTCCGCGGCAAGGAGATTGAAGTGAAGCTCCTTCAACACAACGATGATTTTAAAGACATCGACATCGCCTTCACATCGGCCGGCGCAGGTACATCGAAAGAATTTGCAGAAGACATCACAAAATACGGCGCCGTCATGATTGACAACTCAAGCGCATTCCGCATGGACAAGGACGTGCCCCTCGTGGTGCCCGAATGCAACGCCGCCGACGCACTCGACCGTCCGCGCGGCATCATCGCCAACCCGAACTGCACCACCATCATGATGGTGGCCGCCCTGCAACCCATTGAAAACCTCAGCCACATCCGGCGCATCCATGTAGCCAGCTACCAGGCAGCCAGCGGCGCCGGCGCGGCAGCCATGGCGGAACTGGAACAGCAATACCGCGAAGTGCTCGACGGCAAACCGGCCACGGTGAAGAAATTCGCCTACCAGCTGGCCTATAACGTCATCCCCCAAATCGACGTGTTCCAAGACAACGGATACACCAAAGAGGAGATGAAAATGTTCAACGAAACGCGCAAGATTATGCACAGCGACGTGCAGTGCTCGGCCATGTGCGTGCGCGTCCCGGCCCTGCGCTCCCACTCCGAAGCCATCTGGATAGAGACGGAAAAGCCGCTCACCGTGGAAGAGGTGCAGCATGCCATTGCCCACGGCGAAGGTCTGCAACTGATGGACGACCCGGCCAACCAGGTTTATCCCATGCCTTTGTTCCTGGCCGGCAAGGACGATGTATACGTAGGCCGCATACGCAAAGACCTCGCCAATGAGAACGGCATCACGCTTTGGCTCGTGGGCGACCAGATTAAGAAAGGTGCCGCGCTGAATGCGGTGCAGATTGCCGAATACCTGATCAAGGTGGGCAACGTCAAATAAGGAACTTTCTTCCTTTCATTACGGCAGTGTGCCGGAACTAGGAACGACTACCCGGTTCCGGCACACTGCTATAATGAAGTGTATCTTGAAACCACATTTCAGTAAAACACACCTGAAACATTTTGCTGTTTCCGACAAAAAAACATTCTACCCCTTTAGTAAATCACCTTTAATATCAGAAAACGTCTTCGGCTTCGTCTCACGCGCGCGCGCATTACAGGAGTTTTTTCAAAAACACCCTTCAAGGGTTCAGACTATCTGATTGACAAGAAGATAGCACACACCCAGCCTTCAGCCGGCACGCAGATGAAAATGTAAAGAAATCCCTCACCTGTGTGCAGTTGGTTCCACACCTGTGAAGAGCGGGATGCACACAGGTGAACATTTACTGAAGGACAGGTGAAGGCACTGCTACACATAAAGCATTGTCTTTCAACAAGTCTGAACCCATGAAGGGTATTTCAGGAAAACTCCTGTAGAAGGCTTCAATTGTAGAGACCTTGACATAGACGAGTTCTTTGCCAATTGGGAAAGCCACTCTACTTGGTATTTTACCTGGTATTCTTGCGGTATGCAGACAATGTTAGTCGGACAGATTAGATAGCAGCTCCACTCATTCCTCTTCACTTAAACCTTTGAGCACCTCAAGTAGAACGCTTATCTACAACAGACATAGACTCTTTTAACGTCCCATACCGCTCGATATAATGCTATCCATTACATCTTGAAGCCACATTTCAGTAAAATACGCCCGAAACATTTTGCGTTTTCCGACAAGAACAGCTAAGAACATTTTGCCGTTTCCGACAAAAACCACCAAAAACATTTTGCATTTTACGACAAATCGCACCCCTTTTTGAAGAATTTTGTCGGGGGTACGAATAAGGTACTAATTTTTGCCTGTCAGTGACCTTTTCGTGGCGGTTAGGGTAGCCAAAATAGTAATCTTTTTAATCATGGTATTTTTTCGGGAAAAATCTTATTCTATAATAGTCCTGTCAATTATTTGTAGTTTTGCTTGTGAGGGTTCTTCGTAGGCGTTGCAGACTGCAAGGTAATTCTTCAGCTCAGTAAAATCGGTACCGTAGAGATTATCGCTGAACTGATGGAGTTTGGTCATCACGTTGATGTATGCCAGCGGGTCTCTGTGGCGCGTTAGCTTACGCAGGGCGAGTATATAATCCTCTCGGAACACTGTCGGAACGATTATGCGTGATTGGTCTGCACGGACAAGCTCGGCGTTCATCATCACACGGGCGACACGGCCGTTGCCGTCATTGAATGGATGCACCTCACTAATCATGAACATCATGAAAATCGCACGGGCAAACGGATCAGTCAAGGCTGCGTAATATTTGAAACCTTGTGAGAGCGTTCCTTTCACAAGTTGATAATCCACAAACTCAGTCATTCCGGCACGATTGTTCTTCATTTTGAAAATGCCGGGGGTCATGTGGGGACGTCCTTCAAGTAGGATGCTGTGTCTGTGGCTAAGAATCGAAAACAATTCTTTGGGTGATGTCGGAGTCTTCATCATCTCTGTACGGTTGGACAACACCTTGAATGTTCCGAGTATGTCGTGTGAATCCTCATCGCGTCGAGGCATAGGGATACCGGAGTCAACAATCGCTTTCGCTTCATCAATCTCAAACTCCGTTCCTTCTATATAATTGGAAAAATAGCTCTCAAAGAATGAGAAAAGCCGGAACGATTCCTCATCGGTATTACGATTGTTGCGGATAACAAAATATCGGTCCTTTATTGCTTCAAAAAGCACTTCAAACAGTTCAACCCTTGTTTTGTCAAACGGATTACCGACTGCTAACGCTTTCGCAGAGTCTGTTGACAACACTTTAGCATCATGAGTTGAGAGCAACGCGGAAATTATGCTATTGATTTTGGCAAACTCAGTCTGCATCCCCAATTCTTCGGCAACGGTTCTCAGTTCATCGCGATATTTGTTAAGACGGTCTTCACCACCGGTGAGCAGTATCTGTTCGAGTTTATTTTCTATCACACTGATAGGAAGAACACGTGATTCATCACCGGATTTTCTTGACACTTGCATATTCTCAAGCATATAGCGGTGTTCACCCGATATATACATACCCATAAAGGGTATATCGTGAGACGACGCTTTTGAACCTTTGACAAAATTAAGAATTATACCGGGTAAGTCTGTGACTCTCCTTGTTGTTGAATTTGTCAGGAAGAAATCACCGGTAGCCGTTGGGCGCATTTCTTTGGCACTGCGATGGCTTATGATAGCGGCCGGATACCGATATACCAGAATATCTATGAGGTTGCGGCGCACTATATTCTCCAAGCTATCAACCAGATTGGTCGTGTATATGCGCGGGGCAACCTTTCGCAACTCACCATCCTTTTCTTTCTTGCTGAGTACACGGGAAATGTTCGGATCAGATGAGCCGAAGATAATCTCTTTCTGGGTGTCAACTTTCACTGCCATACAAAAAATCACGATTAAGAGAATACAAAGGTACAAATTTTTGCGATTATAATCGCGATTTTTACAAAAAACCGAGTATAAGCGATTTCTTTCAATGGGAAAAGACCATAATAGCTCATAGTATTTTCGTTGGATATGATAACTTGATCTCAGAAAAACCGTGTGAATTTGAGGATAAAAAAACGACCCGCGGATTTGAGCATTGTGAAGAGGCTTGACTGGTTCTAATGGTGCAAAGATAGTAAAAATGTTTGGAATAGCCAAATAATCTGTAATATAATCAATCGAGAAACTTGAAACACAGATTGAACAGCTATATCTTCGCAAAATCATTCAGTATTCAATCAGGGGCTGTGTCAATCCGGCGTAAGATGCTCCCTAAAACCATAGTAGTTATCCCCCCTTGAAAACATTCAATAATGCCCCTTAAAAAGATTTGCGCCGCAGGCCATTTTGTGTATTTTTTGCAGTAATATTGTAAATATGCATAAAAAGCACTCGCATCTTATGTTTTTTTAGACAAAAAGACTTAATTGTTTGTGACTTATTCATATATTATATATCTTTGCCGCTGTTTTCAAACAAGGTTGGGTGGATTGTGTCCACTTCATCCGTTAGGTATAGGATTTAATTATAACTACTAATAACTGAAAAAATGAAGAAAAAGTACTTATTCTTAGGGCTTGCTCTGCTCTTGTGCGGAGGAAGCGCATGGGCTCAAACTGATGCACCCACTACTAAAGACATCGCTTCTTTCGACGAATTATCAGCCGCAATTAACGGCATTAACAATGCGGCAAATTTGAAAACGGAAATTGCTCAGTTGGAACAAAGAGTCATCACATACCAAGATAACCTCAACGCAACTACTCAATACGTTACTACTATAAAAAAGACATCTGACGTTCATAATGCCTTGCTTTCATATTATAAAACGATAGATGGACAAATAACTTCAACTACACAGATTTCTTACGCTTTAGCAACTACTACGACAAGTAGTGGTTGGGCTACAAAAAAGGCTTATATACTTTACATAACCATCCCTTCCGTATCTAATAATATCCCTCAGGATGTTAATAGCAGCAAAAAGATTACAGAATGGAAAACACTCAACGCAAATGA
This sequence comes from uncultured Paraprevotella sp., assembly GCA_900548345.1. Taxonomy (GTDB): domain Bacteria; phylum Bacteroidota; class Bacteroidia; order Bacteroidales; family Bacteroidaceae; genus Paraprevotella. Next base: position 33,503 of record URKA01000014.1, on the reverse strand, counting down.
TGTTTATACAATAAAGTTGGAACTCGAAAATGCCGGGGAGAATATACCTGATGAAACTATGAATAAAGCAAAACCACTTGCTTTTTGGGATGGCGAAAAACAGGTTTTTCCCGACAAAATAATCATTGTTTATGGTCAAAAGAATACCAGCAATAATATTATATTTGATACCCCTGTTAGTCTTTCTGGAGTTAGCGATGAATCACGTTGGGCGATGTTTACTCCGGATTTATTGCTAATGTGTGTCAATAGATCAGAGTCTCTTTATAATAATAATGATGATTATACCGCTACAGAAGAAGTCCCACAAACAGATGCAAATGGAAATTCTATTGAAACAACTGACTACAAGAATAAGAAAAAGATACTTGAAGATGCTAAGGCTGAATTAGCCCAAAAGCAAACAGAGTTAGGCGATTTCGCTTCAATCACAACGTTGAACATAACCGGCGATATAATGGTTCCTTCAACTCACACACTTAAAACTCAGACATGGCCTGCAGGCTATACCATAGAAGGCAACTACCATACGGTAAGCGGAACCGATACCGGCAACAATCCGCTGTTTAATGCCAATAACGGTGCTATTTATAACTGGGTGGCTGTAGACGGCAAAATCGCCAAGACAAACAGTGGAACTGTAGACAACTGTATTGTCAAGACAGCTGAAGGCTATCGTGTTTATTCCGAGAGTGAATATACTAACGCAGGTGCAGACATCAAAGATGCAGTTTATCAGAAACGCGATATTTTCGGATACGATTTGACAAATCTAAAAGTTGGCCAGGTAAACGACAACAACAAACTTTACAAGGCAAGCTATGCATCCGCAGCCAATAAGACAAAGCAATTATTCTACGTAAACATCGACAACGCAAGCCAGATCATAGATGGCAACAACTTGGTTAATTATCCTACAGAAAATGCATTCATCTATGTAGAGGACAACAATGTTCCTGCCATCGAGACTGAAAACGTTGTAGCCAATGGCGTTTGCAAAAACGCAGTGATTGTTGACGGATTGAAGCAAGTTGGAGAGAAGATGGTAAATACGGCAGAGTTCTATATTCCGACCGACTTCAAGGTTGAGAATTTAAAGTATGCACGTAACCTCAAAACCGACGTGGCAACCGTATGTATGCCGTTTGCCTTTACCGAGGACGTGAAAGCACAAATCAACAACAAACTGACAAATGGCAATGAAGTATACTACTACAGCCTGAGAGAAATTAACCAAAGCACACAGACTATATGGTTTGGCTACAAGAGTAACATTAATGCCAACGAGCCCGCCGTTCTGGCCTTTACCAAAGACTGCGTACCCGGTAATATATTTGACGGACTTACCAACTTAGAGTTCAAGTCTACAGAAGGTGCGACTTTGGGCTTGGCGGCTACCAACGACGTTAACGACACGAAGAAACGCTTCCGTGGCAATTACAAAGCCAACCAGACAACGGATGATTTGGCTGAAACAGCAGCCGCTTACGAACCGGGAGTGGGTGCAGGTATATTCTCGGATTCAACAACGGCCAACTGGTAGAGATGAACAAAGATAAAGGACGTATGCATCAATTCAGAAGCTTTGTCGTTTTCCAAACAGATTTGACAAGACCGAACGAAATCTCTGCTTTCCGTGTAGGCTTCATGGATGAAGAAGGCAATGAAGTGACACATATCAAGAACGTCAATACAAACCGCAACGAGAACAGCGAGTTCAAGGTATCCGGCAGCAACGGTTCCATCGAAATCAGTGCAGAAAAGGCTTGTGATGTGAAGGTATACACAACCGGCGGCGCACTCGTAAAAGCTGTACGCGTAGAGGCAGGTCAGACTTCATTGCCCGTAAATGCAGGCATGTATATTGTGAATAAGAACAAGGTGGTAGTAAAATAACAACTTAACGATATGAAGAAGAAAAAATATATCACCCCTATGTGTGAGGTGATGGACATAAAAGTGAAGAGTTCTCTCCTTGCAGGTTCCCAATTTAATGGAGAATTCGGTAAACCTGGTAGTGGATTCGGAGAAACCCCGACACCGGATACCGGAGAGGGAGAAGAAGGTGACGACATTTGGGAAATGGATTAATCGGAGTCCTTTTGGAACGGACCAGACAATCCGATTCCAGCATACATTATCAAGAAGAAGCGTTCCCGTTGCGGGAGCGCTTCTTCCGTTTTTAACAAAGGAAATAGCGATAATTCAAAATCATATTTATAACTTTGCACCAATAATTCAAAATGGCAATTTGAAAAGTTGGCAATATGGTTACTAAAGATACAATAAAACAGGTTTTGGCATCTAACCAGAAAGATGTGGAAAACTACAAGGTGATGCCCCGTGCATTGCCTGCGGACGATTTTCCCTGCCACGTATTTGTGGGTGTCCGCCGTGCAGGAAAATCCTTCTTGTTATACCAGAAGATGCAACAGATGTTGGCTACAGGACAAGACTGGAGCGAAATGCTCTATCTCAATTTCGAAGACGACCGCCTGACCCAATTCGAAGTGTCGGACTTCTCTCTTATACTGGAAGCACATACCGAGATGTATGGAAAACGGCCGATGCTTTTTTTAGATGAGATACAGAATGTCAATGGGTGGGAAAAGTTTGCACGACGTTTGGCTGACGCCAAGTATTCCGTATGGATTACAGGTAGCAATGCCAAGATGCTGTCGTCTGAGGTAATGACCACGCTAGGGGGCCGTTATCTCTCCATGGAAGTATATCCTTATAATTTCAAGGAGTTTCTTGATGTGGAGAGAATATCATACGATGATATTTCCCTTTTGGCCACGGAATCACGGGCTGCCGTGCTGCGCGCATGGCACGAATATCTATGTTGGGGAGGGCTTCCGGAATCTGTGAACCTTGCTGTCAAACGCAACTATCTGAGCAGTACTTTCCAGAAGATTTATCTGGGAGATATTTCAAGCCGCAATAAGATAGCCAGCCCCCTTCTATTACGCCTGTTGCTAAAGAAACTGGCAGAAAGTGTATGTCAGCCGGTATCCTACAATCGTCTGGCCCACATCCTTTCATCTGTCAGCGGAAAGATAACCATGCCCACTGTAAGCAAGTACATAGAATATAGCGAGTCGGCATGGCTGATATTACGTTTAAGGAATGTTTCCGCCCCTTTTGCAGAGAAAGAGACGTTCTGCAAATACTATTTTATCGACAACGGGGTGCTGAACCTCTTTCTTCTGGGTGGTGAAACCATATTGCTTGAGAATGTCGTTGCACTTGCCTTGTTCAGGAAATATGGACATGATTCAGCCAACGAGCGTGTGTTCTTCTACAATGAAAAGGTTGAGGTGGATTTCTATGTGCCTGATGACGAACTTGCCATCCAGGTCTCGTATAGCATGACACAGTCGCAGGAAACTTTCGAACGTAAAGTCAATGCGCTGAAGAAATTACCGAATGTACTCCCATGCCGCCACCGGCTGATACTGACCAATGACGAGTATGACAAGGTGGAAGACGAGAATGGCACGATTGAAATCATACCTGTATGGAGGTGGCTGTTAAGTTGACTGTGAGAGACTGGCCACAGTAAGAAAATCAGAAGAAAACTTGCAAATGGCGGGTGAATGTCCTATATTTGTACGAAACCATTCGTAATTAACCTCAAAAGCCATGAAAACACTCTTCAGCAACAGATGGAAAAGGACCCTGCTCTGCGGGTTGCTCCTGACCTTGTACGCCATCCCTACACCATTGCAGGCACAAACCATAGGAAAGACTTACCGGAAGCCTTCACCGGGCATCTACACCATGACACAGCTGTGCGGCGAAGACGGGGTATATATCCCCTCTCCTTTCGAACAATACAAGTTCGTGGACAAAAGCCGCAACCTGTACGGCCTGGCTTTCCTGAACGGCGAGATGCAAAGAGGAGAAGACGGGCAGACAGCCTTCATATTGCATAAGGAGGAATACACCACCCACATCTCCGGATCGACGTCACCGATACAGCTATTCGACACCGGGAAGAAGGGATTCAAGCTGAAATGGTTTCAGAACCTTTCCCACTACAAGCTCTTCCCTAAAGGTACGTTCGTCACCGAAAAGTGGACCGCGGAACTACAGACGCCCACAGCCCGGCTCTTAAAGGAAGTCATGGACTCAAAGAAGAGCAGGAAGAACCCGCTGTTCGGAGCATGGAAACTCGTCGGCACAGGCAGATGCCCACACAAGAATGCCAGGCCGCAGGATGAATGCGTAGTACCGACCTACAAGGCCCCCAAACACTATTCGCTTAAAATCTACGGCAAAGAAGCGTCCGTTGTAGTTCCTCCCCAAGGACAAACATGCCGGGACGACCACATGTACATCACATCGGGCACCATCCGCTACACCGAATATTACGGCAAGGACACCACGAAGGAAAATGGCACTCCCTGTTACATCGAATGGCTGGATGCAAACACCATCAAACTGACCTTTAAAAATATTCCTTCCGGAACAGTTTACCATGAGATGTGGGAAAGGTTCACCATGCCTGTCCAATTGGGTTTCTGAGCAAGAACGGTCCGCTAATGACGCGACCGCCACACAATCGAATATCTTGGATCTGAAAGATTTAATCATCAGAAAATAAGCCCAAACATATGAAATTATACGAAATCCTCAAAGGCTCCAAATACAGTCTGGATATATGACTAACTTCGACGAATACATACGCCAAGGCGAGCCGCAGAAGCGGGAGAAGGGTTACGCATGGCAGACCGCAATAGGGTTGCAGGCCGTGGATGGCTTGAAGCCTTCTGACTACTTGATTGAGACGGCACGTAAAGATATCGAGGGCGAGATTACAATTGACGAAGCCGAACAGCTTATTCGTAGCTATTATCAATTGAAAGAGGCGCATACGCCCGAAGATGCGGAAATACACGAAGCGGATATGGCATCGACCAACATCCGCCGACTTCTTACCGAGAAAACTTTTGCTTTTACACTTGTCGGACTGACATCGATTCATCGTCGGATTTTCGATGGCATCTTCAAATTTGCGGGACAAATCCGCGATTACAACATCACCAAAAAGGAATGGGTGCTACGTGGTGATACGGTGCTGTATGTTTCCGCACCCGATCTTCGCAAAGCGATTGAATACGACTTGGAACAAGAACGTCAGTTCGACTATTCAAAAGTGGACAGAAATGGATTAGTGAGCCACATCGCCAAATTCGTATCGGGATTATGGCAAATCCATCCGTTTGGCGAGGGAAATACCCGAACGACTGCCGTATTTACGATTCTTTATCTACGTTCTATGGGGTTTGATGTAACAAACGACCTGTTCGCCAATCATTCGTGGTATTTCCGTAATGCGCTGGTGCGCGCCAACTACCAAAACTTGCAAAAAGGCATCATGCGTAATTCCGAATATTTGGAACGGTTCTTTCGTAATCTTCTATTGGGGGAAACAAATGAGTTGCGGAATAGGTATATGGTGGTTAATGCTTCGGAAGAATTGAGAGCAGAACAAGTACAGCAAATCGACCGTACAAGTACCGAACAACCTGCCGTACAAGTAACCGAACAAGTTCGCGCTTTGTTATTAGCTTTGTCAAACGAACAATTATCGTTAAAAGTGTTGATGGAGAAAGTCGGCCTGAAACATCGTCCGACATTTTTGGGGAATTATATTAGCCCCGCTTCCGAAGCCGGTTTTCTCAAGGTGCTATATCCTGACAAGCCCAATCATCCGAGACAAAAATACCTGCTTACGGCAAAAGGGTTGGCTTTATATAACGAAATCAAGAAAATGCAATAGTCTTGATGACTGCTTCTATTGTGACAGAATTTGTCCACAAATACAATTTGGTAAGTCTATATAACCCATGTTTCACCCCTCCCTTCGGTTTCGAGGGGGTAGAAAGGAAGCGAGACTCAACAGCTTTAAAATTAGCATAAAAGGTTTAGATATCTCAAAGATATTTTTTATATTTGCATTTGACTAAGATATATAATGACAAATAATAAGGTTACATATTGGATTGAAATGTCAGATTACGATTTTGACACTGCAAATGCCATGCTTTCAACCAAACGTTACCTTTATGTCGGCTTCATGTGCCACCAAGTAATAGAAAAAATACTCAAAGCATATTGGAGTAATGTAACAGAAGAACCACCATTGAAGATTCATAGCTTGTCAAGACTTGCTGAAAAAAGTGGTTTGGACAAAGAGATGTCGGAAGAACAATTGGATTTCATAGATGAACTTGAACCGCTAAATATAGAAGCACGCTATCCTTCATACAAGGAGCGATTGATGAAAAGTCTAACCGCAAACCGTTGCAAAGAACTAATTAAACAAACAAATGAACTGAGAACATGGATAAAGAGCAAGCTATAAGATTGGCACAACGCTACAAAGCTGCAGTCGCAGAACGGCTTCCGTTAAAGGCCCTTTACCTTTATGGTTCATATAGTAAGGGCAACCATACGGAAGATAGCGACATAGACATTGCCGTAATAGTGGAGCACATGAGCGACAATTATTTTGAGGACACTCCGTTATTGTGGAAACTAAAGCGTAAAGTAAGCAATCTTATAGAACCAGTCCTACTTATTGAAGATAAAAACAATCCACTCTATACTGATATCCTTAAAACTGGAATATTGATATAAAAGAGACGAACCGCCGGGCCCGTAACGATAAACGACAGATGACCACCGATTTCCTCGGTGGTCATCTGTCGTTTATACGTGTCATCAAACGTTTCGGCACTTTCAGGCATCACTGCCAACCGGGCACACCCGTGCCCGGCAGGTAGTAATCCACTAAATGAATATAGAATGTCAATGTGGAGAAAGCCGGAATCGCACCGCTTGCAGTAGCCCCGTAACCCAATTCGGAAGGCATATACACCCGCCACGCATCGCCCACGTGCATATATTGCAGGGCCGTGGCAAAGCCGTATACGGCCGAGGATACCCCCATCAATGCTGGAGCCGCGGTGGCCTCCAGAACCGGCAGGTCCGGCTCACCGGTAAAAGACTGCGAGAACACCTGTTCTTTCGTCTTCAACTCACCATTCTCCATATATTGCGTCGACATCAGCGTTCCTCTGTAGTTGACACGTACGGAGTCTGAATACATCGGGCATCCCCTACCTTCCCCCTTGTGCTCGATATGCACACAGATGGAGTCGGTAAGCGCGCCGGCCACACCCTGCGGCTTATGGTAGCTCTTGAACATGCGCCACTCGCAATGCTCTTCCCAACTGTCGCCATAGGCAGCTTTCGCCTGTGCGATGGCCAAACGTGCCTGTGAGGCTACCTGCGAGAAATATTCCGCATTACGCGCCTGCCAGTTCGCATAGGGGTCGTATGCCTCGTTGTCATCGCCACATGCGACCAACATACAAAGAACCGCCCAAACGCCCGCCAGATGCAATAGGCTTTTTTTCATAGACATTCTTGTTTGGGGATGATTACATGATTTTCTTAAGCAAGGAAGTGATGCTCACCTTGTCTTCGATGATGCTACGCAGCTCATCTATGCCCACACGCTTCTGCTCCATGGTGTCACGATAACGCAAGGTCACGGTATTGTCCTTCAGCGTATCGTAGTCCACCGTCACGCAGAAAGGCGTGCCTACGGCATCCTGACGGCGGTAACGCTTGCCGATGGAGTCTTTCTCATCATACTTGCAGTTGAAGTGGAAACGCAGATTGCTGATGATTTCATGCGCCTTTTCGGGCAGTCCGTCTTTCTTGACCAAAGGCATCACCGCCAACTTCACCGGCGCAAGTGCTTCGGGCAGTTTCAACACCACGCGGCTCTCGCCGTTTTCAAGTGTCTCCTCCTGATAGCTGTGACACATGATGGAGAGGAACATACGGTCCACACCGATTGAAGTCTCGATGACATACGGCGTATAGCTTTCATTGGTTTCCGGGTCGAAATACTCAATCTTCTTGCCTGAATATTTGGCATGCTGGCTCAAATCAAAGTTGGTACGGCTGTGTATACCCTCCACCTCCTTGAAGCCGAACGGCATGTGGAACTCGATGTCCGTAGCCGCGTTGGCATAATGCGCCAGCTTGTCATGGTCGTGGAAACGATAGTTCTCAGCACCGAAGCCGAGCGCCTGATGCCAAGCCATACGCGTCTTCTTCCAGGAGTTGAACCAATCCAGTTCCGTGCCGGGCTTGACAAAGAACTGCATCTCCATCTGCTCGAACTCACGCATGCGGAAGATGAACTGACGGGCCACAATCTCATTACGGAAGGCCTTTCCTATCTGTGCGATACCGAACGGCAGCTTCATGCGTCCGGTCTTCTGCACGTTCAGGTAGTTCACGAAAATGCCCTGTGCCGTTTCCGGACGCAGGTAAATGGTAGACGAGCCTTCGGCCGTGGAGCCTACCTCGGTCTTGAACATCAGGTTAAACTGACGCACATCCGTCCAGTTGTGCGTACCGCTGATGGGACAGACGATGCCTTCGTCCAGGATAATCTGTTTCAGCGCATCCAAATCGTTGGCATTCATGGCATCGCTGTAACGCTGATGCAATGCGTCGCGCTTCTGCAGGTTTTCCAGCACACGCGGATTAGTCTCGCGGAACTTGGCCTCATCGAAACTCTCGCCGAACTTCTTGGCGGCCTTCGCTATTTCCTTGTTGATTTTCTCATCGTATTTGGCCATCTGGTCTTCAATCAGCACATCTGCACGATAACGCTTCTTGCTGTCGCGGTTGTCAATCAGAGGGTCGTTGAAGGCATCCACATGCCCGCTGGCCTTCCATGTAGTGGGGTGCATGAATATCGCCGCGTCAATCCCCACGATGTTCTCATGGAGCAGCACCATGCTCTGCCACCAGTATTGCTTGATATTGTTTTTCAACTCCACGCCGTTCTGACCATAATCATACACGGCACCCAATCCGTCATAGATATCACTTGAAGGGAAAACGAAACCGTATTCCTTGCAATGTGACACTATTTTCTTGAATACATCTTCCTGAGCCATACTCTATTCGTAAAATATTGATAAAACTTTCGCAAAAGTACGGCTTTTTTTTCATTAAAATGTTATTTTTGCGTTAAAATAGATATATAACCGACATAAATATGAGCGAAGAAAAAAACGGCCCAATCGACTTGAACGACACGGACAACGAAGAGTTTTCCGATATGCATACGGACTATACGCCTGAAGCCGAACAACGGAACGGCGGGACACATCATCTGAGCGGAATGTACCAGAACTGGTTTCTCGACTATGCGTCGTATGTCATTCTGGAACGCGCCGTGCCTCATATCAACGATGGGTTCAAGCCTGTGCAACGGCGTATCCTGCATTCCATGAAAAGGATGGATGACGGACGCTACAACAAAGTGGCCAACATCGTGGGACATACCATGCAGTTCCATCCTCACGGAGACGCGTCGATTGGCGATGCGCTCGTACAGATGGGGCAGAAAGACCTGCTCGTGGACTGCCAGGGCAACTGGGGCAACATCCTCACAGGCGACTCGGCCGCGGCACCGCGTTACATCGAGGCCCGCCTGTCGAAATTCGCCCTGGACGTGGTGTTCAATCCCAAGACCACAGAATGGAAGCTGTCGTACGACGGACGCAACAAGGAGCCGGTCACTCTGCCGGTCAAGTTTCCTTTGCTGCTGGCACAAGGGGTGGAAGGCATTGCCGTGGGCCTTTCGTCAAAAATATTGCCGCACAACCTGAACGAAATCTGCGATGCCGCCATACAGTACCTTCACGGCGAACCGTTCCTGCTCTACCCGGACTTCCTCACGGGAGGCAGCATCGATGTGAGCAAATACAATGACGGCCAGCGGGGCGGAGCTGTCAAGGTGCGCGCAAAAATCACGAAAATAGACAACAAGACGCTCGCCATACGCGAGATTCCGTACGGGAAAACCACAACCACGCTGATTGACTCCATCCTGAAAGCCATAGAAAAAGGCAAAATCAAAGTGCGCAAGGTAGAAGACAATACAGCCGCCGAAGTGGAAATCCTTGTCCACCTCACACCGGGTGTAAGCTCCGACAAGGCGCTGGATGCCTTGTATGCCTTTACAGACTGCGAAATCAGCATCTCGCCGAACTGTTGCGTAATTGATGACAACAAGCCCTGCTTCCTCACCGTCAGCGAGGTACTGAAACGCTCGGTGGACAACACATTGGAACTTATACGCAAGGAGCTACTCATCCGCAAGGGTGAACTTCAGGAAAGCCTTCACTTTGCATCGCTCGAAAAGATATTCATCGAAGAAAGAATCTATAAGGACAAACAGTTTGAACAGGCCAAAGACATGGATGCCGCATGCGCACACATCGACGAGCGCCTCACACCCTTCTATCCCCAAATGATTCGCGAGGTGACCAAAGACGACATTCTCCGCCTCATGGAAATCAAGATGGCACGCATCCTGAAATTCAACAAGGAGAAAGCCAACGATGCCATCGCACGGATGGAGGACGAAATCGCACGCATCAACCGCGACCTGAACAACATGGTGGAAGTGACGAGCGACTGGTTCCGCATGCTGAAAGCCAAATACGGAGAGGACCATCCGCGCCACACTGAGCTGCGGAACTTCGACACCATCGTGGCCACGAAAGTAGTAGAGGCCAACGAAAAGCTATACATCAACCGCGAAGACGGATTTATCGGCACATCACTGAAAAAAGACGAATTCATCGCCAATTGTTCGGATATCGACGATGTAATCATCTTCTACCGGGACGGCACGTACAAAGTCATACGCATCAGCGAAAAGATTTTCGTGGGCGAAACGGAACGGAGCAAGGCGGAAAAGAAAAAGGCGGAAATCATTCACGTGGCCATCTTCAAGAGAAACGACAGGCGCACGATATACAATGTGGTCTACCGCGACGGAAAAGCCGGATTCTATTATATCAAACGCTTCAACGTGACATCCGTCACACGCGACCGTGAATACGACCTGACCCAGGGCACACCGGGTTCAAAAGTGGTTTATTTCACGCCGAACCCCAACGGAGAAGCCGAAACCATCAAAATCACGCTCAAACCGGGACCGAAAATCAAGAAGATATTCATCGACAAGGATTTCAGCGACCTGGCCGTCAAAGGGCGGCAAAGCATGGGCAACCTGCTTTCCAAGAACGAAATCCACCGTATCGGCCTGAAATCGCACGGACGCTCCACGCTCGGCGGACGCAAGGTATGGTTCGACCACGACGTGAACCGTCTGAATTACGACGAACGGGGCGAATATTTAGGCGAGTTCCACAGCGAAGACCTGATACTGGTCGTTCTGAAAGACGGTACTTTCTACACAACGAACTTCGACGTGAACAACCATTACGAACAGGACATCCTACGCATAGAGAAGTTCATGCCCGACAAAATCTGGTGTGCCGTCCTTTACGACGCCGACCAGCAGGATTATCCTTACGTGAAACGTTTCACATTCGAAGCCGGCAACAAGCCGCAAAGTTTCACGGGCGAGAACAAGAACAGCCGTCTGATACTCCTCACCGACGTACCTTATCCGCGGCTGTGCATCACGTTCGGCGGCCACGACGAGTTCCGCGACCCGCAGGAAATCGATGCGGAAACATTCATCGGAGTGAAAAGTTTCAAGGCAAAAGGCAAGCGGCTCACCACGATGGAAACGCAGAAAATCGAAGAACTGGAACCGCTCCGGCACCCGGAGGAAGAAACGGCCGACCCTGAAAGCGGGACGGCAGCAGACGAGCCGCAAGCAGAGAACCTCGACCCGGATGCAGGCAAAAGCCAGTCCGACATCGTGGACGAAATCACCGGACAAATGAAACTTTTTGAAGATGAATAAAGTCACTCCTTTCATCTTCCCCCTACGCAGACTGAGACATTTTTCCGTCGGAATCAGCAAGACGGCAGGATGTTTCGGCCTGCTGTACATGTTGTGCTTTCCCATGGCCGCACAGACCGAGACACAAATGGAAAGAGGCATCGCCGTGCAAACCGAACCGCCACTGCCCGAAAACCGGCATACAACGCATGCCACACTTTTCGGCATCGGCGGCAGCAGCCTGTACGACACCTATCTTTCGCCCACCACCTACAGGGGCATACAGATAAACATGCTGCACGAAACACTGCGCAAGACACATTGGGCCGGCGGGCGCATCACTACCCAAAGCATTGTCGACGGTTTTGTAGCCTCTACATCCAACCGCATGGAAAAAGCCGATGAATACGCAGGAAAATGCAACTACAGCATAGGATGGCACTACAACTGGCTTCTATGGGACAGATTGCGCATCATGGCCGGCGGAGAAGCGCATGCCGGTCTGGGTGTCATATACAACACGCGGAACTCCAACAACCCTGTGCAGGCCAAAGCCGAAATCGACGTGGGAGCCTCAGCGATAGCCATCTTTCCTTTTCATATAAGAAAAGTGCCGTTTACGGCGCGTTACCAGTTCAGCCTTCCGCTATTGGGCGGAATGTTCTCACCGCAATACGGACAATCGTATTATGAAATCTCCCATACCGGATACGACCATAACATCTGTTTCACCTACCCCGGTAATGCACCGTCCATGCGCCACTTCCTCACCCTGGACTTTCCCATTGCCGGATTTACTTTCCGTGCAGGCTATCTTTGCGACATACGCCAGAGCAGTGTGAACGGATTGAAAAGCCATATCTGGAACCATAGTTTTATGGTAGGTTATGTGAAGCATTTCAGTTTTATCAAACGGAAAGACTCACAACACCGGCCATTCGTAATGTAACTTCTACAAACCCACTTGCATGACACACCGCATATTTCTCTTTTGTTCCGTCGTTATCGTTACGGCTTTGTCCTGCCTCTCCTGCATACGCGAAGAAGAGATGGACAATACCCCCGTCAACAACTTTGAAGCCTTGTGGCGCATCATAGACGAACAATACTGCTTCCTCGACTACAAAGCACAGAACGGCTGTATGGCATGGGATGCAGTGTACGCCAAATACCGTCCGCGCATACATGACGGGATGAATTCCGCGCAGCTCTTTGAGGTGCTGTGCGACATGCTGGCCGAGCTGAAAGACGGACATGTCAACCTATATACGCCTTCCGACATGGGACGCTACTGGAGTTGGTATGAAGACTATCCCGCCAACTTCAACGACAGCATACACAGGCTTTACCTCGGCACGGACTACCGGATTGCATCCGGACTGAAATACAGAATCCTTGACGACAACATAGGCTACATCTATTACGGGAGTTTCAGTTCTGCCATCGGCGAAGGAAATCTCGATGAAGTGTTGTTTTATCTGAAACTTTGCGACGGCCTCATCATCGACGTACGCGAGAATGCCGGCGGTGTACTGACGTATGCGGAACGGCTGGCCGAAAGGTTTACGAACGAAAGACGTCTGGCGGGCTACATTTCGCACAAGACAGGGAAAGGGCACAACGACTTTTCCACTCCGGCAGCCGAATACATCACCCCCTCGGACGGCATACGATGGCAGAAAAAGGCCGTGTTGCTGACCAACCGCTCATGCTACAGTGCCACTAACACCTTCGTGCGAAACATGAAAGAATGTCCTTTGGTCACCGTCATGGGCGACCGTACGGGAGGCGGCTCAGGCATGCCTTTCTCTTCGGAACTGCCCAACGGGTGGTCTGTAAGGTTCTCGGCATGCCCGATGTACGACGCAGACATGCAGCAAATAGAATTCGGCATCGAGCCGGACATCTACGTATCTCTCACGCAAGAGGATGTGGCACGCAACAAGGACACCCTGATAGAAAGGGCGCGTGAGTTCTTAAAGCAGTAAGAGGTCTCAGCGCGTTTTCCGGCCGGACAGTATCTTTTCTATCCCCTTCCGTACCGAATCCAGTCCGAAAGCCTCCGGTCGGATGTCTTTCAGCGGAATCCACAACAGTTCGGCGGCATCGTCCATGGCATGTGCTCCCGCCGCATCCTTTACGTCGCACCGGAAGAAATTGTCAACCGTATGCACAAGAAAACCGGAATAGAGATAGGTGTTAGGCAACGAAAAGAGAAAATCCGTCTTGTCCACCTCCAGCCCCGTCTCTTCTTTCACCTCGCGGGCCACGCTCTCCTCACTCGTTTCAAAGCAGTCCGAGAAGCCTCCCGGCAGGTCCAATGTACCTTTGGCCGGCTCTTTGCCGCGCCTGCACACCAACAGTTCGTCCCGCTCATTGAAAATGACCGCGACCACAGCCGCACTCGGATTGAAATAATATACGAATCTGCAGTCGAGGCATTCCTTCGACTTGCAGTTGTGCTCCACGAAGCGCGGCGAACCGCACTTGGGGCAATAATGGAATTGTGCAAAAGGGTGTTCGTCTTTCATATCAATAACATTCAATTTTGAGCATAAACCATCGCCTGAGCCTCACGCATACCCAGCGCGTCGGTATGGCTTGATGGCCCGTTCGGACATATTTGTTTCATATCCCCACATTTCATATCAGCGCTTAGATACAAATTTACAAAGAATCTCCAAGAAAGCAATCGAATATGCCGAGAAACATACGGTTTCCCCTCCCTGTTCTTTCATCCCGCACGCGCGATAAAGAAACAGGAAAAGACAGCACATGCCACGCATGTTTACTTCAATGTCCCATGTTACTGTTCTTCGATGACACAAGGCGTGGAAAGTTCATCACGCCATTGCGTAAGATAGTCGAACCAATTGCCGGCATTCTTGAATCCGCCGTTTTCGCGTTCCGCACATGTAGCAACGGTATAGCGTATACAGCCGTTATCGTCGGTGCGCAATAAAGTAAGATAATTGTAACTGTCTTCTTTCATGGCCTTACGGTTGTCCGGATGCACATACAAACCAAGCCCGACCCCTTCACGGTGCTCTGGAGCACTCTTTTCCGGCACATTGAATCCCCAACTTCCGCAAAGGCCGTTGTCGCGGATAAATCCGACCGGCTGCTCTTCCAACTTCTGGATACCGGTGCAGAAGATTTCTTCCGCAGACGCCCCTTCAATACGAATGTCCACACTCACATCACGACGACCGGCATAGAGCGTGTAACGTTGCGTCATGTCAATCGGACGGCCCTTATAAACCCAATGTTTGTCGGCCACCTCCACAATGGAACGCACCGGTCCGGAAGCCATGACAGTCTGCCGCCTCCAAGCCACCGTATCAATGTAACAGGGCTGTTCGTTGCGATACCCGCGGAAAGACCCCGCACCTACCGACTGTCCGGCCCAAAGGATGTCACACCCGTAGCCTTGGGCAAGTTGCGCGTCGGTCGTATAGAATCCCGTGACATTCATCTCCAGCTGCGGAGAAGTCTTGCCGTAGAGGTCTATGCTTTGGCGGTGGTCCATATAAATACGGTAAGCCATCAGATGGTTTTCAAACACCGCCCCATGTCCGTAAATACTGTTGTACATATCCAATATATCGGCATCTCCCGGATAGGTGACGGAGAGCACGCGGGGATGTTTCTCCTTGATGTCGTTCAGCTTGATATAGGCATCGGTCTGCTGCTCATAAGTATTTTGTCCGGTTTCATCGGACAAGATAATGGTAAAGCATTGAGTCGCACCAGCCGGAATGTCTGCCACGAACGCAAGTTCGTCCGCTCTCAGGTCGCCGTCCATGTCATCCAATTGAGACGGCAGTTCTTTTTCGCCGACCTTTACCACAGCCTTTGTCACGGCAAAGTCTGCATGACGTGACAAGGCAAGCACCACAGGCTGCGACTTACGCTCATAGCCGGACGGATTCTGCACGGTAATGCCGAACGTACGCGTACGTGCCATGCCAGTCGCCACGCATAGCACACCAAGCCCGAAAGCTGTAAAAAAATGAGTATTCATCGATGCCGGACATTATTCCACCGCCACACCGCTACCGTCTTCCGTAAGATAGAAAAGCGGCGATGGATTGGTTTGTTTTACATCATAATAGTGCAGTCCGCTGTCGTTCGTGCGCGGATACCATTTGCCGAGCAGGCGAATCATCTCGGCACCGGCCCAGATGACAGGACCGTAGCCATGAGCTGCCTGGTAGTTGGCCGGACGGTAATAGTAGAATGCAGGGTCGAATCCCATTCCCGTGCCTACACAAGTGCCGTCCACCTGTCCGCCTTCCAGTATCTTCGTGCTGACGGCATGCCAACCCAACTGGGCAACGGGGCCGTAGGTGATGCCGTCTATCCATCCCTTGTTGATGGCGTGCGCAATGCAATATACATATATGGCCGTAGCGGAAGTCTCCAGATAAGAGTCGTTGCGGTCGATAAGCTGATGCCAGAAGCCTTCCGAACTCTGATAGTTTGCCAGCCCCTTGATGTGCAACCGGAGTTGTTCAAGCAGCGCTTCCCTCTGCGGATGGTCTTCCGGCAGCGCATCCAGCACCTCGCAGTTGGTCAGGATGGCCCATCCGTTGGCACGTGCCCAATGGTAAGTAGGTTGCTGATGCAATCCCTCCACGAAACCATGACGGTAGAGATTCTTTTCGGGTACAAACATCCTTCTGACAAACTGCATGCTGATTTTCGCGGATTCATCGAAGTATTTTTGCGCTTCTTCCGGTTTGTAAATACCGCGATAGGCAATCGACGGCACGCCCATGAACATATCGTCGAGCCAAACGGTATTGTGCTGCGGACGATGGCGTGCGAATGTCCCGTCCGGCAGACGGTATTGTACTTTCTCGATGAAATGGAAATAATTTTCAATCAGGCTGTCCAGCTGAAGCTCCGGTTCTCCAACGCTGGCTTTCATCATGGCGCAACACATGGCACCGGCATCATCCAACGCACGCGGATGCAATATCTGCTCCATCTGCGGGTCGGTATCTTTGTATTTCTCATACAATTCACGGAATTTCGGGGCCACTTCCGCCAGGAAACGGAAACGGCGTACAACGTAATCCTTATAGCGCGCATCTCCGGTAGCGTCCGCCGCATCAAGCAATGCCTGATAAGTCACCCCCCATTCGTAACTGCCTATACGAAAGGCCCCCCTGTCAAGCGTCGCGCCATGTGCGATATTCTCATAGTCGGTCACTTCCTTTCCGTCCTTGTCCAGCACCCTGACGGGAGTGTTTTTCTCAATATAGCCGAACACCTTATCGATATCGGCTTTCACACCGGCAACCGTAAGTTCACCGTAAGGCACCTTGTATTCAGGCTGCAAGAGATGCAGAGGTGTGGTCATGTCGTTAATGTCCGCTTCCTTTTCCGAGGTTTTCGATGTACAGGAAACGACTCCCGTGCCAAAGGCAAGGCAGATGAGCAGATGAATGTTTCTCATATTCGTCAAGTTAATTAGGTTAATTATACATCCTTACGGAAAACAAAGATAAATATTATTTGGCAATATAGGAGGACTTTTCTAAAAGAAATGATTATTTTTGTATACCTTATTAATATAACACAGAAATGAAGAACCTAATCTCTATCTTATTGGCAGGAATATGCGCATGTCACCTCACCGCACAAAACAAAGGCCCGGTGTCCGGCGAATTGCATTGGGTGGACGGGAAACCGGATACGGATTGTCCCGTCAGTTTCGGCATACCTTTCGCCAAGGGTGAACTGAAAGCCGGAAAGACAGTCGTACTGAAAGACCACACAGGAAACATCATACCGGCAGACTGCTGGACTATGGCCTGCTGGCCGGACGGCTCGGTGAAATGGGCTGGTTTGGCCACTGTGGCGAAAGCCGACGCGGAGACTTTGCATTTTGAGACTGTCAACCGGAAAGAAGCGCACAAGCCGATAGCTGCGTATGAAAACATACATGTAACCGAGCAGCCTACACATTATGTCGTGTCAACCGGAAAGATTGAGGCTTATATCCCCAAGTCCGGACACTGTCTGTTGGACAGCCTTTGCATGAACGGACGCCGGATAGGCGGTGCGGCGGAACTTTGCTGCACGACACAGAACAGTCTTGCGGCCGAGGATGGAAAAACCATTCATTTCACAGATTACAAGGGAGAACTGGAACGTGTGACGATAGAGCGTATCGGAACCATACGTGCATTGCTTCGTCTCGACGGTCATTACACCGACGGTAAGAGACGCGAATGGCTGCCCTTCACCGTGCGTTTGTATTTCTATGCCGGCAGCGAACAGGTGAGGATGGTGCATACGTTCGTATTCAACGGCGATGCGGAAAAGGATTTCATCCGCAGTTTAGGCATACGCTTCGGAGTCCCCATGCGCGAAGCGGCCTACAACCGCCATGTGGCTTTTGCCACGGCCGAAGGAGGAGTATGGGCCGAACCCGTACAGCCCCTTTCGGGACGACGTATCCTGACGCTGAACGGCGACAAGACCTGGCAGGAAAGGCAGATGCGGGGTGAACGCATCCCGGAATACGAGGAATTTGACACCAAGAACAAGCATCTGCTCGACCATTGGGCCACATGGAACGGATTCCGCCTGAGCCAGACCACGGCAGATGCTTTCTCCATACGCAAACGGACCCACTCGGACCGTCCGTGGCTCGGAACATTTTCAGGCAGCCGCGCCCCAGGATATGCCTTTGTCGGCGACGTGAGCGGCGGACTGGGCGTTTCGTTAAAGGACTTCTGGCAGAGTTACCCCACGGCATTACAGGTGGACAGCGCATGCGAAGACCAGGCATTACTGACCGTATGGATGTGGACTCCCGATGCCGAACCGATGGACCTGCGACACTATGATTATGTGGCACATGACCTGGAAGCCAGCTACGAGGATGTACAGAAAGGCATGAGCACACCATACGGCGTGGCACGCACACACACGCTGACCATCGCTCCCGAAAGTGCCTACCCTGGAAAAACGGAGACCGCACGCAAGGCACGCTTGTTGGCACAGGACGCACAGCTCGTCTGCACACCGGAATATCTGCACGCCAAGCATGCTTTCGGCATCTGGAGCCTGCCCGACCGCAGCAACGAGCGGAGGGCAAAAGTCGAGGACCGTCTGGACGACTTCCTGAACTATTATGTAAAAGCCGTAGAACAACATAAATGGTACGGATTCTGGAACTACGGAGACTTCATGCACACCTATGACGCCGCACGCCACGAATGGAAATATGACGTGGGGGGATATGCGTGGGACAATACGGAACTGGCTTCCAACATGTGGCTCTGGTACAGTTTCCTGCGCACCGGAAGAGCAGACCTTTGGCGACTGGCCATGGCTATGAGCCGTCATACGGCCGAATGCGACGTCTATCACCTCGGCCCTTACTCGGGATTAGGTTCACGACACAATGTAAGCCATTGGGGATGTGGTGCCAAAGAGGCACGTATCAGTCAGGCGGCATGGAACCGCTTCAGCTATTACCTGACCACCGACGAACGCTTCGGCGACCTGATGACCGAGGTTAAGGATGCCGAACAAATGCTGTACACCATCGACCCCATGCGTCTGGCATTACCACGCAGCCAATATCCTTGCACGGCTCCCGCCCGGTTGCGCATCGGGCCGGACTGGCTTGCATACGCCGGCAACTGGATGACGGAATGGGAACGTACGGGAAACAAGGTTTACCGCGACAAGATTATCGCCGGAATGAAAAGCATCGCCTCCCTTCCCAACGGGTTGTTTACAGGACCGGGCGTACTGGGCTTCAATCCGGCTACCGGAGAACTCAGTTACGAAGGCGACCCCACCCTGCAGCACACCAACCACCTGATGACCATCATGGGCGGTTTTCAACTCATGAATGAGATGATGGAAATGCTCGACATACCGGCATGGAACAAAGTGTGGCTGACGCATGCCGCCGAATACAGGGAGAAAGCCCATACAATCACCCGCAACCGTTTTCCCGTAACCCGCCTGAAGGCTTATGCGGCATACAAAACAGGCAACAAGCAATGGGCTGCCGAGGCATGGGACGAACTCTGGCACGTGTGGGGGAACGACAAACCTTTTGAAGTAAAGCGAATCGTCGCACCCGAAGTGCCCGCACCCATCGACGAGAATCCGAACGTATGCACAAACGATGCGGCCACATGGAGTCTGGCAGCCATTTACATGCAGGAGGTCATCCCCGAATAAAGCAAAGCTGACAGCCACATATTCTTAATTTATTTACGCCAAAAGTTGACAAAAACACGCCTACTTTGAAGACATCTATTTCTTTATAGAAGAAACATATTATATTTGCCTGCAAACCTAAACATATTAAATATGAAAAAGACATACCTGACTTTATTAGCCTTGTGCGGCTTATGCACAACAGTTTCGGCCGATGACTGGATGGAACCGCTTCCAGACGCGACCTATGTATCCGTGCTTTCCATTCCCGGTACACATGATACAGCCACAAACAAGGACATGAGCCTTGCTTCGTTCTCACAGACACAGGACATCGACATTGCCACACAATGGAGTATCGGTATCCGCGCTTTTGATATGCGTCCAAAAGTTTCGGGTGACCATTTGGCCATTTACCATGGTATTGCCGACACAAAAGTCCGCTTCGACGATGCTCTTTACCAACTGCGTGACTCTTTGATCAAGAGTCCGTCCGAGTTTGCCATCATACATCTGCTGTATGCCACGAATTATGACAAGGAGAAAGACCAATACAAGACCATGTTGCTTGAGTTGACCGGACGCGACGATTTGAAGGACTTTCTCATCGACTTCCGCCCCGACCTGACCGTAGGTGACATGCGCGGAAAAATTCTGTTGCTGAGCCGCGACACATACGACACGACACCTATCGGCGGCTTTTTCAAAAACTGGTGCGGATGGATTGACTGGAACGCGCAGACCAACGGCCAAATCATCGGTCCGAACGGCGCGTTGGGCAAGCTGTATATGCAGGACCAAGCCGACACCTCCAAAGCCGAGGATATGGAAGCAAAGTTAGGTTCTATCAAGGCCATGCTTGACTTCAGCACAAAGCACCAGACCCTCAGTACAAGCTCTATCGTATGGATTTACAACTTTGCCTCGGCCTATAACAGCGGCAGCATCTCCACGGCAAACGGTTACCGCGACAACGCGACCCACACGAATGCCACCATCATCGACTATCTGGACACACACGAGGCCGGCCCCACCGGAATCATCCTGATGGACTATGCGGGTGTGGACGAAAGCAACGGCTATCAGACACGAGGAAAAGAACTTGTAGAGAAGATTATCGCCAACAACTTCAAGTACCTGAAGAAGGAAACCGCCGAAGATAGAGCCCTCTATAAGAAGTATCAGGAAGTGATGGCAAGAATCGAAGAATTGAAGGATTTGCGTACTTCCACTTACAATACAATCCGAAAAGAATGCAAGGACGTGTACAAAGAATTCACTTCCGACCTCAATAGCATAAGATCCCAACTCACCAAATTAGGCACCGACACCAAGAATGCATACGAAGCCGGAGAGTTCACGATGGACTATCCCTTCGACGGCGACGCCATAGAGAACGAACTCAACGCGATTCTGCAGCGTGCCAGGGCCAGACAGAAAGAATATGAAGACTTCGTAGCCGGCATTGAATCGACAAAGACCACTCCCACCGGCATAAGCTACCGCATCTATTCCATCACGGGTGAGTTGTTGGACGCACCGCGCCGCGGCGCCATCAACATCTTCAAATATAGCGATGGAACCGTACGAAAGATACAATACTGATTAGCGGATTATCCGTAAATCAAGAGCACATTGTGCCAATACAAACGCTCCTAAACGTCCGTATCTGACGTTTAGGGGCGTTTGTATTGGAAGCCTACTAAACAAAAAAGACAGAAAGGCCTGTGAACTAATTGCGAGGGGCGAGAAAAGAAAATCGGGAAGTAGATTCCTCTACTTCCCGATTACGTACCCAGACCCGGGATCGAACCGGGATGGGTTGCCCCACTGGTGTTTGAGACCAGCGCGTCTACCGATTCCGCCATCTGGGCTTCGTTTTGCGAGTGCAAAGATACAACTTTTCCTCAAACCGACAAAGAAAAGTGCCGTTTTTTATGCAGGAAGAACCAAAATCTTTTCAGAAGGTTCTTCAAAAGCGAGCTACCTATGACTTACATAACCGAATGACAAAGGTCATGATACTATGTGGCTGCAACGTATACTCCAGCATGTTTCCATGCAAGGCATACGCCTTGGTCTCTTTCAAATCTTCCGTCCGATTCGTGCACAAGGCTGTAATGTCAGCAACAGAAACAGCCGGATATGCCGAGAGTTCGGCACGGTGAGCCGATTCACGGAACGAAGGGTTTACAGCCGTAATGACCATTGTCAGACTGTCATCAGACTCATGTTGAGCAACAAGTACATGCTCGTTCGAAGTATGCATGATGGTATACCCCTCTTTGATGTATCGGCTGAAATGCTGGCGGATACTGTAATTCTTCACCTTCCGGTAGGTCTGCCGGGTAAAATCACCCTGAAGAAGACACCATTGGTCATTATCTTCCTCCATATATTGCCAGTCGGTCCATACAGCAGGCTCCATATAACGGATGTCGTCAATCAACTTCTGCGCCAGCTTGAGATTACCGGAAATGCCTCGTCCGCCTTCTCCCACTTCGGTCATCCACAATGGAATTCCGGCTGCCTTACAAAGGGTACGCAACTCGGTACGCGCCTCATGGTTTGCAGAATAAGTATGGGTATTCCATTGCCCTACCATATCAAGCACACCTGCTTCCTTATACGCCTTAAAGTCTTTAACGGATTGTGACACAGAGGTCTCGTCGGATGCAGCGATAACGGTATGGAGACCGGACGATTTCAGTATGGGATACAGTTTCTTAATGAACTCGATTTGTGATTCTGTACTGAAATGACAACCTTCCTGACTTCCGTCAGCATACCAATAATCCGTCACGGGTTCATTAAACGGCTCCAAGGTTCTGAACTCTATGCCATACGCCTCTTTATAATGCCTGCATACATCCACCAGATAATGTGCAAACTCTTCGTAGCATTCCGGACGAAGGTTATCGGAACGGGCATCCTTATGTCCGCCCACACATCCGCTGTGAGTCATGTAATAAGGACAGGAATTGCTGAATGCCTCGAACACGGCATCCGGACGCTTCTCCTTAATCTTCAACATAATCTTACGCTGTGCCGAATCACGGCTCCACACGTATTCCCCGTCAGTAGAATCCTTGAAACCTTCCATCTCGGCCCGCAGCCCTTTTCCCTTACCAAAATGATGGGGATGACAGCTACGGTTCTCCGGGTCGTCGCCCCCACCTATATTATATCGGAAAAAACGATAGTTCAGTCCCTCAGGACTGACCAGAAGGTCGATGATTTCATCGATTTTCTCATCACTCCACTTGCCGCACATGTTCGCCCACCAGCATAGCGACACCCCCCATCCTTCAAAAGTCTGCCGGGTAGAATCCGGGTGGATGGCATATACAATCGTGTCACGAACAGACTGGGCACGTACAGACGACGGCGTTACAGACAGTGCGATACAGCATATAATTATTCGTGTGAATATTTTCATGGTCCAAACATAAAGAATCCGCCTTCCTGCCTTTTCATACCATTGTGGTGAAAAAAACCGGAAGGCGGATATGACAAGTATTTATTTCAAATTATCGTTTTCAAGTGTTTTACCGTTATATTCTCCGGTGAGCGCACGCAAGAAGTCGGAAATCTTGCGGTTCTCATCTTCCGAAAGGATGACCCCGCTTTCGTGTTCACCCATGGCCTGCACGGCCTCCTCGATAGTCTTCTTCGTGCCATCATGGAAATAAGGTCCGGTCAGTGCGATGTTGCGCAGGCCGGGCACTTTGAAACGGTGACGGTCACGTTCAACCTTCGTTTGTTTGTAACGCCCGTTATCCTCTTCTGTCATTTCCGTCTCGCGTTTTTCAAAGTAGTTGAGATGTACACCCAGAAGTTCATACGACTTTCCTCCCAAGTTCTCACCCACATGACAGGTAGCGCAGTTATATTGCTTGAAAAGCTCAAATCCTTCGATTTCATCGGAGTTCATGGCTGTCTTGTCACCTTTCAGATACTTGTCGAAACGTGAGTTGGGCGTAATCAGTGTCTTTTCAAACTCCTGTATGGCGTCTGTCAGGTTCTTTTCAGTGATTCCATCCGGATACACGGCCGTGAAGAAACGGTCAAAATCTGCATCCGCCTTCAGTTTTTCGCATATCTCATCAAAAGACTTGCTGGCCATTTCCACCGGATTCAACGGAGGACCTGCGGCCTGGTCGGCCAGAGTTACGGCACGCCCGTCCCAGAACTGCACAAAGTTGAAACAGGAATTATATACGGTCGGCGCGTTCACTCCTCCAAGTTGCCCGCCTACACCTTCCGAGTACTGTTTATTGTCCACTCCACCGGTATTAAGCCCATGGCACGATGCACATGAGATGGTATTGTCTGCGGAAAGACGCACATCATGGAAAAGCATCCTGCCGAGTTCCGCCTTGCGTATGTCGACCTCGATGGAATCCGGTATCGGCCGTACGGTTTCATTGGCAAACTCTTCAGCAGCCAGCGGATTGGGATAGTGCATGGCCCGGTAGTTCCGTATCCATTCGAGTGCCATTTCCCTTTCCGTAGAATTGACCGAGGCTCCCCAATGCACCAGATAGTATTTGGCCGGAGGCATGGTGCCCTTCAGGAATACCATCTCCACTTTGGCCAGATCCGGTTCTCCGATATGTCCGCCGTTCAGCAAGGCATTCCACATCGGGTCCATATCGAAAAACCGATATCCTTTCTCAACGTCTTCCATAACCAGCTTTCCGGCCACAGGCCATGAGGCGTAAAAAGGCAAATCGGGCTTGGCCGTATGGCATTCCATACAACCGGCATTCCGGACAAGCGTTTCCATCTTTCGGTCTGCCGGCAAATCCGCCGAAGGAACATGATTCATCATCCTGTAGATAATGGCCAACAGGGCGGCCGTGATTAGCAGTGCAATCAGGATTCTTGAAAACTTCTTCATATACGTTTGTTTTTTAATGTATAATCGGTTATCACAATGTTCATGCGCCTCCTCCGTGTGCCATGGCCATCGCTTACCCTTCCTTCTTAATACAGAAAATCCTTGATAATGTCGATTATCAAGGATTCTCGTACCCAGACCCGGGATCGAACCGGGATGGGTTGCCCCACTGGTGTTTGAGACCAGCGCGTCTACCGATTCCGCCATCTGGGCTTGTCCGATAAGTCGAACTTCCGCTTGTCTGCTGTGCACAAAGGTAACGCTTTTTTCCGATTCACAAAAATTTCGCCCTGTTTTTTACCGGAAATGCTTAGGCAACGTCAGAAGAAAGATAATTTCAGTCCGCCCATTGCCGTGAAACCAGGCATCTCATAGCCTCGGTTGATGGTATAACGGGCATTGGCCATGTTGTCTAATGTGACAAACACTTCGAGGAAACGGAAAGGCTTGTAGGTGAACTTTGTGTCGAGCAGCACATAATCCTGATGTGCCATATCATCGGATACATACAGGCTGCCCACGCCGCGCAGGCTCGCATCTACGGTGAATTGGGGCAAAACCTTCCATCCCACACTCAGACTGTACTGGTTTTTAGGCGCAGCCGTCAGACCGTCCAACGACGTATGCAGATAGCTGTAGGTGGCACGAAGCGTCAGCCTGTCAATCGGATGGCTGAACGCCGACACCTCCATGCCTTTATTGACAAAGCTGCCCGTATTCACGTTCTTCATGTTTACAGTCTGTATCATGTCGCTCCCCTCACTGAAGTAGGCGGTCACGTCGATGCCGAAGTGGCGTGAGATGGTCTTACCTAAAGTCACCTCATAATTCATCATGTTTTCCGGTTCAAGGTCGGGGTTGGCCATGCGGTAGAGATACATCTCGCGAAAGGAGGGATTGCGGTAGCCCTTGGCTGCAGAGGCCTTAATCATCCACCCCTCGGCCGGACGGAGCACAAAACCACCCTGAGGAATCCACTGTGTGGAGAAGCGGTCGCTGTTTGCCATACGCACTCCGGCATTCAGCACCAACACGCCGTTGAAGAGTTCCTGCGAAAGTGTGACATACGGTGAATACTCCGTGATGCTTTTGCGACTGATAGTAGACATGGAGCCTTCGGCATGCGGCCTGCCTCCCGACATAGGTATCCTGCCCGTATAGGTGTCAAAGTCGAAACCAACCGTAGCCGCCGCACCTGCCCATGGCCGGAAATTCTGATAGGCCAACACACCGAAACGGTCGTCAAGACTATGAAAATGACGCGGGTCATCCACATAATGATTTCCGTAACTGTAATAGACGCGTAAGTTTCCGTCCGTTGTATCATAATCATTACCTACCGCCAGCGAAGCCTCCCCGCGCGTCACATTCTGGTGATAGATATCCGTCGACAAGGGGTCACCCAGACGAGGATAAACCGGGTCGTTTCCGATGAAATTCACCAGTGAATAGTCGGCACTGACTTTCCAGCGGCGGTTGAAATCATAGCCGATTTTGGCATAAAGGCTTTTTTGGTTGAAATCGAAATGGTCCTCCGTTCCGTCCGTACGGTCGTAACCGAGAGACACCAGTGAGGAAAAACGACCGACACGCACGGTATTGACCAACGACGAACGCCAGGTGTTATACGAGCCGTATTGCGAGGAGAGCGTGGTGTGCACCCCGTCTTTGTCCGCGTTCCTTGTAACGACATTGATGACACCGCCCATCGCATTCGAGCCGTAAAGTACCGAGCCCGGTCCGCGCAACACTTCCACCCGGTCCACATGTTCCGTCTCATAGAAATCGGCCACGTGATGTGAATAAATGCCGGCAAACTGCGGCTGGCCGTCTACCATCATCAGCACACCGTTGGTGGGCGAACCTCCCACACCGCGAATCTTGATGCCGCCCGAACCGCCTGTACTCGTTCCGAAGCCGAAGATGTTCCGCTCGGAAACAAAAAGGCTCGGCACCCGTCCCGACAAGACGGAGAGCAGTTGCGACTGTCCGGTGGATTCCAGCTGTGTCTTATCCACCACGCTGACGGTATATGGCAGCAGACTCCGTCCCGTGGCCCGGTTACTTCCGGTCACCACCACTTCGTCCATCCGAAGCACCCTGCCTGAGTCTGCCACTTCTTCTGCGTGCAATCCGACCGTGAGGCACGAAACACTGCACAAAATCATAAGTGCGACGAACTGTCGCTGTTTCATTTGAATCCTGTTCATGTTCTGTTTTCTTCTAAATCAGATGCAAAGATACGCAAACAAGTCCTACACAACCCTATACACAATACAGTTTGGGATACCTTTTTTACCGGGATGCAACAGATGAGCACAGCTGAATGCCCCCCATAAGAAAGAAGTAAGAAATCTGTGACTATCTGCCTTATCAGTGTCATCCAATGTGCCATCAGAAACTGAGATACACGTTTTCAATTCTATAAATAAAAGTTTTATTTTCAAAAATAAAGGTTTTATTCTTGAAACCAAAAGTTTCATTTTTAAAAATAAAACTTTTATTTATAGAATCCGACAGCTTCGGACATCTTTCAGGGCACAAAAAAAGCTGCCTTTAGGGCAGCTTTCCTATACTCAAACAAAGCGATTATTCACTTTTCTGACTGTCGGGACGAGGACGACGCTCGCGACGTTCACCCCTGTCGGGACGTTCACGACGCGCAGGACGCTCCACATAACCTTCCGGTTTCTCCAGCAACACACGACGCGACAACTTGAACTTGCCGGTCTTCTCATCGATATCCACCAGCTTCACTTGTATCTTGTCGCCTTCCTTCAATCCGGACTCTTCCATGGTTTCCAAACGCTTCCAGTCGATTTCGGAAATATGGAGCAGACCGTCGCGGCCCTGCATGAATTCAACGAACGCACCGTAAGGCATCACGCTACGCACCACACCGTCGTACACTTCTCCTACTTCGGGCACAGCCACAATAGCCTTAATCTTTCCGATAGCCGCGTCAATCACGCCTTTGTTCGATCCGCTCACCTGAACGATACCCACGCCGTCTACTTCTTCAATCGTAATCACAGCGCCGGTCTCTTCCTGCATGCCCTGGATAATCTTTCCGCCGGGACCGATTACGGCACCGATGAATTCCTTGGGAATCGTTATCTGTTCGATACGGGGCACGTGCGGTTTCAACTCTGCACGCGGAGCCGGCATACATTCGGTCAGCTTTCCAAGGATATACTCACGTCCTTCCTTGGCCTGCATCAGTGCTTTTTCCAGAATCTCATAGCTCAGGCCATCGCACTTGATATCCATTTGAGTAGCCGTCAAGCCTTTGAGCGTACCTGTGGTCTTGAAATCCATATCACCGAGATGGTCCTCATCACCGAGGATATCGGACAATACGGCATATTTGTCTTCTCCGGGGTTCTTGATAAGTCCCATCGCAATACCGCTCACGGGGTTCTTCATCGGCACACCCGCATCCATCAATGCCAACGTTCCGGCACATACCGTTGCCATGGAAGAAGAACCGTTGGATTCAAGAATGTCGCTCACCACGCGCACCGTATAAGGATAGTCTGCCGGAATCTGTCCCTTCAAGCCGCGCCATGCCAGATGGCCGTGACCGATTTCACGACGGCCTACACCACGTTGCGCCTTGGCCTCTCCCGTAGAGAACGGAGGGAAGTTGTAGTGCAACAGGAAACGCATCTTGCTTTGGTCGAGCACATCATCGACAATCTTTTCGTCCAGTTTGGTACCGAGCGTACAAGTCGACAGCGACTGTGTCTCACCACGGGTAAAGATGGCAGATCCGTGAGGACCGGGCAGCGGGCTGACCTCGCACCAGATGGGACGGATGTCCGTAGTGGCGCGTCCGTCGAGACGCTTGCCTTCATCCAATACGCAACGGCGCATGGCATCGCGCTCCACATCATGGTAGTAACGGTCAATGAGGGCGTTCTTCTCGGCCAACTCGTCTTCCGTCATGTCGGCATGAGCCTCGGCGTATGCCAGTTTGAAATTCTCGCGGATTTCCATGAAGGCATCCTCACGTGCATGCTTGTCGCGGTTGCCTTCCTGCGCGATGCGGTAAGCGGCATCGTAGCAAGCCTTCTTGCATTCCTCGCGCAAATCCTCGTCATTCACCTCGTGGCAATATTCACGCTTCACTTCCTTGCCGGCCTCTTTCTCCAGTTCCTTCTGCAGACGGCACATCGGCTTGATAGCCTCGTGAGCCACCTTCAGCGCGTTCAACAGGTCTGTCTCGGAGACTTCCTTCATCTCTCCTTCCACCATCATGATGTTCTCTTCCGTAGCACCTACCATGATGTCCATGTCGGCTTCTTCAAGCTGGGCGAATGTGGGGTTCACCACATATTCACCGTTGACACGGGCTACACGAACTTCGGAAATCGGACCTTCAAAAGGAATATCAGAAACCGCCAAGGCTGCCGATGCGGCAAAACCTGCCAGAGCATCGGGCATATCCACACCGTCGGCGGAGTACAAAATCACGTTCACATAAACTTCTGCATGGAAATTGCCCGGAAAGAGAGGGCGCAAGGCGCGGTCTACCAGGCGGCAGGTCAGGATTTCATAGTCAGAGGCTTTGCCTTCGCGCTTGGTAAAACCACCGGGGAAACGGCCGGCTGCGGCAAATTTTTCTCTGTACTCAACCTGCAAGGGCATAAAATCTGTTCCGGGAACGGCATCTTTTGCGGCGCAAACAGTAGCCAACAACATGGTGTTGCCCATAGTGAGCATTACAGCTCCATCGGCCTGTTTCGCCAATTTCCCGGTCTCGATGCTGATGGTTCTTCCATCAGGCAATTCGACTGTTTTCTTAATTACATTCATCTGGTTTCTAAAAAATTTCATCAATAATTCGAGCAAATTTACATATAATAATTTGAATAGTTGGCTTGTAGTCTGATAAAAAATGTCATAACAACGATTTTTTAGACAAACGTCCCTGATTTGTCGCGCTTACAGTATGTTTTTCACTGATAAAAGGAGTGGGTAACGGATTTTAGCGTATCTTTGCGACATAAATCAAGCAGTATGAAAAAATTTGCCGGTATTATATTTTGCAGCATGACTTTATTATGTTCATGCGGGGAGAAAGCTGAAAAGTTTGAAATCAACGGACATATCTCATCTGCCGACAACAAGACGGTCTATCTGGAAGCCGTCACTCTGGACGGCATCAACACATTGGATTCCGCCAAACTGAAAGACAACGGCGAATTCCGCTTCAGGGGGGCACGTCCTTTCAACCCCGAATTTTATCGCTTGCGCGTGGACAGACAGATTATCAACCTTTCCATCGACTCCACGGAAACGGTCCGCGTGGAAGCCGACCTGCCTACAATGGCCACCGACTACAGGGTGGAAGGCTCACCCAACTGCGAAACAATCAAAGATTTGAGCATCAAACAAATCCAACTGCAAAAGCAGATTGAAAACATCTATGCCAACCGCAATCTGATGCTTGGCGAACAAGAACGTCTGGCCAACGAACTGATAGACCGCTACAAAGCAAACATCAAAACGGAATATATACTGAAAGACCCGGCTTCGGCATACGCTTACTTCGCCCTCTTTCAAACCATCGGAAACGTCCGTATCTTCAATCTGACCGACGACCCCGCCGACATCAGGTTTGCCGCCGCCGTGGCCACGGCGTGGGAAGCGAACTATCCGGGAACAACACGCACGGAAAACTTGCACAACATAGCCATCCAAGGTATGAAGAATACCAAACGTCCCGCAACATTCTCGCTGGAAGGCGTGGACGAATCCAAAATATCCATGACCGGTATCATCGACATCAACCTGCCCGACCTGCAAGGCAAGAACCGGCAACTGTCGGATGTGCGCAACAAAGTGGTTCTCCTGGATTTCACGGCTTATTCCCTCCCCCGCTCGCAGGAACGCATCATGCAGCTCCGGCAATTGTACAACCGGTATGCCGGACAAGGTTTTGAAATCTATCAGGTATCTATCGACCCCGATGAGCACTATTGGAAAACAGCCTGCGAACATCTGCCGTGGATTTGTGTCTACGAAGAACGGGGAGAAGCATCGGACTATCTGAACCTTTATCAGGTGAGAAGCATTCCGACATACTTCCTGATTAACCGTCAGGGAGACCTGGTAGCCCGAAACGAACAGATTCCGGACTTGGAGAAAGCCGTAAAAGAACTATGCGAGAAGTAAGAAAGACGAAAAAAACGAAAAAACTTTTGGACTTATCGATTTAAACCTTATCTTTGCAAATATATCACAGGAAGGCAAAAGGATTCCGGCAACTACAGTCGGGATTCTTTTGTTTTTATCGTTTTAAAGAAACTATATAAACAATAAAAGGAGGAATATTATGGCTTATATGTCACAGGAGGGCTATGACAAATTAGTAGCCCAACTCAAGGAAATGGAAACTATTCAGCGACCGGCAGCATCAGCAGCTATCGCGGAAGCACGCGACAAAGGAGATTTAAGCGAAAACTCGGAATACGATGCGGCAAAGGAACATCAGGCTATGCTGGAGATGAAAATCAACCAGCTCAAAGCTGTCATCA
The DNA here is from genome assembly GCA_900548345.1 of uncultured Paraprevotella sp. Classification (GTDB taxonomy): domain Bacteria; phylum Bacteroidota; class Bacteroidia; order Bacteroidales; family Bacteroidaceae; genus Paraprevotella. The sequence goes on along the minus strand of URKA01000014.1, from coordinate 2,053 downwards.
GCGATGCCAAAATCATCGACACATCCAAACTGAAAGCCGATACCGTACAGATTCTCTCAAAAGTGGAGATGAAGAACGTAAAGAACGGAATGAAGATGACATATACAATCGTATCGGAAACGGAAGCAAACCTGCGCGAAGGGAAGATTTCCGTGCAGACTCCCATCGCACAGGGATTATTGGGCAAGAAGATTGGAGAAATAGCCGAAATCAAAATCCCGCAGGGAACCGTACAACTGGAAATCGTAAACATCTCTTTTGAATAACGGTCTATGGCAACGATATTCAGCAAAATCATAGCCGGTGAGATTCCGAGCTACAAATGTGCGGAAAACGAAGAGTTCTACGCTTTTCTCGACATCAACCCCTTGGTGAAAGGACATACATTGGTGGTTCCCAAACGCGAAGTGGACTACATATTCGACCTTAGCGACGAGGAAATCGCACGGATGCAGGTATTCGCCAAACATGTGGCCGTTGCCATCAAGGCTGCATTCCCTTGCATTAAGGTGGGACAGGCAGTGCTGGGGCTTGAAGTGCCCCATGCACACATTCACCTCATCCCGATGCAAAGTGAAAAGGACATGCTGTTCAGCAATCCGAAACTCAGTCTGAGCGATGAAGAATTCAAGGCCATTGCCGAAGCCATAAGCACGAACTTTACGGCAATCCGCTGACCGGTATCATGAAGGCCGTCACGGGCCCGACAAGAAACAATAAAGGCGCAACCGAATAACACCACGGTTGCGCCTTTATTATATAAGGTATATGAACTCAGATGAACTCTTCTCCAAGTTTCATCTGAGAGTCTGTCATCATACGACGCAATGCCGCGCTATCATTCTTCGGACAAATCATCAAGACATTGCCCCGCTCTGCCACAACAAAGCCCTTCAGCCCGTCGACGACAGCAATACGCCCCTTAGGCAAACAAATCACATTACCTTCGCTGTTATACAACAAGGCTTCCGTATCGAGCAATACATTGTCTTGCATGTCACGCTGCGTATCATTATGCAGCGAACTCCACGAACCTAAATCGGCCCATCCGAAATCACAGACTTGTACATACACGTTCTCGCTCTTCTCCAATATACTATAATCCAACGACAGATTGGGCAACGTATCAAAGTGAACCGGCACACGACAGAAAGCATCCTTACCGGACTCCTCTCCTCCCTCAGTAAGACTATCACGGTAATCGGGCACAAGGTCATGAATGGCCTTCATCATGCTCTTTACGTGATAAAGATACAATCCGGTATTCCAATAAAATTCGCCGCTTTCCATAAAGACCTTCGCAAATTCAATCGCCGGCTTCTCTGTAAATGATTTGACGCGGGCAAAGAATCCTTCCTCCACATTCTCATGAGCCTGAATATAACCGTAGCCGATATCAGGACGCGTCGGACGCACTCCCATGGTGAGCAGACAGTCCTTACGGCCAACAAAGTCCAATCCTTTCAGTACATCATCATCAAAATTATTCTCCTGTAGGATTAACTGGTCTGCCGGAGAAACAATAACCCTGGCCTCAGAACACAACTGGGCAATACACGTCGTTGCCCATGCCACACTCGGTAAAGTATTCCTGCGAATAGGCTCTTTCAGTATCCTGTCCTTATTCACATCGGGAAGTTGGTCCTCCACCAGTTCCTTATAATGCTCATTCGTAACTATAAATATATTATCCGGAGCGATTATTTTGCAGAACCGGTCGTAAGTCTGTTGTAACAACGTACGCCCCGTACCGAACCAATCGAGGAATTGCTTGGGCAATTCCCTACGACTCACCGGCCACAAACGGCTGCCGATACCACCCGCAAGAATCACACAAAAATTTGTTGCTGTTGTTTTCATAAGTTTTCCGATTGTTCCAAATCTTTTGCTAAGATACTTTTTTTAAAAACAAAAACAGCACAAAGGAGAATTAAAATCACTTAAATAAATTGTAACCCTCCGAACAGTCCCGACAAAACAGCAATCCCGCAGCGAAGAGACTCTTCCTGCGGGATTACACTATCTGAAAAAAAGGCGGCGACCTACTCTCCCA
>URKA01000013.1 GCA_900548345.1 uncultured Paraprevotella sp. | reverse complement strand
ATGTCCAACCCTCTATTTTCAATGTAAAATCACCATGCAAAATGTCCACGTGACCTGAATTTATCGTTTTATGTAGTCCGAGTTATGGGGCGGTAGAAAATCCGTGGGAGTCCTTTTGGTGCCTTTTTTTAATTTTTGCCGTATTCCAGCCTCCTTTTCGGGGGCGTGTCCCTTATCTTTGTAAGTGAAATCCGAAAACTAAATATCTTATGATGAAATTTTTGAGGGCAGGACTGCTGATTGGCAGTTTCGTCATGAATGTATCGGCAATGAACGCGCTGCAGGAAGATCCTATGAAGCGTGCTTCTTTATATCCGGTGGAGATGGATAAGCCGGCAACCGGCTTTTTTGAGGGGGCACTCTTGGGAAACGGCGGTATGGGAATTGTCGTGACAACGCGTCCCGATGCGGTCTGTCTGCATTTTGGGCATAATAATGTGTGGGATATCCGTGTGGTGGAGGAAAATAAGGACAAGATAGGAACCTTCGAGGAGGTGTTTGCCAAAGCGGCGGCTTTGCCTGCCGACCTGCCTACCATACAGCATGATCCCGGTTTTTCCGAGTACCTGTCCCTGACAGCCCGAATTTATCATCACGCTTATTCCCGTCCTTTTCCTTGTGGAACGCTGGTCTTGGGGTTCGATCGCCGGACAGTGGAACTGTTGGGACATTCTTTGGATATATCGGACGACCTGTGTCGTGTCTTTCTGGAGGTGGCGGGGCAGAAACGCGTATTGCGTGTATGTACAGACATGAATAACGATGAGGCATGGCTCACGTTGACGGACGAGGCGGGAAAAGCCGTTCCTTCATGTTTTAACCGTATCCGCATCCTTGCCGATCCTTCCACACCGGGCGACATCCCGCATTATCGTGTGCAGGAAGACGGTGAAAACAGCATGGGACTTTACCAGGAACTGCCTTATTCCACCGTACAGCCCTGTAAAGAGAAGGATAAAGCCTTTGCCTTACAGGTTTATACGACGCAGCCGATGAGGAAAGGAGAGCGTATCACGACGCTGGGCATTCCTCAGGAACTGGCGGATATGGAACGCTGGCTGGAGATGCAGGACAAGGCTGCGTTTTATGTCAAGGTCCGTTTGCAGGAAGGGTTGGCTTCGGATGAGCAACATTTCAGATTGACGTCGCAACGGGTAGATGCGGATGCCTACCACGGGATGTGGAGACGTAACCTTGAGCACTGGAAAGCTTATTGGGAGGCTTCTTCCGTCTGTATGAACGACCGGGAACTGGAAGCCATCTGGTATCGTAACATGTATTTCCTGAATTGTGCGTTGCGCCCTGGTGTGACCTGCCCCGGTATCTTTGCTAACTGGAGTTACGGGAATATCGGTACGGCATGGCATGGCGACTATCATCTGAACTATAATACACAACAGCCCTTTTGGGTGACATTCTCTTCCAACCATTTGGACAAGAACCTGGTCTATGCGGACCTTGTGGAGCATCTGTTGCCTGTAAGCCGCATGTGGGCACAGGATTATTATGGCATGCGCGGAGCTTTCTTTCCGCATTCCGCCTATCCGGTAGAGATGCACATGCATCCTTATCCCGTTCCTGACTGGGGTTGGGAAGTGTTCGAGACTCCCTGGATGGTGCAGGGGCTGTGGTGGCATTACCTTTACTCCGGTGATACGGATTTCCTGAGGAACAGGGCATTCGAACCGATGAAGGATGCCGTCATGTTCCTGGTGGATTATATGACGCGTGATGATGCGCATGGTGAGCGTTGGAATGATGACCGTTACCATATCTTCCCTTCTGTTCCTCCCGAACTATATGGGCTTCAACCCGGTTTCAAATTTAATTATGATACGCAGATAGACTTGGCGCTGGCGAAGTTTGTATTCAAGGGATATTTGGAGGCGGTGAAACTGCTGAATAAGGGTAGACAGGAGAAGGCGTTGTGCAAACAGGTGGAAATGTTGCTTGGGAAGATGCCGGAATATCCGGTCTATGAATCAGAGAAATACGGTAAAATCTATGTCTCTGTTCCCGGAGAGGGCGACCAGGTGGTTTATAATGTTCCGGCAAATCTGACCAACGTGTTTCCCGGAGAGGATTACGGATTGGCTTCTCCCGACAGCATACGGCAGATACTGAAGAACACCTGTGAGGCGCATCAGAACGAAGGGGGAAATGACATTGTGTTTGTTCATCTGCAGAAAGCGCGCCTCGGTTTGTTGGATTTGGAGAAGTTCAAAAGGCAGGTTCATTATGCGACATTGCCCAATCAGACAGTTACCGATGCCGTGTTACAAGTGGGCGGAAGGTACAGTGATGCTACCGATTACATGTATATGGGTGGTATGGGAATCTGGTTTGAGAATTTTGCCTTGCCGGCGGTCGTTAATGAATGTCTGATGCAAAGCTATGACGGTGTGATTCGTTTGTTCCCAAACTGGAACCTCTCATCGGATGTGTCTTTCCGTACGTTGCGCGCCCGCGGTGCTTTTCTGGTCAGTGCCGAACTGAAAGGCGGATGTACGCAAAAGGTGGAGATTAAGAGTGAGCGTGGAGGAATGTGCCGTATGTGGAACCCATGGAAGGGAAAGAAAGTGGCCGTCTCTTCAGTGACGGAGAAAAAGGTCCGGTATAACGGCGATATGCTGGAGTTTCCTACGGTGGCGGGAGGCGAATATGTGCTTCGTCCTCTCTGACAGGGATGTTTTCGTATAAATAAAGTATAACGGGCTTTTGCGGTTGTAGAACCGATGAAAGCCCGTTTTTCCGTAGAAAAGATTATCTTTGCAGGGATGGACAACGTAAATGACTATTATTTAGAACGGTTGGATTTGTCCGTGTTGACGGACTTTATCCGGGAGAACGGCATCCTGAAAGAGTTGGGCAAACATGAGTATCTGGCACGCCAAGGGAGTCTTTTCATGCAGGTCGGCTATATCGAAGAGGGCATGTTCCGTTATCTGAGAACCGATACGGCAGGCAATGAGCATGTTGTAGGCTACAGCTTTGTCCATACATTGGTCGGAGAGTATTCTTCATGCCTCTGCCATCGTCCGGTGCTGACAGATATTCAGGCAATAGGAAAATGTAAGGTCCGGTTGGTGGCTTATGAGAAACTTCGGATGTTTTGGGAAGCGTCCCCGGAGCATCAACGGTTGGGACGCCTGGTGGCGGAACAGCTTTTTGCGATGGCTTACCATCGTCTGGTGGATTATTGTTGCAGTACGCCGGAAGAACGTTATCTGGATTTGATGAGCCGTTATCCTGATTTGAAGGAACAGCGTCCTTTGAAAGAGATAGCTTCTTTTATCGGTGTGGCTCCGGAGACGGTCAGTGCCATCCGCCGTAAGCTTCTGAAAAAAGGAAAATCTTGAAATACTTCAAGGAAAATCATGCCGGCAGGTGATATATTTGCGGTGAAAACGCAATATAAAGAGGAACAATGAAAAAGATAATTATTGTAGGAGCCACATCGGGAATCGGTGAAGGGCTGGTGTGCCGGTATGCGGAAAACGGTTGTGCGAAAATAGGTATTATCGGGCGCCGTAAGGATTTGTTGGATAGTTTATGTGCTTCATATCCGGATGTCTGTGGATCTGCGGTATGCGATGTGACGGATGTTGCCCGTGCGGAGACAGTCTTGAACGGGCTGGTAGAGCGGCTGGGAGGACTGGATTTGCTGATTTTGTCTGCCGGGACAGGGGATTTGAATCCGTCTCTTAATTATCGGATTGAATCGGAAGCGTTGCAGTTGAATGTGGTAAGCTGGACTTTTATTGTGGATTGGAGCATCCGTTTCTTCGAAAAGCAGGGTTGCGGGCATTTGGCGGCGATTACTTCTGTCGGAGGTTTGAGGGGAAGCGGAATCGCTCCGGCATATAATGCCACGAAAGCTTTTCAGATAAATTACCTGGAAGGCATGCGGCAGCGTGTCGTGTCAAGCCGTATGCCGATAGTGGTTACGGACATCCGTCCCGGATTTGTCGATACGGCTATGGCAAAAGGAGAGGGACTGTTCTGGAAAGCGCCGGTAGATAAAGTTGCCCGACAGATAGTGAAAGGATTGGAACATAAGCGTAGCATTGTGTATGTGACCCGCCGGTGGCGTATGGTGGCAGGACTGTGGAAATGTATTCCCGACGTGTTGTTTGTACGGATGGGAGCGGGCAATCCGGAACAGGGTGAAAGGAAAGGATAACTTTTATAATTGTTAATGTTGCCATTGTGGCTGGTAGTTTGGAGGGATTTCTACTGTTTTTCTATTATATTTGGAGGATGAAATACCGGAATGAACTAAAATGGGCACAGATACGAAGAATGTTGTTGTAGGAATTGGAGAAGCCTTGTGGGATGTGCTTCCCGAAGGTAAGAAGATTGGTGGGGCGCCTGCCAACTTCGCTTATCATGTTTCGCAGTTCGGTCTTAAGAGTTGTGCGGTCAGTGCCGTTGGCGATGATGCGCTTGGTTGTGAACTTGTAGCCAATCTATCCCGGAAAGGTGTTGATAGTCTGATGGAGAAAGTGCCGTATCCTACGGGGACGGTTCAGGTGGAAGTCGACGATGCGGGCATCCCGCAGTATGAAATAAAAAAGAATGTGGCATGGGATAATATACCTTATAGTTCTCGTCTTGAGGCGTTGGCGCAACGGACAGGTGCCGTGTGTTTCGGTTCTTTGGCGCAGCGTAGTGCAGTGTCCGGGAATACCATCAACCGTTTTTTGGATGCTATACCGGAGGAGAATGAGGCATTGGTTGTTTTCGATGTGAACCTGCGTCAGGAATTTTATAATAAGGACATTATCTGTCACTCGATGGAAAGGTGCAATGTGCTAAAGATAAATGATGAAGAACTTGTGACGGTCAGCCGTATGTTCGGTTATTCCGGCATTGATTTTCAGGAACAATGCAGACTTATGCTGTCCAAATACAACTTGGACATATTGATTCTTACGTGCGGTGTCAACGGGAGTTATGTCTTTACTCCGGACAGTGTCTCTTTTCTGTCTACACCGAAAGTGGAGGTTGCGGATACCGTAGGTGCCGGAGATTCGTTTACGGCAACGTTCATAGCCCATATTCTTAAAGGGTGTCCGGTGGATGAGGCTCATCGGAAAGCCGTGGAAGTATCAGCGTTTGTTTGCACCCGGAAGGGAGCCATGCCCATTCTTCCTTCTCGATATACGGAATGAAATTTTAGAGAGTGAGCCATAACAGAGATGCTGTGAAGGTGGTTCCAGTTATACGCAGGATAACAGATACTTACAGAAAAGAAAAAGAGGAAAATCCTTGCGGAAATTCCTCTTCGGTCAATTTGTGCGCCTGATAGGACTCGAACCTACACGCCGCGAAGCACCAGATCCTAAGTCTGGCGTGTCTACCAATTTCACCACAGGCGCGGTAAGACGGCTGCAAAGATACGAAGATTTATTTGTTAGTCCAAATTAATTGACCCGAAAAGACGGGACAATTAATTTGGACGTGGATACGGATACAGGCCTTAGCGGCAGATGCGTTTCTTTCCGTCTATGATGTAGACGCCTTTTCCGGGGGTGGGGACAGGTCGTCCGCACAGGTCGTATATCTTTTCTACGGTCTGTTCCTGCGTGCGGACAGACGGGATACCGGTGCCGCCTTCGCCTTGCGTGAAGTCCGTCACACGGTTGCTCGCCTTGTTCAGTACAGATACCGTTGTTCTGGACAATTCCCTGTCGTATATCATGACATCGTCTATTCTGACATCGGCCGTGCCCCAGAATGAGCCGTAACCTAAGTAGAAGTAGGGGCATGACTGGATGAAATCAACCACCAGGTTATAATCGAATCCGTTCTTGTCGGTCAGTGCCGTGCCGTTGCAGTTGCCGTTGAAAGCCGAGTTGAAACTTTTTCTGCTCCCGTTGATGTATATCGTACAGCCGGACTGTCTGGATACTGTGAGTGTGACGAGTGTCCATTTTCCCACCGGTATGTTGTCGGAAATCAAGGTGGAAGGATGGTTGATGTCGAACCAGTCGGTGCCGTTGTTGAAGCCGACATACGAATTGCCTGTGAGATAGAGACGTTTTCCTGCCGCCGCATCATAGAACGACCATACGGCATCCCAGGGCACGTCGTCGGTGCGCTTTACCCACATCGATACGGTGAAGCCGTCAACTGCCGCATTTCTTAGCGGGTTGGGCATTCTTACATAGCTGCAGTTGCCCGATGCGCCGAAATACTGGTGGATGATATGTCCGGAACGGATGCTGTCTTCTTCGGTCGAAGGCCGTCTGTTGCTTCCTTCGTTGAGCAGTTCGGCCTTTTGCAAGGTGTTGTAGGCATTTACGAACGGTTCCGAGTCGAAGCTGTAATACGCTTTCAGACCGTTGAGATAGTCGGTGCCCAGCTCCGTGTCTTTCTTGGCAATGACCTGATAGTCTTCCGTCCAGTAATAATTGCCGCATGATATTTCCGCCGTGAGTGTCACCGGTATGTCTTCCGTCATTCCGTCGGGTTTGTAACGTCCTGTAGAAGAAATGATTTCAGGCTTGTCGGATGTCCATTTCAGGGTGACACCGTCTGTCACCTGCATGTCGTAAAGGGCGACGTGTGAGGCGATGTATTTTCCGTCGGTCACAGGCTTGGCAGCCAGTGCGGAATAGGCAACCTTGTATTTGTCCTTCATCTTATAGCCCCAGATGTTGGTCCCGTTGCCGCTGCAGGCCGTGAAACCTATACATTTGATGGCCGTGGGTTCCATCTGTTGTTCGGCCAGTACACCGGAGTACTCCGTGTTGCCCAGTTTCAGCGTAATATAGGAGGTGCCTTCCGTGAGTGTCCATGTACCCGTGTATGCTCCGCCCAATGTGCCGTTTTCGTTCAACGTGAGTTCCACGGGTGTCGTTTCTTCATACTCATTATGGTTCATGCGGTATTTGTGCAGCATGAACCGGTAGGTGCCGGCCACTTCCTGTTTTGTAAACATCTGTGTGGACGCAATCTGCGCATCGGTCACCGTTTCGCCGTGGTACTCGAAGGGTGCGGCCACGAGCCACCCTGCGTTGTTCACGAACACCTGATGTACGCGTACCTGATGTCCGAACGTGCCGTCGTTGAATTTGGTGTGGTACACCAGATAGTTCCTTCCGTCCGGTGCGGCGATGATGGAGTTGTGTCCTTGCGCGCATTCGCCCACGGTCATGAACCCCCAGTCATTGTAGGCTCCTAAGATTTTTTCGCCGCGTGTGTCGGAGTTCGGGCCGAAATTCAGCAGCCAACGTGGGAAGATGGCGCTTGTGCCGTTGCAGTCCACGTATGGTCCGTCGGGCTTTTCGGAGCGGAATATGCGCATTTCGTATCCGGCGTTGGGGTTGTATCCGCCGTAACTCATGAAGAGGTAATAGTGATTTCCGATGTGTTCGATGTAGGGACCTTCGCCGGACACATAATATCCGCCGGCGATTTTTTTCCCGAAATAAGGGTCGGTGGTCACGGCTTGTCCTTTGGAGGTGTAGTCGCTTTCGTAGGTGATGTTGTAATCGCGTAATCCCGTTGTTTCGTCAAGCTCCAGCATGTAGATGCCGCCCGACCACGAACCGTATGCCATCCACAGTTTGCCGGCTTCGTCGTAAAACACGCAGGGGTCGATGGCATGCGGCCAGAAATCGCCCCAATTGGTTTTTCTGTATCGTACGGGCTGTTCGGCCTGTTCTCCTATCACCATCTCCAGGTCGGTTTTGTGGTAGGATATGCGTTCGTCCGTGTTGCTGCGGAAGCCCGTGTACACCACCGGTCCCTGATAGACATAAGGCCCTTCAATCGTATTGGCGGTCAGCAGGATGATGCAGGAATTCCATTCCGGACCGTTTAGACTGAGGTATTGGCACCATTTCCCCATGGTCGGGTTGTAGACGATGTCGGGGGCCCACATGTTGCCGTCCACGGTCCAGTCGAATGCGTTGCCGTTCTCGTCCTTTCCGGGCACTGCGCAGTTCCAGCCGGCTGCGTCGAAATTGCCGAAGGCTGTTTCCTGTCCGTTGATGGTCACTGTCTTGGTCTGATTCACGCGGAAGGCTTCGGAGGGGGATGTGCCCGGCACTATTGTCCCGTTGTCACTGACGGTGCCCCATGGAACCGTCACCCAGTTCCAGTTCTGCAGGTCGTTTGTTTTGGCCACGGCCATGTGCGAGCCGAAGATATAGTAGTTCTTTCCTTTTTCATTGTATACGATGGACGGGTCGTGCACGCTGGTGCGTTGCATGTTGATGGTGGCGCACAATTGTTCGGCCTCCTCGGTAGTCAGTAAGGTTCTGGTGTTCTGTCCTGTAGCCGGTAAAAAGCAGGCAGCCGCGCAGGACAAGGCAAGCATCTTCAATGCTGGATGGAATACATTTTTCATGAATGAGTTAGATTAATGTCAATTAGCTTTTAAAGATAGGGAGATTCTCTAAAATATATGGACATTCTTAGCTTTTTTTAAACTATTTTATAGGGGCGGAAAGGCACGGTGTTTTTGTCGGTGCGCATCTGCCTTGAAGAGATGCTTGGTTTGCCGACTTGTGTGCGATAAATTCTTCACCTGTGTCCATCCGATTCGTCACAGGTGAAGAGCCGGATGGACACAGGTGAAGAATTTTGCTTTTCTGGGAGGTTGATTTTCAGTGTATTGTGGAATGGCGGTCCGGTGGCGTCATGACAAACAAAAAAGTCCTGCGGGAGTATGCTCCCGGCAGGACTTTTTATATGGATGAAAAAACTTTCTACCTTGGATTAGAAGAACAAGTAACGGTTGTCTGTCACCTTTGCCTTTTCATACAGTTCTTGTATGAAATTGCTCAAAGCCCGTCTGTTGCTCATATCCATCTGGATGCTTTCGGTCTGCGGGTCGAAAGTCTGTGAAGACTTGCCCTTGTTGATGACCTGCAGGGCATATACGCCGGCGTTGCCTTTGATGGCATTGGCGAACTTGCCTTTCTCGGTCTTGCTGGCCACGGCACTAACCATAGGTTCGCTGGCTCCGGTGCGTCCGATGAAGGCCGGTGCGCTGAATGTGACATGTTTCACGGTGTCGCTTACGGCTCCCTGGAGTTTGGTGACATCGGCGATGGTTTTTGCGTTTGCCATCTTTTCTTTCAGCATTTCAGCTTTCTTGTCTTTGAGCACTTCCTGGGTGAGGTAGTCTTTTACCGATTCCAATGAACGGTATCCTTTCTTGTTGATTCCGGTCAGTACAACCACCATCATGTGGTTGTTTTCGCCACACTCGTAAAGGGGAGATACATCGCCGGCTTCGCGGTCTTCGTTGAAAATCCACCGCAAGGCATCGCGCGTGTTTCTTACGTTGCCTACGTAGTGTTCGTTGCTGTACAAGTCTTTGCGCTCCTGCAGGTTGTAGCCGCTCTTCAAGGCTTTTGCCTCGATTTCTGCCTGGGTCGGGTTAGAGGCCAGGAAGTGGCTGAAGTCGTTGTATGCCTTGGCGTATGTTTCATTGCTGAATTCAATCGGGCGTTTGATGACAGCCACGTCATATTTGTCAATCATCGCGCGGCGGTCTGTCACCTGTGCTATGATACATCCCTGTGCAAGTTCTATCTTTTCAACCTTGTTGACCGGTGCGTTTGTGATGGTGGTGATGTATTTCAGGTTTTCCTCGTCAAGCGTAGCACCCTCGTAGTCACGTGAGGTAATCCAGTTCTTGGCTCCTGTCTGGTTGTATTTCTTTGCGATGGAGTCGAATACGGCGCCGTTGTTGAGTGCCGTCACGATGCTGTCGGCAGTTTTCTTGGCTGCCTCAAGGTCGGCTCCGGCCACCTGGATGGTGCGGAACTCGATAGAGTCGGGCGCGGTGGTCTTGCTGATGACCTTGATGATGTTCATCGTGTTGTCGCCTGCGTTAAGGTAGGGGGCTTTCATCTGTCCGGCAGCCATGGAGTCGAGCTGCTGGGCGATATCGCGCGGGAATGCGTTCTTGCTTACCGGCATCTTGTTGTAGTTGATGACGGAGCCGCTCTCACGTACCACTTTCGCGATGTTTTCGCCTTCGGCAAGTGCCTTTGCGGCTTCTGCCATTTCCTTGTCCAGTTCCGCCTTGTCGGCCGCACTGGCTTTCACTTCCACGTCGATGAACTTGATGTTGCGGCTTTCGTCCATCTGTTTGAACCTTTCTTTCAGTTCTTCATATTTGGCACTCAGTTCTTTGTCCTCAACTTTCACGTCGTTGTCGTTGATGGAAGAATAGGGGAGTGCAGCCATGACGATGTCGCTCTCGTTTGTGCGTGCGTCGAAGTTGGCCTTGGCTATGACTTTGTTGTTCAGCAAGGAGTTGCTCAACAACATCTGGTATTTCTGGTTCAACGCCTCCTGACGGAGTGTCTTTTCGATGTACATCCAATATTTGTGCAACTCGTTGAGCTGGGTCATGTATTCGACCGGAAGTTCATTGCTCTTTTGGTATCCTTCATACTCGGTGAGGAACTTTTTCAGGCTTTCCAGGTCGAACTTGCCTGTCTGCTGGTTGCGGAAAGGAGTGCGCATCAGCAAGGGGTGGTTGCCCTTCGCCAGAATAGACTGGATTTCCGCGTCTGTCACAGTAAGGCCGAGTTTTTCGGCTTCGCGGTTGATGAGCTGGTTGGTTACATATTGGTTCCATACCTGGTCACGCACCTGTGTCATCTGTTCATCGTTCAGCGCACTGCCATAGATGAACTTCATTGCGTTTGCCTGCTCGTCCACCATTTCCTGGAATTCGTGGGCGGAAATAGATTCTCCGTAGATTTCACCGATTCGCATTTTGCTCTCGTTGGTTGCAGACTGGATGGAGCGCATGGCCTCCTCGGCGATAAATGCAAAGAGAGCCAAACCGATAATGATTACCAGTAATGGTCCCTTTGACCTGATTTTTTGTAATGCTGCCATTGGTTTTAATTATTTTTTATTGTTTTCTTTATTACGAATTAAGCGCACGAAGATACAAAAATCTTTGTATATATACGGCATCTCTTGCGCTAATTTTTAGTTATTCGATGATTTTCAACCGTACAAGTTCTATTTTTGTCGTCGTATTCTTGATGATTTTGAACTCATATTTGTCGAAGCGTATGATTTCGTTGAGTTTCGGGAAACTCTGGTACTCGTGCAGGATGAGTCCGCCTACGGTGACATAGTCTTCCGCTTCGGGCAGGTCGAGGCCCAGTTGCTCGTTCACTTTTTCTATCTCAAGTCTGCCGGAGATGATATATTCACCCTCTCCGATTTGTTTGGCCACGTAGTTCGTATTGTCGTGTTCGTCCTCGATGTCTCCGAAAATCTCTTCCACGAGGTCTTCCATGGTCACCATTCCCGAAGTGCCGCCGAACTCGTCTACCACGATGGCCACTGATTTCTTTTGCTGCATGAATCTTTTCAGCAGTTTCTGGGCCGGCATGGTTTCCGGAACGATAGGCATCTCCTTGATGTGCTGTGTCCAGTCGTCCGGATTGTGGAACATCTCTGAGGAGTGGATGAATCCCACCACGTGGTCGATGTCTTCCTTGTATACGATAATCTTGGAGTTTCCGCTTTCCACAAAGTGGCTTTTCAGGTTTTCGATGGATGAGTTGAATTCCACGGCTTCGATTTCGGTGCGTGGCACCATGCAGTCGCGCACTTTGACCTCTGAAAAGTACAGGGCGTTCTGGAATATTTTGATTTCATCCGTAAGGTTGTTTTCGTTCTTGTTCGAGTCGATGCTCGACTGGATGAAATTGTCAAGGTCAATCTTCGTAAAGGCACGTTCGGAGGCCTGCTTGTTGACCTTCAGTCCCATCATTCTCAGTACGCCGCGCGAGAGTGCGCTGGTAAACTTGGATACGGGATATAGAATCACATAGATGATATAGGCCGGAACGGCAAAGATTCTCAACATCTTGTTGGAGTTGAGATTGAAAAGCGTTTTGGGCAGGAACTCTCCGGTGACCAGCACTATCAGCGTCGAGATGATGGTCTGGAGTGTAAGGCACAGGCCTTCGTTGTCGGTCAGTTGAAGGGGAGTGAGCATGAAACGGTTGATGACGGTGGCCATCAGGATACCGTACACCACCAATGCGATGTTGTTGCCTACCAGCAATGCCGAGATGAAGTCGTTGGGGTGGGAGTAGAATATGTTCAGTATCTTGGACGTGAGGCCGGAGTTGTTGCGGTCCAGTTCCACCCTTAGCTTGTCGGACGAGATGAATGCGATTTCCATTCCCGAAAAGAAGGCGGAAAACATCAGGACAATGGTTATTTCGATGATGATGATTGTCATTGTTATTGTGGTTTGGTGGGGGCGGCGCGCATGACGGAGTCGGTTGATTCCGTATCTTCCTTGTCTTTGAAAGGTGCTTCGCCTTGGGAACTTTCTATTTTATATACGGTCATTTGCTCGTTGGAGCGGAAGTTGTATCCTTGTATCATGCGTTCCGGGGTGCGTATCCTCATGAACAGATGAGAATACATCTCATGGCGGTCCATGTCCCAGAATAATTCTTCGCTGGTGAAGACGGTGCCTTGCTGGTTGCGCACCACAACACGGCCGCGCAGTTCCCACAACTGTTGGTTGTGGCAGTATGCGGTGTCCGATTGGACGAACCAGTCGATATGGAACGTAGAATCGAACTTTTCCAGCAACAATCCTTTGATGAAGACCCATTTCGGGGGATTGGTAGAGTTGTAGATGTCCCACTCCTCGGCCGTAATCTTATAGCGCATGACACCGGAGTCGGATATGAGGGTGGATATACCCTTCGATTGCATGAAGGGGAGCGAATCCTGCTCATTGACTGCCGGTGCGTGCTGTTTTTCCTCACCGGCACACGAGACGCAAAGAATCAGCATGACGGTTATCCATAAGGATACCGTGGTGCGTGTTATACCTGAGAGTCCTGTGACAAGTTTCTCCGAATGTTTCCGCATTATTGAATCTTCCACTTCATGAACCATCTTTCGTTGAACGTAAGGCCAATGTTAAGACGCAGATAGTTCTCCGTGATCATGGTGGACCGGGACGGTGCGGCTTTTACCCATTGGAAAGAGACGTTGATTGCCGAACGGCTGTTGATGTTGTTGGTTATGGGAAGTCCGAATCCGGCTGAAAGACTGAACTCCCGTGGGGAGTCGTGTCCGTCAATCTTATAATAAGGTGTGGTGTAGGATGCTCCCAGGCGATACTGCACACGTCTCAGGTACTTTCTGCTTTGTCTGTCGGGTTGGAATTCTCCACCGATGATGATTTTGGTCCTGTCCTGATAGTTTGCGATACTGACGAACTGGTCATCGATAATCTGCGGTATATGGCATTTGCTCCATAGCTGGTGGGTTACATCAACGCCCACGGTCCATTGTTTGCCATGTGCCCATGCAATTCCTACGCCGAAGGAGGTCGGTAAATCGAACGCTTTGGGGATGTGTGTGGGTATCGTGTCCGAATTGGCCTGGAATTCGTAGCAATGTGCGGTGGAGTTCAAGGTATGTCCGATGCCGTAGGTAATACCCGGTGTCAGCACATTGTTTCCTATGTGGATGGGATATTGCACGCCGAGGTCGATTTTGTAGGAAGACAGATTGGCTTCCACTTTGCGTTGGAGTCCGTTGTTTGATGTGCTTTCCGTCGTGCCTTCGTAGAACGTTTGTCTGATACTTTCATTGTATGTTCCCCACAGGTAGCCTACGTTGACACCGAGTGAGAGCGCGCCGACCGGATTCCATCCCACTCCCATGTAAATCTGGTGCAGTCCGCCGTCTCCGGTGTATGTGTTTGTGTAGTACATGGCTGTGCCCGTCTGGAAATGGTCGTTGAGATATTTGCTGTCGGAAGAGTATTTGTAGCCGATGGTTGAATAGGGCACAAAGCCGAGAGAAAAGCCCAATCCCGGACGGAGACGGAATGCGGCGTTCACATAATCCAGTGTGGTGTTGTATGCATTCACGCTTTTTCCTCCGTTTTTGAAATTGGCGTTTTGCAGTGACATACCCACATCAAAGATGAATGCTAAGGAATCGATGGCAGAATATGACGCCGGGTTCTGCATGTTGATGCGGTTCCCCTCTCTGAATCCGAGGCTCAGCCCGCTCATTGCCTTGTTGAATCCCTGTGATTGGTCGCTCAGACTACCCAATCCAAACCGGGAGTACGGGGAGTTGGAGCCGTTGGTCTGTGCCGTGACATATAGTGCTGCCGCCAAGAGCAACATGATAAGTAAGATGTATCTGAATTTATTCATTATTAAATGCTAATATTCTGTTCAGTCCTTTAGGGACAATATATTTATCTGCAAAGATGAGGTTTTTTATTTTGCTATCAAAGTTAAAATTATCGCCTCCCGTTAAAAAAACCAAAAGGTCTGAGTATTTCTCTTGAAATTGTTTGATATGTCCTTCTATTTCGAGCCTGATGCCTTGAATGACACCGGCGCGTATGGAGGTTTCCGTGTCGTAGCCGAGTTCGGGCACATCACCTTCGCTGTCGATCAGCGGCAGTTTGGCCGTAAAGGCATGCAGGGCTTTCATGCGCATCTGTAGTCCGGGTGATATGTAGCCGCCACGGTAATGCCCTTCTTTGTTGATGAACTCGTATGTCAGGCAGGTACCGGCATCAATGATGAGTATGTTCCGTCCCGGAAACTGGCTGTATGCTCCGACTGCTGCTGCCAGGCGGTCGGTTCCCAAGGTCTCAGGGGTTCGGTAATCGTTGCGGATGGGAATGGGGGTGTGTGCGTTCAGGTAGAGTAACGGAAACTTGATGTTGTCCAGTTTCTTCCTGACTTCGGATGTGATACCGAACACCGTTCCGACAATACCTCTGCGGAACGGATATTTTCGCAGGAACTCAGGTAGTCCTTCCAATGTCTCATTGGAGGTCTTGATTTCCTCAACCGGGGTTTCTCCATCGAACGCCACTAATTTGGCAAGTGTATTGCCTATGTCGATAATTAAATTCACGTATGTATGGTTTGCGGCTGCAAAGTTAATTAAAAAATAAGCAGATTATATGTTTTCGCAGTCGAAAAGATACTGTCTTTACTTTTTTAGGGTACTTTTATGACCGGAACGGAAAATAAACTAACTTTGCAGACTTGAAAAGTATATGTTTTATGAAGTCTCTGAAATTATTTGTCTTTTACACCTTATTATATATATGTACGGGCGGACAAGCCATGCCTGCCGATTCGCTCGATGTCAGTCTGATGACCTGTGCGCCGGGACAAGAAGTGTATGCTCTTTACGGTCATACGGCCATTCGCGTCAACAATTATGCCACGGGAGAGGACTGGGTGTTCAATTACGGTATGTTCAGTTTTAACCGTCCGAATTTCATCTGGCGCTTTACGCGCGGAGAATGCGATTATCAGATTGGAGCCGCTCCGTTTGAATATTTTATACAGGAATATGCCGAACGCGGTTCTGCCGTCTATCAACAGACGCTTAATCTGACCACGTCTGAAAAACTACGTCTGTGGGCACTGTTGACAGAGAATATGTTACCGGAGAACAGGGTGTATCTTTATAACTTCTTTTACGATAATTGTACGACGCGGGCACGTGACCGCATCGAAGAGGCCGTGTCGGGCGAGATTGTCTATCCCCGTTCCGATACGGTGCGGACATATCGGGAGATTGTACACCAGTATACCCGCCGGCATCCTTGGGCGGAATTGGGAAACGACATTTGTCTGGGCTGTGAGGCGGACAGGCCGATTGGGATACGGCAGGAGATGTTCGCTCCGTTCTTCCTGATGCGTTATTTTGAAGATGCCGTAATCAAGGACTCTGCCGGAAGAGTGCGTCCGTTGGTGTTGTCTACGGCACAGGTTGTCGAAGGGCGGCAAGATGCGGATGACGCGGGTAGTGGAGTGTCGCCCGCCTTATGTGCATGGGGATTGTTTGTCGTGGTGCTTTTACTCACATGTGATGAATACCGTCGGCTGAAATGCTTCTGGTGGCTTGATGCTTTGCTGATGACCTTGGTCGGGGGTATGGGTCTGGTGGTGACGTTTCTTTTCTTCTTTTCGATTCATCCTACAGTCGGGTCCAACTGGCAGATATGGGTGTTCAATCCGATGCCACTTTTGGCCATGCCGAGGGTCGTATATTGTGCCGTGAAGGGGAAAAAAACATATTATCATGAGGTAAATATGCTCGTTTTAATGTTTTTTATACTTTTTTCTGTCTGGATACCGCAGGATTTTTGTGTGGTAGTTGTACCTTTGGCACTGACTTTGTGGCTACGTTCTTGTAGTTACCTGTTGAAAGAAAGAAAAAGAAAAGATTAAATATACCATGCCTCACAGAAGCTATCGTTTCCTGACGCCATTGATTGTGGCACTGACTTGGGCCAATTTGGAAGCCCAGACGGCCAGTCCTGTGCCCAAACTCGTGGTGAATGTGATGATAGACCAGTTCCGTACCGATTATATGGAGGCATTCTCTCCTTTGTTCGGTCCTGGCGGATTCAACAAAATCCTGCGTGAGGGGCGGAGCTACATGGATGCGTCTTATCCCTTTACCCATATAGACAGGGCTTCGGCCGTAGCGTGCGTGATGACCGGAACCGTGCCGTACGACAACGGAATTGTGGGTGAGCGATGGATGGACCGTAAGACCTTGCGGCCCGCTTATTGTGTGGATGATACGTCATGCCAGGGATGGCTGACTTCCGACAGGTTCTCTCCGGCCTCACTGAATGTGTCTACCATTACGGATGAACTGAAGGTGGCCACGGGAGGCCGTGCGTTGGTTTATGGTGTGGCGCCGGAAGCCGATGCGGCCATATTGTCGGCCGGTCATGCCGCCGACGGTGCTTTTTGGATAGATGATGCTTCCGGGCAGTGGTGCAGTACGTCGTATTACGGCGCCTATCCCGACTGGGCCTTGCGGTATGATGTCTCGGCCCGCTTGGGAAATCGTATTTCAGATATCGAATGGAAGCCAATCAGTCCTGTTGTAGGTAACTTCAATTTCTTTATCTCACCGCAGGAAAGCAAGAGTTTCAAGCATGGTTTTACGGGTGACGGGAAGTTCCGTTCTTTCAAGACAAGTGCCTGTGTGAACGATGAAGTGAACCGCTTCGTTATCCATTGTCTCAACCATACGGACGTAGGGGCGGACCGTGTGACGGACTTCCTGTCCGTGACCTATTATGCCGGTACGTATGAGCATCGGCCGGTGGCTGAATGTCCGGTCGAGTTGCAGGACACATACGTGCGTCTCGACCTTAAGATGGCGGAACTGATAGCCGCGTTGGAGAAGAAGGTCGGTGCCGGAAATTTTCTTTTGGTGGTCACCTCAACAGGTTATGCCGATGGCGAGATGGCAGACCTGACGAAATATCGCATTCCCTCAGGAACTTTCAATGTCACCCGTGCATCTTCTTTGCTGAACATGTACCTGATGGCCGTCTACGGTCAGGGTAAGTACGTAGAGACGGAATTCGGTTCGCAACTGTTTCTCAACCAGAAACTGATAGAGGACAAACAGCTTAACCTGAGCGAGGTCTTGGAACGCTCTCAGGCATTCCTGATTCAGATGGCGGGCGTGAAAGACGTGTATACGTCCGAGCGTCTGGCTTTGTCGTCCGGCGTATCCGGCATCAATCGTCTGCGTAACGGTTTCAACCAGATGCGTTCGGGCGATATATTCATCGAAACCCAGCCGGGGTGGACTGTGGTGAATAACGATACCCAGGAACGGACCATGACACGGGTATCTTATTTCGGCTTTCCCGTATTCTTTTTCGGATGTAATGTGCGTCCCGAAACCATCAAGACACCTGTGTTGGTGGACTGCATTGCACCTACCGTGGCGCGTTTCATGCGCATAAGGGCACCCAATGCCTGTTCGGCCGCTCCCTTGTCGGCTGTGCGCTGATGACGGAGTATTTCCGAATTTTTCTATTCTGCATCAACTTTTTTTAATACCTTTGTACTTTGAAGTACATAAGGCTGTTGTGTGATAAAAACAAAACAAGATATATGGATATAAATAAGTTTTTAAGTAAGCTTTTCGGTAACAAGTCGACCAGAGATATGAAGGCGATTCAGCCTTTGGTGGAGACGGTGAAGAAGGCTTATCCTGAGATTCAGGCGTTGAGCAATGACGCCTTGCGTGCCAAAACGCAGGAAATCAAGAACTACGTGCAGCATTCTGCCGATGAAATCAAGGAGAAGATTGTCGGGCTCCGCAAGAAAGTGGAAGAGACACCCATTGAAGACCGCTCGTCTCTCTTTACACAAATCGACAAACTTGAAAAGGAGGTTCTCGAACGTTATGAAGTAGCGTTGAACGAGGTCATGCCCGTAGTCTTTTCTATTGTCAAGGCTACTGCGGAACGGTTTGCCAAGAACGAGACGGTGGAGGTGACGGCTACGGATTTTGACCGTGAACTCGCGGCAAAGCATGACTTTGTAGAGATTGACGGTGACCGTGCAATCTATCATAATCATTGGACGGCAGGTGGAAACGATACGGTGTGGAACATGATTCACTACGATGTGCAGTTGTTCGGTGGTATCGTGTTGCATCAGGGAAAGATTGCCGAGATGGCGACCGGTGAAGGTAAGACTTTGGTGGCCACCCTTCCGGTATTCCTGAACGCGCTGACCGGTAACGGTGTGCATGTGGTGACCGTGAACGATTATCTGGCCAAGCGTGACTCCGAATGGATGGGGCCGCTCTATATGTTCCACGGACTGAGCGTGGATTGTATCGACAAGCATCAGCCCAACAGCGAAGCGCGCCGCAGGGCTTATCTGGCAGACATTACTTTTGGAACGAACAACGAGTTCGGTTTCGACTATCTGCGCGACAACATGGCCATGCAGCCGAAAGACCTGGTACAGCGTGCGCACAATTATGCGATTGTCGACGAGGTTGACTCCGTGTTGATTGACGATGCCCGTACACCGTTGATTATTTCCGGTCCTGTGCCCAAGGGCGACGACCAGATGTATGAGCAATATCAGCCTCTGGTGGAGAAACTGGTCGGTGTGCAGCGTCAGCTGGCCACCCAGTTGCTGGCGGAAGCCAAGCGCGACATCGCGTCCGACCAGAAGGATGTGGTGGAACACGGATTCCTGCAACTGTACCGCAGCCACAAGGCCCTTCCCAAAAACAAGCCGCTCATCAAGTTCCTTTCCGAGCAAGGCATCAAGTCGGGCATGTTGAAGACGGAAGAAATCTACATGGAGAACAACAACAAGCGTATGCCTGAAGCTGTCGAGCCGCTTTATTTCGTGGTGGAAGAGAAACAGAACAGCGTAGACCTGACAGACCGGGGCTTTGCATGGCTGGCGCAGGCCACGTCCGACCCCGACCTGTTCGTGATGCCCGACATCACGTCCGCCATGTCGGAGCTGGAAGCCGACAGTCGTCTGACCGATGAGGAAAAGGTGATGAAGAAAGACCAACTCTTTTCCGACTATGCCGTCAAGAGCGAACGCATGCACACCTTGCAGCAGCTGTTGAAGGCTTATACCATGTTCAACAGGGATGATGAATACGTCATAGTGGACGGCGAGGTGAAGATTGTCGATGAGCAGACGGGGCGTATCATGGACGGCCGCCGGTGGAGCGACGGTTTGCATCAGGCTGTCGAGGCCAAGGAGCACGTGAAGGTGCAGGCGGCTACGCAGACTTTCGCTACGATTACCCTGCAGAACTATTTCCGTATGTACCATAAACTGTCCGGAATGACCGGTACGGCCATTACGGAAGCCGGTGAGTTCTGGGACATCTACAAACTCGATGTGGTGGAAATCCCGACGAACCGTCCGGTGGCGCGTATCGATATGAACGACCGCGTCTATAAGACACAGCGTGAGAAGTACAAGGCTGTGATACTCGAAATCGAGGAACTCGTGAAGGCCGGACGTCCGGTGCTCGTGGGTACCACCTCGGTGGAAATTTCCGAAATGCTGAGCAAGATGCTCCAGATGCGCAAGATACCGCACAATGTGTTGAACGCCAAATTGCACCAGCAGGAGGCCGACATCGTGGCGAAAGCCGGTCAGAGCAGTACGGTGACCATCGCCACCAACATGGCCGGACGTGGTACCGACATCAAGTTGAGCGATGAAGTGAAGGCGGCGGGCGGTCTGGCCATCATCGGTACGGAGCGTCATGAGAGCCGCCGTGTGGACCGGCAGTTGCGCGGTCGTGCGGGACGTCAGGGCGACCCGGGGTCTTCCGTGTTCTACGTGTCGGTCGAAGACAAACTGATGCGTCTGTTTGCCGGTGACAAAATGGCACGTTGGATGGACCGTTTCCACTTCGAGGACGGTGAGATGCTCGAACATTCCATGTTGAACAAGTCCATCGAACGGGCACAGAAGAAGGTGGAGGAAAACCATTTCGGCGTGCGCAAGCGTTTGCTGGAATATGATGACGTGATGAACAAGCAGCGTACGGTGGTTTACGAGAAACGCCGCCATGCCTTGTTGGGCGAACGTCTGGGCATGGACATTGCCAATATGATTTGGGACCGTTGCGTGAACATCATTGAGAACAACGATTACTACGGATGCAAGGAGGGCTTTATCGAAACGATGGCCATGGAAGTGCCTTTCAATGAAGTCGAGTTCCAGAGCATGAAGCGGGATGACCTTTGCGAGAAGGCTTTCCAGGCAGCCATGGCACGTTTCAAGCAGAAGACCGACATGCTGGCCGGTGTGGCCAATCCGGTCATCAAGCAGGTGTACGAAACCCAGGGCATGATGTACGAGAATATCATGGTGCCCATTACCGACGGACGCCGCATCTATCAGATTTCCACACCGCTCAAGGAGGCTTACGAAACGGAATCCCGTTCCGTGGTGACGGCTTTCGAGAAAGCGATTATGCTGCACACCATTGATGAGGCCTGGAAAGAAAACCTGCGCGCGCTGGACGAGCTGAAACATTCGGTGCAGAATGCCAGCTACGAACAGAAAGACCCGCTCTTGATTTTCAAACTGGAAAGCGCGAAACTCTTCGATGACATGGTGAACAAGATGTACAACCAGACCGTCAGTGTGCTGATGCGCGGTCAGATTCCGGTTCAGGCACCGGAAGAAGTGCGTGAGGCGGCTCCCGAACGTGCTCCCAAGGAGCGTTATATAGAGTCTCGTGAGGACCTGACCGACCCCAACCAGCAGGCAGCGGCGCAGCGTGATACGCGCGAGCGGCCGAAGTCGCAGCCTGTCGTTGCCGACAAGTTGCCGGGGCGTAACGACCCCTGTCCTTGCGGAAGCGGCAAGAAGTTCAAGAACTGCCACGGCCGCGGGTTGTAATCCCCAAGACCGTCGTTGCATATAAAAATCCGGAGAAGCGCATCCCGACCATCAGGGATATGCTTCTCCGGATTTACATATATATAAAGGTACGCGCGCGTGCGCGATAGTTGTTGCTTAAATACGCAACTTTCGGTTTGCTTTTTCTTATTTGAGTTTCTCCGTTCCATATTGTATAAGTTTCTTTATCACCGTTCTTGGTGACAATTGTCCTCCAAAAGTTCTGTGTCAGACTTTTGGGGGACAGTTCATTTTTGCATACCCTTGTTCTTTTTGGGCTGGGTTCAAGTATCCCGCATATTGGTCCATAATGGTTCACATTTGTATTTATTCCTGATTCTGTTTGGCCTCCTTTTAAAAATCCCCTAATATTGCACTTATATCCAAAACCTATACAAATATGAAACAAAAGTTACTCAAACAGACGGTGATAGGGAGTCTGTTGCTTTGCGGCCTGAATGCCCATGCGGAAACCGATGAGGTGCCATGTGTTGTGTTTTCGGGTCATTCAATGGAAGAATGCAGGCTGTCCCTTTCTACCCACAACCGAATCTATTTCGGAGAAAACGGCATGACGATACGGTCGTCTGTGCCGGGAGAAAAAGACGTCGAATTGTCTTATTCGCTTTTCAACCGTCTTGCATTCCGGGATGCGGTGCCGACCGGAATCGACGAAGCGGAGGATGCCGTGGAAAAGACCGCACGGCTTGTATTCCACAGGGCGGACAAGTGTATCTGCATAGAGGCTGCCTCGGAAGGGCCTTTCGCTGTCGGCATATTCGATTTGACCGGCAGGCAGCGTCTGGCCGGAAGGCTGAAACCGGGGGAAGACCTTGATTTGCACACGCTGTCCGCAGGCGTCTACATCGCGACCGCAACCTGCGGCGAAACTAAACTTAACCTTAAACTCATCATTAAATAACAATACCATGAAAACATCGATATACCACAGATTCCTGAGTTTCTGCATCCTCTCGCTTGTCGGAGTTCTTGCATTCGGACAGACAGAAAAGAAGATACAGATATTCCGCAACGGAGAGATTGTGCAAGAGTATCTCACGTCGGACATAGACTATATTGAAATCAACGATTTGGTGTCGGCTCCGGAAGACGTGACCGCATCTGTTTCCGACAACAAGATAACCGTGGTGTGGAACGCCGTGGAGAATGCCACTTACAGCATCTTCCGTTCACCCGACAATGTCAACTTCACCCTTTTGGCCTCCGGGTTGGAGACCACATCCTACACCGACAACGCGCCGCTTCAAGGCACGAACTATTATAGGATAAAGGCCGTGGTGGACGGCAAGGAAAGCGGTTATACCGCATCGGTAGGCGCCTCGCTCACGGATACGACACTGGAGAGCGGCATCTATCTCGGCATCACCGGATTCAACCAGGCCCTGTACAATTATCCCACGCTGCGGCTTGCCGAAAGCTCTGTCGGAGGATTCAGGAACTTCATCGACGGGTTGTCCACAAAATACGGCACATTGCTCTACTATTCCGTAGACCAGGCTCTCAACTCGTTGCAGTCCGCAAAACTTCCGTCCGATGTGTCTTCGGTTGCTTTGGTCACTTTTACCGACGGGCTCGACCAAGGTTCCATGATGATGGATGTGCCGTATGATAATGACATGGCCTATCTGGACGCACTGAACGGCAGAATCAAGAACGAAACCGTTTCGGGAAAGCCCATTACCGCCTTCTCTATCGGTGTACGCGGAAAGGACGTGAGCGACATTGATATGTTCAGCAACAACCTTTCCAAACTTGCGTCCTCACCCGAAAATGCCATGGGGGTGACCAGTATGGCGGAAGTGACCGCCAAGTTCAAGGAAATTGCCGAGATGCTTTCGCAAAGCAACTATGTGCAGAGCATCAATCTGAAAATGCCAGGCATATCTAACGGGAGCGTTATCCGGTTCACATTCGACAATGTCAATTCCGCCGACAAGTCCACGCTTTATATTGAGGGCACGTTCAACCTGAAAGAACGTTTGTTGGAAAATGTGAAGTATGTGGGCCTGACTTCCACCTCCGGTGCGACCATCAAGGGTACTGTGGATGGAATCTTCGTGAACTTTGCTTTCGAGGGAGTGCACACCGACAACAACGTGCTTGTCAAGAGCGAATTCACGGACGAATGGACTTTTATTGCCTCCAATTCCTCATGGCAGATAAATTCGGAGTTTGACAAGACCGAGGACTCGGAGATTGTCACGGAGCGTAGCTCTGCCGCCATTATGCTGGTGCTCGACTGTTCCAGCTCGCTGGCAGATGACTTCATTAAGGTACAGAACAACGCAAAGGATTTTATCAACACGCTGTATCAGGCGGTGGGCGGTTCTGATGAACCCGGCGGTAATGAACCCACCGTCTATTCCAAAGTCCCGGCAGACCTCAGCGTGGCAATATGGAAAGATGGCGCACGCTATTACCTCACACCGGAACAGTATAAAAACGCGAACCTCAAGAACGCAACGGTAGAAGGGCTGACAGTCCTGTCTAATTTAGGCAACTTCATTATTTCACCCAACCTTCTTCAATCATATAATATTTATAAAGAATATGCCATGCAATATTACTCAGACAAACTTCCTGATAAAGACCAGGCCACGGTTATCAGCGCACGATATTCAGATATAAACAATGCTTTAACAAGTCTTGGATGGAAAGTAATCCCGATGGATGGTTGGTCTTGTATGACCAAGACATCTTACAATGCAAATGAAAATTATGTTATTTATTTGTATTCTTACACAGGAGGAGATCTTGCTCATACGTCTTTGGGGCTTATTCGGGGCGTAAAAGCGATTGATAACAATCCCATAATATGGAATGACCCCCGTGACCTGACTTTAGCCGTAAAGAAAGACGGTATCAGGTATTTCCTGACAGACCCAAACGAAGATTTAACGCAGTACGATGAGGTGGAAGGAGTTGCAGTCGTGGTTGGCAATCAAAAGTTTATTATCAGTCTGCATGATGCACAATCGGGTACGGTGACCAAGGATGCTGCTATGAGCCTATATTCGAATATCCTGCCAGACGATGCACAAGCACATGTCATAAGCATGAAGTATTATGATATCAACAAGTCTTTGACCAAATTTGGAGGAGAACCATTTTCAGAGAATGGATATGACTATATGACCAAGACATCTTACAATGCAGATCAAAATTTTAGCATCTACTTATATAATTACAGAGGAGGACATCTTGGTGTTGCGTCTTCGGCCCTTATCCGTGGCGTAAAAGCATTTGAAGATGAATAAAAACTGGTAAACTTTAGTTTGCGCTTCACAAGCGGAAATACATCGCATAATCTATTGTAATCCAAACCCGTCAAGCAGGAGGTACACGCCAATCACAAGCGGCGTATTACCTCCTGCTTTCGCATTCCTTCGGTATGCCCGTTTTGCCGATGTTTTGCACCTGACATAAAGTATAAATAAAACTTTTATTTTTAAAACCAAAAGTTTTATTTTCAAAACCAAAACTTCTATTCTTGAAAATAAAAGTTTTATTTATAGTTTATGAACGCTTGTGAAATATTGGGTCGGCTTTTTACGGCGGACTGGCGCATTTTTTCAATTAAAGCGTACCACCGTTCCGCTTTTTTTTGTACTTTTGAGTTTGAATAAGACTTAAAAAGGACAGAAACAATGAAAGCCACATCCCAAACCATCCAGCAAATCGAGCGTGCGCTCAAGAAAATCATTGCCAAATATCCGCACGGAGGCGAAGATATGCTCCTGACCGACATCCATCTCCAGGTGAAACCAGAATCGGGCGAACTGTTGGTGTTCAATGATGACGACGAGGAACTGACGCGCTGTGTGGTGGAGCAGTGGATAGACAACAAAGACGAGAATTTCTATGATGAGGCGGTGCCTGTCCTGCGCCAGTGCATCCAGAACCTGAAAGAACAGTTTGAAGGGCTTCCGATACTGAAACCTTATTCTTTCGTACTGGTGGATGAGGATAAGGAGACGGTGACCGACTTGTATCTGGTGGACGAGGATACGGTGATACTCGACGGCGAATTGCTGAAGGGACTGGATGAAGACCTTGATGAGTTCCTGAAAAAACTGTTGGAGGAATAAGACTGTTCCGTCTCTCCGGACGGAGTAATCAAGTATGTGTATGATGCGGAATCATGCCGTTCATTGGCTGGCTTTCCTGATAGTGGCGATATGGGGAACCACGTTCGTGTCTACGAAAGTGTTGATACAGGCCGGTTTGAATCCGGGAGATATTTTCTTTGCCCGCTTTCTGATAGCTTATTTGTGCATCCTGCCCTTTTCGTGCAAGCGACTGTGGGCGGGCAACTTGCGTGACGAGGCCCTTTTGCTGGCGGCGGGCATCACGGGAGGTTCGCTGTATTTCCTGACCGAGAACGTGGCCTTGCAATATTCCTATTGTTCCAATGTGTCGTTGTTGGTGTGCAGCACGCCCATGCTGACCTCCCTTTTGCTCGGCCTTTTTTACCGTGACGAACGGGTGAACCTCAAGCAGTTCCTTTTTTCCCTTGCCGCCCTTGCCGGCATGGCGTTAGTGGTGCTCAACGGGCATTTTGTGCTGAAACTCTCGCTGCGCGGCGATTTGTTGGCGTTGGCCGCAGCCGTCACATGGGCCTTGTATTCGTTGTGCATGCGCATGCTCGGCGGCCGCTACCCGATGCTGTTCGTCACTCGCAAGATATTCTTTTACGGTTTGCTTACCATCCTGCCCCTGTTTCTTTGGCATCCTTTGCAGACATCCCTGCAGGTTTACATGCAGCCTGCCGTGTGGGGCAATCTGATATTTCTGGGAGTGGTGGCCTCGTTCCTGTGTTACTTCGGCTGGAATGTGGTGTTAGGGCGGCTCGGTGTGGTGCGTTCCACCAATTACATCTACCTGAACCCGGCGGTGACCCTCGTTGCCTCCCATCTGGTATTGGGTGAGCGGGTCACTCCGTTGGCCTTGCTGGGTGCCGTCATGATTGTGGGCGGCATCTATTTCGTGGAGCGTTTCCGCAGCCGATGAGTTGGACATGGCCCGCGGATGACACGGATTGAGCGGATTTACGCGGATTGTTTATTTCCCTTTCTATTGGTTGTATAGAAAGCGGATGAGTGGGATTGATCTTTAGATAAAAAAGAAAAGAATCCGCGCTCATCCGCTCAATCCGCTTTATCTGCGTGCCATCGGGGACATTTGGCTTCGGTAGACTGTAAACCTATCTCAGTTGTTTTATATCCTCTTCCGACAGACCTGTATAAAGGATTATCTTGTCTATGGCCTCGCCGTTGTCCAGCATAGTTTTGGCTATCTCGATATTCCGTTTCGCCATTCCTTCTTCTCGGCCTTCCGCTCTGCCTTCTTCTCGGCCTTCCGCTTTGCCTTCCGAAAAACTGTCTTTCCTTGCCGTATTGATGGCATTCACGATGTCGCGATAGGCGTTCATGCTGTTCTCGTATGCTTTCAGGTCGATGGCATTGAACTTGGCTATCTCCGCCTGCTCGAACAACCGGGTGAAGACGCGCTCCTGCAAAGCCGCAGGACGTTCCATCAAACGCGACAGGTTCTTCAGCACATACATCCACTTGTCGTACATCGTCACCAGTTCCTCCTCGGTCTTGTCGAACTTGGGGATTTCCACATAAATGTAGGTGAGCTTGTCGTAGAATACTTCCTTTGTGTCCACATTCATGAGTTTGACTTCGTGCTGCATACGGCTTGCGCTCTCGCCCTTGTCCTCAAAGATGAAGTTCAAAAGTCCCACGGTATAGACACCGTTCAGGTGGAAGTCCCATTCCCCCTTCTTCGCCTGCTCACGGATGGGGAAAGTGGAATAGTATATCGTCCGGTCTTTGAAGAACTCCTGGTAGACGTTCTGCATTTCCACGATGAACTTTTCCCCGTCAGTGGTCTCGCAATACACGTCGAATATGGCGCGGCGCGATTCTATGCGTTCCCCAAGCTGTTCGGAGTTCATGTAGGTCACGTCCCTGATTTCCTTCTTTCCTGCAAACAGCGCGTTGAGGAAACTGACGAGCAGTTCCTTGTTGAACTCGGAGCCGAACAGGCGTTTGAAACCGAAGTCCGTATGCGGGTTGATATACCTTTCTTCCATGGTGACCTTTCTTGTTTCTGCAAATCTACCATTATTTCTTGGAAAAGCCAAATTATTTTGCCTTGTTGGGAGCGTCAACGCTTCGGCTTTTCTTCAGAAACATTTAAGCGGAGAGTTCGCAATGATTAAGTGTTTCCGCAACCGATGAGTTGGACATGGCACACAGAGGACACGAGATGCGACAGATGACCACAGATTTTTCTTTACCATACGGTGTTGGACTTGGCATGCAGGATTGAGCAGATTTACTCAAATAAGTTTATTTTCATAATGATGAAAAGAACAATTTGTGTCAGCGTTCTATGCAGTCATCTGCATAGAAAAAAGAAAAAATCTGTGGTCATCTGTCGCATCTCGTGTCCTCTGTGTGCCATTCTCTTATCAGAAGAGACTCCAGGAAACCGTAAGGCCGGCCATGACGATGGCCACCATGGACATGAGTTTGATGAGGATGTTCAGGCTCGGACCGGACGTGTCCTTGAACGGGTCGCCCACGGTGTCGCCCACGACTGTGGCCCGGTGCACTTCGCTGCCTTTGCCGCCGAAGTGGTCCTCCTCAATGTATTTCTTGGCGTTGTCCCACGCTCCGCCGGAGTTGGCCATGAAGATGGCCAGTACGAAACCGGCCGACAAGCCGCCCACAAGCAGGCCGATGACGCCCGATACGCCGAACACCAGACCCGTGAGAACCGGTGCGACGATGGCTAACAGCGACGGGAATATCATTTCGCGCTGTGCGCCTTTCGTGGAAATCTGCACGCAACGTGCGTAGTCGGGTTCGGCCTCACCGGTGAGGATGCCCTTGATTTCGCGGAACTGACGGCGCACTTCCTCTACCATGTGTGCGGCTGCGCGTCCCACGGCGTTCATGGTCAGACCGCAGAACAGGAAGGCCATCATGCTGCCGATGAACATGCCGGAGAGCACTTTGGGGTTCATCAGCGTCACATCGTAATAAGTCATGAAGTCGGTGAACGAAGCGTCGTGCAGGGTCACTTCGTCGCCGCCCGGCATGTGCAGCACCGTTTCGCCGAGGCGGGTCAGGCCGATGCGTATTTCCTCGATGTAGGAAGCCAGCAATGCCAGTCCCGTCAGTGCGGCCGACCCTATGGCAAAGCCTTTGCCGGTGGCCGCCGTGGTGTTGCCGAGAGAATCCAGCGCATCCGTACGCCTGCGCACTTCCTTGCCCAGTCCGCTCATTTCAGCGTTTCCGCCGGCATTGTCGGCTATCGGTCCGTAAGCATCGGTAGCTAATGTGATGCCTAAGGTAGACAGCATGCCTACGGCTGCAATGCCGATACCGTACAGTCCCATGCCCACGTTGGCGAAGTCGAAACCTGCGGCCAGCCAATAGGAAAGGATGATGCCGGCCACTACGGCGAGCACAGGAACGGTGGTGGACACCATGCCCAGTCCGACGCCGGAGATGATGACCGTGGCAGGGCCGGTCTTACCGCTTTCGGCCAGTCTCTGTGTCGGGCGGTAGGACTGCGAGGTGTAGTATTCCGTAGAGCGGCCGATGACGATGCCCACCACCAGGCCGGTGACTACGGCGAACGAGATGTTCAGCCCGTTTTCCAGTTGCAAGGTCCACAGGATAAGGAAGGTGGCTATGACGATGAGTGCGGAACTGAGGTTCGTGCCTACGGAAAGCGACCCCAAAAGGTCTTTCATGGTGGCATCCTCTTTTGTGCGTACGGAGAAGATGCCGATGATGGAAAGCACGATGCCCACGGCGGCAATCAGCATGGGAGCTATGACGGCCTTGAACTGCATGTCCACGTCGCCGCTACCGATGAATGCGGCAGCACCGAGTGCCGAAGTGGCGAGGATGGAGCCGCAGTAGGATTCATACAGGTCGGCACCCATGCCGGCTACGTCGCCAACGTTGTCGCCCACGTTGTCGGCGATGGTGGCAGGGTTGCGCGGGTCGTCTTCCGGGATTCCGGCTTCAACCTTGCCTACAAGGTCTGCGCCCACATCGGCAGCTTTGGTATAGATTCCGCCGCCTACGCGGGCGAACAGCGCCTGTGTGCTGGCGCCCATGCCGAATGTGAGCATGGTGGTGGTAATCATGCACAGCTTGGCTGTGGGCGATGCAATGTCTGTCGGCACGAAGTGGTCGAGCAGGATGTACCAGAAAGAGATGTCGAGCAGGCCGAGGCCTACAACCACCAGTCCCATGACGGCACCGCTGCGGAAGGCCACACGCAGTCCCTTGTTCAGCGAGTCGCGTGCAGCGTTGGCGGTGCGTGCCGAGGCGTAAGTGGCAGTTTTCATGCCTAAGAATCCCGATAGTCCGGAGAAGAATCCTCCGGTGAGGAATGCCACGGGCACCCACGAGTTTTGTAGGTTGAACCCGTATGCCATGACGGAGAACAGCACGACCAGTGTCAGGAATACGATGCCCACCACCTTATACTGTTGTTTCAGGTACGACATGGCGCCTTGGCGTACATGTGAAGCGATTTTTTGCATGACGGGAGTGCCTTCGCTTTCTCTCATCATCTGTCGGTAGAAATACCACGCCAGCAGAAGCGCCAGCAGGGATGATACGGGTACCATCCAGAATAACAGACGTTCCATAGTAATGATGTTTTTTGTTAACAAGTGTTTTTTAGTTGCGTGAAAGGTAATGAAAAGAAAATTGTCTTCCAACTTTTTGAGGGATAAAATGTTTGTTTTGTTTTTAAGAATTTAGTATATTTGTCCTGTAAAACTGACTCCATCTGGTTCGGATGTGAAATACGGGATGAATCGACTTTTGTTTAATTTAAGGGGACAAATCAAATGAAGAGGAATGAGTAGATTTTTAGCATGGTGTGTGATGTTTTTGGGAAGTTGCCAATTTGCGCTGTATGCCCAGACGATAAGTGGAAAATGCGGAAAGAACGGTTCTACGGTGAGATGGGAGCTGGACCAGTCGAAAGGATTGCTGCTGCTGGAAGGCAAAGGCGAGATGCAGGATTTCGCTCCCGATGATGAGCGGTGGAAGGGAATGAAGGATAGAATCTCTACGGTGGCTGTCGGGGAGGGGATAACTTCGATTGGGGATAATGCCTTTGCGGAATGCCAATCTTTGACTAATGTGCAGATGGGCAGTAGCGTGGAAACTATCGGTGACAGCGCGTTCTGTAACTGTGGCAAACTGGAGGATTTTAAAGTCGCCGCCGGAGTCCGGGAAATCGGTGAGACGGCCTTCATGCGTTGTCTCAAGTTGAAAGACATCACGGTGGACAGTGCAAATGAGCATTTTAAGGTGGGTGCCTGCGGCGAACTGATTGACAAGTCGTGTGCCCGCCTGATAACTTTTCCGGTTGTGGCTTCGTTTGCTCATCCCGTATATGATGTCCCGGCCGATGTGACGGAAATTGGACGTGCGGCTTTCTATTGCTGCTACAAGATGAGAATTGTTGGGATACACAAGAACGTGAAACATATTGGCGCAGGTGCGTTCATTCAATGCAATGCCTTGACAGACATTGCTGTGTCTGTGTCCAATCCTTACTATTCGGAGGAAGATGGCATACTGTATGATAAAGAAAAAACACGTCTGATTTCCTGTCCGTCCGCTTTTATTGGAAAGACGGTCGCAGTTCCGCCCACGGTGACGGAAATAGGTGATTACGCATTTGTTAAATGTCGGAATCTTACGGCGGTGAATTTGCCGTCTTCGGTAAAGAAAATC
This sequence comes from uncultured Paraprevotella sp., assembly GCA_900548345.1. Taxonomy (GTDB): domain Bacteria; phylum Bacteroidota; class Bacteroidia; order Bacteroidales; family Bacteroidaceae; genus Paraprevotella. The sequence goes on along the minus strand of URKA01000013.1, from coordinate 39,026 downwards.
GGTTACGGTGCTTTCTATGGTTGTGGAAAACTCAAAACGGTAAGTTTGTCTGAAGGATTGGAATGTATAGAAGGATTTGCGTTCACGGCCTGTAAGGAATTGTCGAGCCAGACTTTGCCGGCATCGCTGGAATCTATAGGAGAGAGCGCTTTCATGGATTGTATTTCGCTAAAATCCGTCTGTATGTCCGGAGAGAAACTTGAACAGATTGGCAAGTATGCTTTTGTCCGTTGCCGTGCATTGAAGAATCTGACGTTTGCGCCTTCGGTGAGGTCTATCGGTGACCGTGCTTTTCTGGATTGCCAGGCTTTGAGGGAAGTGGATTTGCCACGGCAACTGACCTCAATGGGCGGCATGGCCTTTGCTTATTGCAGGGATTTGAATCGTGTGAAACTGCCGGGAGGTCTTACGCGTTATAACATATCCTGGTTTGACCAAAGCCTGGATTTGAGAAGAATAGAAGTAGATGAAGAAAATCCGATGTTTTCTGTTTCGGACGGTATGCTTTTTGACAAAAAGAAAACAAAACTTTTGTTTTGTGGCGGAACAAGGGGGCAGGTGAGGATTCCTGAAACTGTCGAAACGATAGCCGGGTCGGCTTTCATGTCGTTGGCAGCCTCTAAGATATATTTTCCGGCTACGGTCAAGAAATTCGATATGAATTCTCTTCCGACGATTTCGATGGCGAAAGAACGGTTACATCTTTATTTGCCTTGCCCTGAGGTGCCAGAATTGGATGGATGTCAGACTTATGCTAAATTAACGGTTGCCGAAACCAGGATTTATAAGGGATATGGTGCGACAGCTGAGAAAAGCATTGGTCCTGTGCTTCATGTGCCGAAAGGTTGCAAGCAGAAGTATCTTGACCATCCGGTGTGGGGAAAACTTTTCGGAGGCGATAACGGTGAAATCAAGGACGACATCAGGTGATTGGGGGATTGCCTTCCAGCTTTTTTTGAGGGATAAAATGTTTGTTGTATTTGAAAAAAGCCGTACATTTTTTAATCTAAAACCTGTTCCGTGCGAAATAGGACAGGTCAGGCTGAGATAATCAACCTTTTGTTTAATTTAAGGGGATAAAAAAGAAGAAAAAAATGAGTAGATTTTTAGCATGGTGTGTAATGTTTTTGTGTGGATGCCAACTTGCGTTGAATGCACAGACAGTGAGTGGAACATGTGGTAAGAACGGTTCCACAGTGAAGTGGGAGCTGGACCAGTCGAAAGGGTTGCTGCTGATTGGCAGTGAAGGCGAGATGCAGGATTTCGCGCCCGATGATGAGCGGTGGAACGGGCTTTCAGATAGAGTCTATGTGGTTGCCATCGGCAAGTTTGTGAAATCAGTTGGCAAAAATGCTTTTTCCGGTTGTACTTCATTGAGTAAGGTCATAATGGGTGCCGGTGTGGAAGCCATTGGCGACAGCGCATTTTGCAATTGTGAACAGTTGAAAGAATTTAAGGTAACTGCCGGAGTAAAGGAAATCAGTGAGACAGCCTTTGTTTTCTGTCCTGGTTTAAAGGCTTTTACGGTGGACGAAAGTAATGAGTGTTTTACGGTGGGAAGTTGTGGTGAACTGATAGACAAGTCGCGGTCTTGTCTGATAACTCTTCCGAAAGTTTTGTCGGCTATTCATACAGACTATGAAGTGCCATCTGATGTCGCTGAAATAGGACAGGCTGCATTCTTCTGTTGTAACAAGTTGTCATCCGTTAAAATACATAAGGATGTGAAGCGCATTGGCGAGCGCGCTTTTGCAGGTTGCGTTGCTTTGTCCAAGATAGACTTGTCTTCTGACAATTCTTCTTATACGAGTGTAGACGGTATTATATATAATAAGGAGAAGACGCACTTGGTTGTATGTCCATCGAATCTTGCGAAGAAATCGGTAACCATACCTGAAACCGTAACGGAAGTCTTCGACTTCGCGTTCTCGGATTGTAGAAATCTTGTAACGGTTCAGTTGCCTCTTTCCGTAAGGAGAATCGGACGTAATGCGTTCTACTGCTGTAAGATGTTGACGACCGTAAATGTTCCCGAAGGTGTGGAGCGTATAGAAGACTGTACTTTTGCAGGATGTATGGCAATGAAGAAGTTGAAGTTGCCTTCATCTCTGAAGGTCATCGGAAACAATGCCTTTGAGAGTTGTACTTTTTTGCAAGCTGTGGAGTTTCCTCAGAATCTGACGTCGGTGGGTAGTTTTGCTTTCTATCACTGTAAGGAGTTGCGGAACTTGGAATTTCCTGGTAGTGTAACTCACATCGGCGACTATTGCTTTTTTGATTGTAACAAGCTTGATCGTTTATTTATACCTGCAGGGGTTGGGGAATTTAAGTTTTTTATGTTGAATTTGGATGAAGACAAAGCGAAAGAGGAACAGTATCGCGAATGGGTCAGAGTCTTGACGAAACGTGCTAATACCCCTCAAGTTGATGATATAAAGTCTTATATGCTGAATAATAATTTTGATTGCATGTTACGGAATATAGAAGTGGAGGCGGGAAGCGACGTTTACTCTTCTTCGGACGGCATGCTCTTTGATAAGGACAAGAAAACATTGCTTCTTTGCGGTGGTTCAAGAGATGAGGTGAGAATTCCCGAAGGCGTGGAACAGATCGAAGATGCAGCCTTTGCTCATGTGATGACAAGTCATGTGTATATTCCGGCTTCGGTAAAGAGTTTCGGTGAATTGTCTTTACCGACGATAATGTTTTCTGAGAAAAGAATACTACACATTTATGTATCTTGTACAGAAGTACCGGAGATTGGAGAGAAACAAATTGTTATGGATAAAGGAACTTGCCTTCACGTGCCGAAGGGATGCAAGCAAAAGTACCTCGATCATCCGGTGTGGGGAAAGTATTTCGGAAAAGATTCCTATGGTAAAATCAAGGACGACATCGAGTAATTGAATAAAGTAATCCGGTCTCTTCTGCGGTGAGGAGACCGGATTGCTTTAAGTGTATTTTCCGCTTGGGCGGAAGCCCTGCAACGTGCGGGGTTACTTCTTCAACTTGGCCAGGCTTTTTTTCAAGGCGGCTATCTTGCTTTCGGCATCAGCCTGTTTCTTGCGTTCCATCTCTACCACGGCGGCAGGTGCGTTGGCAACGAAACGTTCGTTGGACAGTTTTTTCTGTACACCGATAAGGAAACCTTCCAAGTGTTTCAACTCAGCCTCCTGCTTGGCAATCTCGGCCTCAACGTCTATCAGATTGCCCAACGGAACGGCGTATTCGGTCGTCCCCACTAAGAATGAAGCCGTGCCCTCGCTCTTTTGTGCTACGGTATTGATGGCATTCAGGTTGGCCATCTTCTTGATGACGCTGTCGAACGCCTCTACGGGATTTGCGCCGACAACCTCAAGGCCGAGCGGTTCTTTCGGAGCGATGTTCTTTTGGTTGCGCACCGTACGGATGCCGGCCACCACGTCTTTTACATCGTTGATATGGGCTATCAGTTCGGCGTCCCCGGCTGTAGGTGCGGCCGTATGCAGGGGAGAAATCATGATGCTTTCGCCTGGCAGGCGGTCGTAGATGTGCTGCCACAACTCTTCGGTAATGAACGGCATGAAAGGATGCAGCAATTTCAGCAGTGTGTCGAAGAATGCCAGGGTCTGTTCGTAGGTTTTCCGGTCGATGGGTTGTCCGTAGGCCGGCTTAATCATTTCGAGATACCAACTTGAGAACTCGTCCCAGAACAGTTTGTATACGGCCATCAAGGCTTCGCTCAGGCGGTACTTGCCGAAGAGGTCGGCCACTTCCGCTGCAGTGGTTTTCAGCATGGCGTCGAACCAGCGGGTGGCAATAGCGGCACTTTCGGGCTGTTCGATGTCGGCGGTCTGCCAGCCTTTCACGAGGCGGAACGCATTCCATATCTTGTTGTTGAAGTTGCGTCCCTGTTCGCACAACGCGTCATCGAACAGGATGTCGTTGCCGGCCGGTGCGGAGAGCATCATGCCCATACGCACGCCGTCGGCACCGTAGCGTTCAATCAGGTCCAGCGGGTCGGGACTGTTGCCGAGCGACTTGCTCATCTTGCGGCCGAGTTTGTCGCGTACGATTCCGGTGAAGTACACGTTTCTGAACGGCATCTTCCCTTCGTATTCGTATCCGGCCATAATCATGCGTGCCACCCAGAAAAAGATGATGTCCGGACCGGTCACGAGGTCGGCTGTGGGGTAATAATAGTTGAGTTCTTCGTTGCCGGGGTTGTTGATGCCGTCGAACAGCGAGATGGGCCATAGCCAGCTGGAGAACCAAGTGTCGAGCGCATCCTCGTCCTGCCGCAGGTCGGCAAGGGTAAGATGGCTGTTGCCTGTCTTCTTTTGGGCCAGTTCAAGAGCCTCTTCCGCAGTTTCGGCCACTACGTAGCCTCCTTCCGGAAGGTAATATGCCGGGATGCGGTGTCCCCACCACAACTGGCGGCTTATGCACCAGTCCTTGATGTTCTCCATCCAGTGCCGGTAAGTGTTCTTGTATTTGGCGGGATAGAATTTGATTTCATCGTCCATCACCGGTTTCAGGGCTATCTGTGCCAGATGTTCCATCTTCAGGAACCATTGCATGGAAAGTTTCGGTTCGATGGGGACGTTGGTACGTTCCGAGCATCCCACCTTATTATTATAGTCCTCGACTTTCTCCAGCAATCCGGCTTTCTCCAGATCGATGGTAATCTGCTTGCGTACGTCGAAGCGGTCCATGCCGACATACATGCTGGCGGCTTCGCTCAGGGTACCGTTGTCGTTGAAGATGTCAATGCTCTGAAGGCCGTATTTCTCGCCCAGCATATAGTCGTTGACGTCGTGGGCCGGAGTAACCTTCAGACATCCCGTACCGAATTCAACGTCTACATAATCGTCTTCGATAACCGGAATGCAACGGTTTACCAGCGGCACGATGACTTTCTTGCCTTTCAGCCATGCGTTTTTCGGGTCGTTGGGATTGATGCACATGGCCGTGTCGCCCATGATGGTTTCGGGGCGTGTGGTGGCCACAATCGCATATTTTCCGCTTGCGTCGGGCTGTCCGTTTTCATCGGCCACTTTATAGCGCAGATAATACAGCTTGCTGTGTTCCTCTTTGTAAATCACTTCTTCGTCCGACAGCGCAGTCAGGGCTTTAGGGTCCCAGTTTACCATACGGACGCCGCGGTAGATTAGTCCTTTGTTGTACAAGTCGCAGAACACCTTGATGACGCTCCTGCTGCGTTTTTCGTCCATGGTGAATGCGGTGCGGTCCCAGTCGCAGCTGCAACCCAATGTGCGGAGCTGTTTCAGGATGATGCCTCCGTGTTCGTCGGTCCATTCCCAGGCATGTTTCAGGAACTCTTCGCGGGTAAGGTCTGTTTTCTTGATACCTTTTTCCGCCAGACGGTTGACCACCTTGGCTTCGGTGGCGATGCTGGCGTGGTCGGTGCCGGGCACCCAGCAAGCATTCTTTCCGTCCATGCGTGCGCGGCGCACCAGGATGTCCTGGATGGTTTCGTTGAGCACATGTCCCATGTGGAGCACACCGGTCACGTTAGGTGGTGGAATCACCACTGTGTAAGGTTCGCGTCCGTCGGGTTTAGAACTGAAAAGTTTGTTGTCGAGCCAATACCGGTACCATTTGCCTTCTACGTCGGCCGGATTGTATTTGCTTGCTAATTCCATATTAGAATGATGTTTATGTTTGTTTCCTTATCCTATAACAAGTTGCAAAGTTACATAATTATTTTTTATCTCTGCGAAGAACGGCAAAGGTATTTCACAGTTTCGGACGGCAAGGGGGAAGGCGGGAGTGTTAAAGAGTGCATACGGAAAGGATTATTAACAGCCTTGTGCATGGTGTGGCTGATTCTTTGCGTATATTTGCTTCATAACCCTTTGGGTTGTCTGGCGGGGCATATCGCTTCGTGCAGGACTGATAAATGAGGAACAATATGAAGAAGTTTGAAACCTTGACTTTTAAGGGGATGGAAGTACATACCGGTGGAGTGATGCCGGAGCGGAATGCCGTGGCGCCGGATTTTACGGCAGTGGCCGGTGATTTGAGCGAAGTGTCTTTGCGCAGTCTGAAAGGGCGGCGCGTGTTGCTGAATATCTTTCCGAGTCTGGATACGGGGGTGTGCGCCACCTCTGTCCGTAAGTTCAATGCAAAGGCTGCCGGGCTGGATAATGTGACGGTGCTGGCTGTTTCCATGGACTTGCCTTTTGCACAGGGGCGTTTCTGCACCGTGGAAGGTATAGCTGATGTAAAGCCCTTGTCGCTCTTCCGTAGCACGGATTTTGCCGCCGGTTACGGATTGATATTGGCCGACGGACCGTTGAAAGGACTGGCGGCACGTGCGGTCATCGTGCTGGACGAGGAGCAGCGTGTCGTATATGAACAGCTTGTGCCGGAGATTACGGAAGAACCGGATTATGAGGCTGCGCTTGCCGTGCTCGGATAATATTTGCGCCCTGAAAAACTTATGGTGCGGGTTAAGGATGAGCCTGTGTTTGTATGTACCTTAACTCGCCAGATGACGGTGGGATTCCTGCGTTGTCGGTTTTTCAGGGCGTCTTTTTGTGCTCCTATGGATGGATAAGGGGAGTTCGCGCGCGTACGCGCGCATTACAGGGAGTTTTTCAAAAAAAAGCCTTCATGGGTTCAGACTATTTGAATGTCAGTTGTTTAGGTGCGTTACATCCTTCAGCTTCTTTTTGGTGGAATGGGATGTTTTCGGCAATCGGAGGGAGTAAAGACAAACTTGAAATGGAGACCTGTGAAGAATCGGGTCTTCACCTGTGTGCATTTCATTCTTCACCTGTGAGGAATCGGTTCTTCACAGGTCTCCATTTTTGAAAGGAAACTGAATGATGGGCGTGTTGTAAGTTGTTGATATTCAAATAGTCTGAATCCATGAAGGATTTTTTGAGAAAACTCCTTGTATAGAGACAGGATGAACATGGCCGGAGGCTTTGTGTGTAAAATTGTTCGTCCTTTTTCAGTTCCTCTCTTATGAAGAGAGGAGCTAAAAGCTAACGCATTTGATATAAACAAATTAACTATACGTTTGTTACAAGAAAGGGTATAAAAAGAAACTTTTTTGTGTGATGAATTGGATTTTTATTGTATGGAATTTGGCCATTTATTGTTTTTTATGTTTATTTGCGAAGTTTTAGCTCCTCTCTTCATAAGAGAGGGGCTGAAAGCCTTACTATGATGTTGACTGATAAATTACTAATCTAATATTTATGAATACCATGAGAAAAAAGATTCTTAGCTTTTTGGTGGGTGTGTTATGTTCCACAGGGTGGATATGCGCCCAAATGGAGTTTTCTTTTACCGGAATTACGGGGACTCCTACAACGTCCACGCTTTCAGACGGAAGTGTTTTGTTGAAATTGCCTTCGGGTACGGACCTTCATGATTTTGCGAATTTGGGTATGTCAGCCACGGTAGACGGGGTTTCTGTTCCTTTGTCGAGCATCTCCCCAAACCCTTCCACCACATGGATTACCGATGGGGAAATAGAGACTTTTGTGTATAACGGTAAGGCATATTCTTTCCGTTTCACTGAAGGGGAGTATTTCACGGCTGTTATTTTCAGCGACCCCCATATAGAGCATGAAGGACATGATGCAACCACCGTGGCCAATATGCAGAAGTATATCACGAACGTGGTGAATATGGGAAAAGATGGAAAAGCCCGGTTTACGTTTGATGCTATTCCGACGTACGTCCCGACGGCCGACATTGTGTTCTGTCTGGGAGATATGGATGGTGACAATGAAAAGAGCGGCGATAACTTTAAGAATGCTTTTAAAGGTTTGAATGATGAGGGAATTCCTTTTATTACGATTGTGGGCAACCATGACCTCGTGCCTGATTATTGGACGGGGGATAATGGTGGTGCTGGTTTGACGTATGGAATGGGAACTTCTATTAGTTGGGGCGGCATGAATTCTAATAACCTTGCCTTGAAAATTGTATCGGACCAATGGAGTACGGCTACGAGCAATGGAATCGGTGAGGTGAAGACAATTAATGACGGTACAGGTCATGTACAGGCAAACCCTTTTACGTTTGAGTTCCATGGTGTGCGTTTTTATTTGGGACAGACATATTGGTTTCAAAAACCTTATACCAACCCAAGCCTCACAAAATCTGCAGTATATTACGCTCCCGATGGTGTGATAGACGCGCTTGATGCGTTTGTGACCGGAGATGTGGCGGCGCAACCATCTATTTGGATGCAGCATTATCCTTTCTTGTACGGTTCCGGTTGTGACCGTTGGTGGTTGGACCAAAACGATGTAGGGCGTTATATCGAGCCTTCGAATACAACAGCTTATACTACGGCAGACCAAAAGAAAGCGAAGTTGGCTTCCATCATCAACCGTACGAAGAATCCCGTACATTTCTCCGGTCATGTGCATGAATATGGTGAAAATACGTATGCAGGAATCAAGGATTATTCCGTGGCAGCTCCCGGAAAGCATAAAGGAGCGGCGTTTCTTGTGCTGGTCAAGGAAGGTGTAGGCGTTGTGGAAGTGAAACAGGTGTCTTTCGATTACTAAGACTCCGTGTCGCGGTGATAATAAAATCATATTTGAATATTAACCTGATAATATAATGAAAAGACGATTAATTACATGTATGGCGTTCCTGTGCGCCATCGTTTCGTGGGGGCAGACTGATGTCACGTCTGAGTATCTTACGAATGCAGATTTCGAAGGGGAGTATACGGTGCAATCAAATCCGTCTTCCGACCGTGCAATTTATGCTCCGAATGGATGGACTGTAAATTTAACTAATCAGAACGCGAATGACATGTCTGTCCTTAAGTCGACAGACTTAGCATCAAATTCATTTGGAGGCTTTACGCTGAATGCCGATGAACGTGGTGAACAGACTTATTGGTTTCGTTACAGGTGGGGTTCTAACCAAGTGCTGAAAATATCACAGATTCTTGCCAATTTGCCGGCGGGTGTTTATTGTCTGACTGCTGACGTACTGAATTATAGTATGGATTATAATTACACGGTGATGATTTATGCCGGTGAGCATGCACAAACACGTGCAACTGTGTCTACGGCGAAGGGTGATAATTGGAATACATTATCTTGTAACTTTTATGTAGAGAATGACGGTGATGTTGAAATCGGTTTTTCTGCCACCAATCCTACTCAGGTTGAACGTATCTTTGCCGTAGATAATTTTAAATTATACAAGTTGGATTCGGAGGAACCTACTGAAGCAAATCCCGTATCGATGACCGGTCTCATTGTGAATCCCTGTTTCGATGTGAATATAAATGGTTGGACTTCTACTACAGGTGCCCAGAATAAAGCACGTGCAACCAATAAGAGCGGTGATATTACCGGCGGATTCTACGAGAATTGGAATGGCTCGGCTTATTCAGGAACGATGGAGCAGACGATTACCAATCTCCCGAATGGAAAGTACACGGTGAGGCTTGCAGGATTCAGGGAAGGTGGTACTGGTAATGCTTATGTATTCGCTAACGATGATATGACGCTGGTTGAAACGGATAATGGCGTATATTATGAGGTGGGAACTACCATTACAGACGGCACGTTGACTTTTGGTTTGAAGTCTGTTGACGGTGGGTGTAACTGGATGGGCTTGGACAATGTCAGCCTGATGTACCGTGGTGCTGATTTGTCTTTGTTGATAGAAATCTTTAATGGCAAGTCAACGGAGTTCTCAACTTTAAAGGAAAGTTCTGAAGTGACGGCTCTTTTAGGGACATTCCAAGCTGTCAGCCCGGAAATAGAAAGCGTGCAGACTTTAATTGAGGAAATTCAAGAAAGTATCAATGATGGAAGTGTCACGCAAAAGGATCTGAGGAATGCTACGGCTACTGTAGAGAATATGACAGTCTTGATAAATGGTTTGTTGCAGGTTTATGATGATTATGTAGAAACACTGGTTGTCTGCAAGAATATTGCCACAAACTCCATGACGAGGGATGAAACTGTAAAAACTCAATTTAATGAAGCAATAGCTGCGGTGGAAGAACAGGCTAAAGGTGTGAAGACCATAGACGGAGAAGGTAGCGGAAATGCAATGATTGCTGCACTGGAAGCCGCCCGCCAAACTTATGTCATGCAAGCCGAGCCGACCAATGACGTAACCTTCGACATGACGTTCAATGTGGCAAATGCCGGTTTTGCTTCCACTTCCGGTTGGAGTGGAAATCCTTTACCGGCCTTAAATAACGGTGTGGCTGAATATTTTAATAAAGGTTTCGATATGTCGCAGACGTTGACAGGACTTCCTAACGGCTTGTATGAGGTAAGTTGCCAGGGATTCTATCGCATGGGCGGATATGCTGAGGCTGCCACGGCGCGTACAAACGGTTCCGAAAGTTTGAACGCTGTGCTGTATGCAAATGACGCGACGAAGCCTTTGATGTCTATTTTCGAATGTGCGCAGGAAAACAAATTGTATAACAATGACGCGAGTACGTCTTTCGGATGGATTCCCGACCAAATGAACGGTGCAGCCGCTTACTTTGAGAGCGGATATTATCAGAGCGGTGAAACCGGATATAACAAGGTGCAGGTTGCCGTGACGGACGGGAAGCTGACCATAGGTTTGAAAAAGACGGAACTGGTTGGGGATGACTGGACACTGTTCGATAACTTCAAGGTGGTGAAACTGCGTTCCCTGACAGCGGACGAGTATGCGCCTGAGATTGAGGCCTGGAAAGTCAAGGCTGAGGCATTGGCGGATACGAAACCTTTGGGTACGGCCGAGAATGCAGCCTTGCACGCGGCAGTGGATGCTTCCGCCGATTTGACCGGTAAGACAGCGTTTGAATTGAATGACCTCATAGGTGACCTGCAAAAAGCTATCGCCGCCGTAGAACCGTGGCGTGAGGCATACGCTGCGGCCAAGGTGCCTTTGGTGGCTGCTTTGGAGCGGTTTGAGAATGATTACAACGACGGTGCGAACGGTGCGCTCCGTCCGATGAGCACGGACGCATGGAACACCTTGCTTGAGGCTGTGAAGACGGCGGCTGCGGCCAAGGATGTCACCGATTCGTACGAAGAATTTGCCGGCGCGGCGGAGACTTTCAATGCCGCTATGGATGCGGCGGACCCCCCCATCAGACTCTATGCAGGCTATAGCCGTTTTGTGTCGGGCTTGAGAGGCTTGGGCGATACCGAATTGTCGGCAGCTGTTGATGCTGTTGACCCGGCTGCGCGTGAGTCGGATGACTTGATTCGGCAGGCACTCACAACACTTGACGAGGCATTCATTGCCTACAAGAACAAACAGGACGGGGGCTTCTCCGTGACCGGGATGCTTGGAGAAAATACGGATTTCGAGACGGAACCTACCGTTACGGACGCACGCAATTCGCAGGTGTTCGACATTCCGGGATGGGACAATGCTTTTGTGTCTAATCCAACTGACGGAAACCTGCAGTATGTATTCAGAACGCGGACAACGGATGTCGCAGAGGGTGTGGCTACGGCCAACAGCCTGCGCATGCGCTCGAAATGGGACCAGATAGAAACGAAGATACAAATTTCGAAAGAAGCCTACCTCCCGACCGGAGAATATGAGTTGTCTTTCTATATGAAAGAACCGCAGACATCGGGTATCATCGAGAACTTGTGTTACTATGAACTGGACGGCGTGCGTACGGAGTTTACGGCAGGTACCGCATGGGAACAGAAGACCATCAATCTGACGGTGGAGAAGCCTACGGCCTTCACGCTGTCTTTCGGTTTCGTAAGGGATACGAAGAGCGAGGACGGGCATGATGCCGAAATTTTTGTGGACGATGTGACGCTGTCCTGCTATGCCCAGACAGCCTTTGCCCGTGCTTTGGCGGCAGCCAAGGAAGTGGAGGCTTCTTCTCAGGCGGTGCAGTCGGCTGTGGCGGAATATGACGGCCGTGAGGCGGAACTCATTGACGCCGGTACGGTGGACGAGGCCACACAAGTGCTTCTCAACTCCGTGACCATCGCGCAGAACGGTGAAAAGGCTACATCGTTGATTAAGAATGCCGACTTTACCGGCGAGACGGTTTCGTATCCCACGCAGAATGATAGCGGACAAGTTGTCGCTCCGGCAGGCTGGACGCTTGCCTATACCATCAGCGGATGGAATGATGTTAAGGTGGGTAAGGATGACGGAGATACGGATGTACGCTTTAACTTCTGGGCCGGTACAATCACCTACGGTGAGTTGATGCAGACTGTAAATGCATTGCCTAACGGTGTATATTGTCTGTCGGCTAACTTGACGACGGATATTGATGATGGTAGCTCATGGGTGGCTATCTATGGTGCGCCTTTGAATGGCGAAGTAGGCCGTTCGGAGAATGTGACCCAGTCGGCGAGCGTGTCGACGTACGATAACCACAAGGTTTATTTCAAGGTAGTAGACCATGCCGTGACAGTCGGTGTACGTACGGATGCACATTACTTCAAGATGAAGAATGTCGCCCTTGAATATGTGGCTCCCCTCACGACGGATGATGCCGCTGTGCTGACGGCACTGGACAACGGACGTCTTTACCAGCATGTCTTTGTGTGCAGGAACAATGCCGAAGTGGATTTGACCGGCTTTACGAACGCAAGCGGTGCGTCCGTCTGTCTCGACCGCAAGAACGCGCTGATTAAAGCCGCCTCAGCCGCTCAGGTAACCAATGAGAAGAACGTCATCGTAGACGGCGTATGCGGACAGTTCGAGCTGACCGACAAGGAGCCTTTCGCTCTCTCTACGGCCTTTACCGCGGCGAACGCCACCTATACGCGTGAGATGACGAACACCTGGGGCACGCTGGTATTGCCTTATGCGGTGGCTTCTGACGACACCCATACCTACTACCGCCTGACGGGTACCCGCACGGTGGATGCGGAGACGAGCTATATGTCCTTTGAGTCGGTGGACGAACTGCCGGCCAACACACCGTGTGCTTTCCGTTACAAGGGTGAGGGCACTACGGTGGCTTTCACGGCAACCGATGCAAAGGTGGCTGTGCCTGAGGGCGACAAGGTGTCCGGTACGACCGACCTGCCAGGCTGGACTTCCGAAGGCTATTATGCCCAGGTGAAGATGACCGATGCCGCCGAACTGGCCAAGACTTACTACATCTCCAACAACATGTTCATGAATGCCACGGCATCGCTTACCGTGGCCCCGTTCCGTGCCACCTACGTGGATGCCTCAACCAGTGGCGTGAACCGTTTCCTGATAGACTTCAGCGATGATGTGACCGGAATGTCCGACATGTCCTCTTCGGCTTCTTTGTCCGTCTTCGGCGAGCGCGGCGCGTTGCGTCTGGTGGCAGGACATGCCGTCCGCTATAGCGTGCATACGCTGGGCGGTATGCTTGTGGAGCAGGGTGTGTTGCAGGATGGCGGGGAGCGCAGTCTGTCTCTTCCTTGCGGCATTTACATCGTGAACGGACTGAAAGTACAAGTGAAGTAACCTTAATATAATATATGAGAAACATGAAAAAGAAATATGTGAGTCCCGAACTGACCGTGGTGGAAGCGGACGGTACGGGTGTGCTGTTGGCCGGTTCCGACATCCAGATGGGCGGAACGGAGTCGGACGGCGTAGCGGAAGTGCATGAACGGGATTTGTTCACGGAGGACGTCTGGGGCAATTCCTTAGACAATATGTGGGACGAGTAGTCTGTGCAGGGCACTGCCGCAGGGGAAAACCGGAGCGCGGAATCGTTCATCCGATGTGCCTGAATTCCGGACCTGTGTGCAATAAAACGTTGACCTGTGTGCGTCTCGACGCACACAGGTCAACGTTTTTGTGTTTTGTAGTTGTTGATTATGAGGTGGTTGTACGTACCTCTTATCGGTTGGCCTCTTTCATCTTCCGGAACAGGTCGGAAGCGAAGATGAAACTGTTCAGACGCTCGTTGGTGGAGCTCATAATCTGGTCTTTGTTGCCTTGCCATTCCTTGCGTCCTTCATATATATAAAGGATATTCTCGCCGATGCCCATCACCGAGTTCATGTCGTGCGTATTGATGATGGTTGTCATGTTGAACTCCACTGTAATGTCGTGGATGAGTTTGTCGATGACGAGTGAGGTCTTGGGGTCCAGTCCGGAGTTCGGCTCGTCGCAGAACAGGTATTTGGGGTTCAGGGCGATGGCCCTCGCGATGGCCACGCGTTTCTGCATGCCGCCGCTTATCTCGTCGGGGAATTTCTTCTGTGCTTCGAGCAGGTTGACACGGTCGAGGCAGAACTGTGCCCTTTTGACACGTTCGGCCGCAGAGATGTTGGAGAACATGTCGAGCGGGAACATCACATTCTCCAATACGGTCATGGAGTCGAAGAGTGCGGCACTTTGGAAGATCATACCCATTTCGCGACGGAGCATTTTCCATTCGCGCTTGTTCATGGTCACCAAGTCCCGTCCGTCGTAGAGCACCTCGCCGCTGGTGGGGCGAAACAGTCCCACGATACATTTCATGAGTACGGTCTTGCCCGAACCGCTCTGTCCGATAATCAGGTTTGTTTTTCCGTCTTCGAACACACTGTTGATGTCTTTCAGTACTTCTTTGTCCTCGAAAGACTTGTATAAAGATTTGACTTCTATCATCAGGATAACAGTTTGGTCAGTAAAACGTCGGAAAAGAGAATCAGCACGCTGCTGCTTACCACGGAATCCGTGCTGGCCTTTCCTACCTCGACGGAGCCTCCTTCGACAGTGTATCCGTAGAAGGCCGATACGCTGGTGATGACGAATGCGAAGAAGATGGACTTGATGAATCCCATCCATACATACCATTCGTTGAAATCATGCTGCAGTCCGAGCGTAAGGTCGTCAATGGTGATGACCTGTCCTATGACCGAAGTGGCGTATGCCCCCACGAAACCGGAGAAAATGCTGAAACATACAAGGAACGGCATCATGGTCATCATGCCCAGCACCTTGGGCAGAATCAGGAAGTTGGCCGAGTTTACACCCATGATTTCCAGTGCGTCAATCTGCTGGGTGACGCGCATGGTGCCGATTTCGGAGGCGATGTTCGAGCCGACCTTTCCGGCCAGGATGAGGCACATGATGGATGAGGAGAACTCCAGCAACATGATTTCGCGTGTGGTGTATCCCGTCACAAAGCGCGGCATCCACGGACTTTGTATGTTCAGCTTGATTTGGATGCAGATTACCGCCCCTATGAAGAATGAAATCAGTAGTACGATGCCTATGGAATTAACTCCCAACTGGCTCATTTCCTTAAGGTACTGTTTGAAGAATACCCTCATTCTTTCCGGTCGGGCGAACGTGCGCCCCATGAGCATCAGGTAGCTGCCGAAAGTAGACAGACTTTTGTTGAAAAGCATAAGATTCTTTTTTATGTGTCACAAAATTAATGAAAATCCGCTAAAAAACTCTTGTCGGCAGATTTTGTTTTGCCGTAGGGGAGCTTTTTTAATACTATTTTCGTATTTTTGTGCACAAATTCAGAAAACTATGGCAGAAGTTCTTGCTCAAGATGCAGAAAACACAGGGTTGGTGCTCCGCACGGAAGGTTTGGTGAAGACCTACGGTAAACGTACGGTGGTCAACGATGTGTCGTTCGACGTCAGGCAGGGAGAAATTGTGGGACTGCTCGGACCTAACGGGGCCGGCAAGACCACTTCTTTCTACATGACAACCGGACTGGTGGTGCCGAATGCCGGGCGTATCTTTATCGGTGACCTTGAAATCACCGACTATCCGGTGTATAAGCGTGCGCGCAACGGCATCGGATATTTGGCGCAGGAGGCATCGGTGTTCAGAAAAATGAGTGTGGAGGACAATATCGCATCCGTGCTGGAGATGACAGGCAAACCCAAAGAATATCAGAGGGAGAAGCTGGAGAGCCTGCTGGCCGAGTTCCGTTTGCAGAAGGTGCGCAAGAATATGGGCGACCGCCTGTCGGGTGGAGAGCGGCGGCGTACCGAAATCGCGCGCTGTCTGGCCATCGACCCCAAATTCATCATGTTGGACGAGCCGTTTGCCGGTGTGGACCCCATTGCCGTGGAAGATATTCAGTATATCGTGTGGAAACTGAAGAAACGCAATATCGGCGTGCTGATTACCGACCACAACGTGGAAGAGACACTCTGTATCACCGACCGGGCTTATCTGCTTTTCGAGGGGCAGATTCTGTTCCAAGGTTCGCCGAAAGAGCTTTCCGAGAATGAGGTGGTGAGAGATAAGTATCTGACCAACAGTTTTGTGCTCCGTCTGAAGGATTTCCAGAAAATCGATGAGGAGAAGAGCATGCAGGAGGGCTGACACTTCCCGTTGTCGGTTTGACGTGCAGGGCGAAATCCGCTCATTTGTCGGTCGGGGAAGGCGTTTGAGGGTGAAAAACGCGTTTTTTGCTCTTCATTTTTGATTTTTTGAAAGATAAGCATTACTTTTGCACACTCTTTGTCCAAGACATAATAAGGAAATAATAATAATCATATATAAATAACAACACTTCAAAATGAATATTTCATTAGAAAACATTGACAAGGTGAGTGCCGTGCTCACGATAAACTTGGAAAAAGCCGATTATGCCGACAAGGTCGAGGCTGCGTTGAAGAACTACCGCAAGAAAGCCAACCTGCCGGGATTCCGTCCGGGGCAGGTGCCTATGGGATTGTTGAAAAAACGTTTCGGCAAGGAAATCACAGCCGAAGAAGTCAACAAACTGTTGGGTGAGAAGCTCTACGGCTATATCAAGGAAAATAACCTGAATGTCCTGGGCGAACCCCTGCCGAGCGAGGACCGTCAGCAGAATATAGATTTCGATACAATGGAGGAGTTCTCTTTTGCTTTCGACATCGCACTGGCACCTGAGTTCAAGGCAGAACTGAACGGTGATGACACCATCGATTACTATGACATCGAGGTGGACGACAAAATGGTGGACGGACAGGTGAACATGTACGCCCAGCGTGCCGGAAGCTATGAGAAAGTGGATGCTTACGAGCCCAAGGACATGGTGAAGGGATTGTTGGCCGAACTGGATGAGAACGGTAATACGAAAGAAGGTGGCGTACAGGTGGAAGGTGCCGTGATGCTGCCCGACTATATGAAGAACGATGAGCAGAAAGCCATCTTTGCCGGCTGCAAGGTGAATGATGTGCTGGTGTTCAATCCGAACAAGGCATACGACGGACATGAGACGGAAATCGCTTCATTGCTGAAAATGGACAAGGAAGCTGTGCCGGCCATGACTTCGGATTTCAGTTTCCAGGTACAGGAAATCACCCGTTTCAAGGAGGCTGAGCTGAACCAGGAACTGTTCGATCAGGTATTCGGCAAGGATGCCGTGAAGAGCGAAGAGGAGTTCCGTGCCAAGATTCGTGAAGTGTTGACCACACAGTTCGGTGCCGACAGCGATTATAAGTTCATCCTTGATGTGCGTAGCTATCTGATGAATAAAGTGGGCAAACTGGAATATCCCGATGCCTTCCTGAAACGCTTCATGCGCGTAAGCAATCCTGAAAAGGGTGAGAAGTTTGTGGAGGAGAACTACGACAAGAGTATCGAGGAACTGACATGGCATCTGATTAAGGAACAACTGGTGAAAACCTATAATATAAAGGTAGAGAAAGAAGACCTTATGGCCACTGCGAAGAATATCACCAAGATTCAGTTTGCACAGTATGGCATGATTAACGTGCCTGAAGAACTTCTTGAGAACTATGCCAACGAGATGATGAAAAAGCAGGAACAGGTGGAGAATCTTGTGTCACGCAGTCTGGATGGCAAACTGTCCGTTGAGCTGAAGAATGTGGTGAAACTGAACAGAAAGTCCGTCAGCGTGGAAGACTTCAACAAAATGTTCGCCTGATACCCGCGGATATTGATATAATATTATAACAGACATAGGGAAGGAAACCCCCGAACTGATTTCGCGAGTATGGCGGAAGTATGGTTCCGGAGTTTCCTTCTTTGTTCATAAAGGAAAAAGAAGACAATGAATGACTTTAGAAAATATGCAGTCGGACATCTGGGTATGAACAGTCAGGTGTTGGATGATGTGATGAGCATGCAGGGACAGTATCTGAACCCTTATATTCTTGAGGAACGTCAGTTAAACGTGACACAGATGGATGTGTTCTCGCGTCTGATGATGGACCGTATTATCTTCCTCGGTACGCAAATCGATGATTATACGGCCAATACCCTGCAGGCTCAGTTGCTTTATCTTGACTCGGTAGACCCAGGCAAGGATATCTCGATTTATATCAATTCGCCGGGCGGATCGGTCTATGCCGGTTTGGGCATATATGACACGATGCAGTTTATCAGCAGTCCGGTGGCTACCATCTGTACCGGAATGGCCGCGTCCATGGCAGCCGTGTTACTTGTGGCCGGGGCTGAAGGGAAGCGTGCGGCGCTGACACACAGCCGTGTCATGATACATCAGCCGATGGGCGGTGCACAGGGGCAGGCCTCCGACATTGAGATTACGGCACGTGAAATCCAGAAACTTAAGAAAGAACTCTATACCATCATAGCCGACCATGCACATACCGACTTTGACAAGGTGTGGGCTGACTCCGATCGCGACTATTGGATGACGGCGCAGGAAGCCAAAGACTATGGTATGATAGATAATGTATTAACCCGTAAGAAATAAATGAAGAAGGTTTGTTCTTTTTGCGGCCGCGGAGAACGTGACGTGAAGATGTTGATTACCGGAATGAACGGTTTTATCTGTAGCGATTGCGCGGAACAGGCTTATCAGATAGTCAAGGAGAATCTCGGAACCGGGACGAAAAAGTCGGAAGGTCTGGGATTTGACTTGAAGGAACTTCCCAAACCGAAAGACATCAAGGCTTATCTGGATGAATATGTCATCGGACAGGATGATGCCAAACGTTATCTTGCCGTTTCGGTTTATAATCATTATAAACGACTGGCGCAGCAGACTGAGGATGACGGCGTGGAGATAGAAAAGTCGAACATTGTCATGGTGGGAAGTACGGGTACCGGAAAAACTTTGCTGGCACGTACGATTGCCAAATTGCTTCATGTTCCTTTCACTATTGTCGACGCTACAGTTTTTACCGAAGCCGGATATGTGGGTGAGGATGTGGAGAGTATCTTGTCACGTCTGCTGCAGGTGGCCGATTATGATGTGGAGGCAGCCCAACGCGGAATCGTCTTTATCGATGAGATTGACAAGATTGCCCGTAAAAGCGACAATCCTTCCATCACACGCGATGTGAGTGGAGAGGGCGTGCAACAAGGATTGCTGAAACTGTTGGAGGGTTCTGTGGTGAATGTTCCGCCAAAAGGTGGACGGAAGCATCCCGATCAGGATTATATCCATGTGGATACCAGGAATATACTCTTTATTTGCGGTGGCGCGTTTGACGGCATAGAGAAGAAGATAGCCCAGCGCATGAATACGCATGTGGTAGGCTATAATTCAGTACAGAACCTGCAGAAGGTAGACAAGTCGAATCTGATGAAATACATCCTTCCGCAGGATTTGAAGTCGTTCGGGCTGATTCCTGAGATTATCGGCCGGCTTCCGGTGCTGACCTACTTGAACCCGCTGGACCGTACGGCATTGCGTAATATCCTGACAGAACCAAAGAACTCTATCGTGAAACAACAGATCAAACTGTTTGAGATGGACGGTATTACACTCACATTCGATGATGAAGTGCTGGAGTATATCGTAGACAAAGCGGTGGAATATAAACTCGGCGCGCGTGGCTTGCGCTCGATAATGGAAACAGTCATGATGGACGCCATGTATGAGGTTCCTTCACGTAAGGTGAAGAAGTTTAACGTGTCGCTGGATTATGCGAAAAAGCAACTTGAAAAGGCCAATTTGTCCGAAATGAAGGAGAATTAGGCTTTGTCAGGAAAAAAAGTTGAAAAGATAGAAAAATAGTTTCCCGATAATTTGCAAATATCCGTTATTTGTTTATAACTTTGTTAGAAGCAAGGATGTTGACTTTGAATTGAATTTATCGAGAAACTATTTTTTTATGGATGACATGCAGAATTTGACTAAGACTCTTAAGCGTTATTTTGGGTTCGATACGTTTAAGGGCGACCAGGAAGCCATCATACGCAATGTGTTGTCGGGCAAGGATACTTTCGTGCTCATGCCCACAGGTGGCGGAAAATCGTTGTGCTACCAGCTTCCTTCCCTTCTGATGGAAGGAACAGCCATTGTGATTTCTCCCTTGATTGCACTGATGAAAAATCAGGTAGATGCCATAAGGCTGGTATGTGGTGATGACGGTGTGGCCCATTTTCTGAACTCATCCCTGAACCGGTCGGCCATTGAAATGGTGAAGTCGGACATCCTGAAGGGAAGGACCAAATTGCTGTATGTGGCTCCTGAATCCTTGAACAAGGAGGATAATGTGGATTTCCTCAAGCAAGTCAAAATCTCTTTCTATGCTGTGGATGAGGCACATTGTATCTCGGAATGGGGGCATGATTTCCGTCCCGAATACCGTCGCATACGCCCCATTATAGACCGAATAGGGAAAGCTCCCGTAATTGCATTGACCGCCACTGCGACGGATAAGGTGCGTGGAGATATCAAGAAGAATCTGGGTATGACGGATGTCCGGGAATTTAAAAGTTCTTTCAATCGTCCGAACTTGTACTATGAGGTGCGGAACAAGACCGCGAATGTAGATAAAGATATTATCAAATTCATTAAACAACATCCGGGCAAGAGCGGAATCGTATACTGTCTGAGTCGTAAGAAAGTGGAGGAACTGGCAGAGATACTTCGTGCCAACAAGATAAATGCGAGGGCTTATCATGCCGGCATGGAGTCAGCCGTGCGCTCACAGACACAAGATGATTTCATTATGGAACGCATCGACGTAATTGTGGCCACGATAGCTTTCGGTATGGGAATCGACAAGCCCGACGTTCGTTTTGTGATTCATTATGATATTCCGAAGAGTCTTGAGGGGTATTATCAGGAAACCGGTCGTGCCGGACGTGACGGTGGGGAAGGTCTGTGTATCACCTATTATACTTATAAGGACCTTCAGAAGCTGGAGAAATTTATGGAAGGGAAGCCTGTCGCAGAGCAGGATATCGGCCGCCAGTTGCTTTCCGAAACGGCTGCCTATGCCGAGTCATCAGTATGCAGGCGCAAATTCTTGCTGCATTACTTTGGTGAAGACTATCAACCTGAGAATTGTGGAAACTGCGACAACTGCCTGCATCCCAAAAAGAAGGTGGAAGCAGGCGGACAATTGCAGGTCATGCTGGAAGTGGTGCGTGCGGTGAAAGAAAAATTCAAAGGGGATTACATTATTGATATCCTTGAAGGCAATGAAACCGGGGAAGTGTTGGCACATAAACACGAGAACTTGGATTGTTTCGGGTGCGGTGACGAATTCAGGGAGAAGTTCTGGAATGCCGTTATCCGACAGGCACTGATTGCCGGTTATATTGAGAAGGAAATAGAAAACTATGGCATTCTGAAGCTGACAAGTAAGGGGTGCAAGTTTATGCAGAAACCGACTTCATTTATGATTACGGAAGATAATGAATTTGATGATGACGATGAAGCGGAACTCAGTTCGGGAGGTCCGAGTGTGACCGACCCCGGTCTGTTCAATATGCTTAAAGACTTAAGGAGAAAAATGTCCAAACAGTTGAATCTTCCGCCTTATGTCATATTCCAAGACCCTTCGCTTGAGGCAATGGCAACGGTTTATCCCATCAATACCGAAGAATTGCAGAATATCCCAGGTGTAGGTGCCGGAAAGGCCAAACGCTACGGTACGGCATTCTGTGAACTGATTAAGCAGTATTGCGAGGAGTATGAAATCGAGCGGCCGGAAGATTTACGTGTCCGTACGGTGGCTAACAAGTCCAAGTCGAAAGTGAGCATTATCGAGAGTATCGACCGGCGGGTGGCGCTCGATGACATCGCGTCCTCGAAAGGTATTGAGTTTGAAGAGTTGTTGGAGCAGATAGAAACAATTGTCTATTCCGGCACAAAGCTGAATATCGATTATTTCCTGAACGAAGTGATGGATGAAGACCACTTGCAAGATATTTACGAGTATTTCCGGGAGTCGGAGACGGACAGTATAGATGATGCCATGGATGAATTGGGCGATGAATATACCGAAGAGGAAATCCGTCTTGTACGCATTAAGTTCCTTTCGGAAATGGCCAATTGAGGAGAGCATATAGGAGAAACAAAAGTGTTTCGTGCGTATATGACAGAGTAGCTTCCGGGGGGCGAAACCGCAAGGAAGAGCCGGAAAAGTCGACCGGTCCGTATCCGATGACGGACCGGTCGACTTTTCCATAGCACCTTTTTTAGCGAAAAAAGCCAAAAATATACGCAGTTTCAATAAAAATGCGTATATTTGCATGCAATAAATTAAAAGTCTATGTCATCATTTATTGCAGATAAAATTGTAATGGACGGATTAACTTACGATGACGTTTTGTTAGTCCCGGCTTATTCAGAAGTATTGCCGCGTACGGTAGAGTTGACCACCAAATTTTCTCGTCACATTGAGCTGAAGATACCTTTTGTAACTGCAGCCATGGATACGGTGACTGAGGCCCCGATGGCTATTGCCATTGCGCGTGAAGGAGGTATCGGCGTGATTCATAAGAATATGTCGATTGAAGAGCAGGCACGTCAGGTTGCTATTGTCAAGCGTGCCGAAAACGGTATGATTTATGACCCCGTGACCATCAAAAGGGGACGCACTGTAATGGATGCGCTGAATATAATGAGCGAATACCATATCGGTGGAATTCCGGTTGTGGATGACGAGAACAGGCTGGTGGGAATCGTCACCAATCGTGATTTGCGTTTTGAACAGAATCCGGAGCGGAAGATAGATGAGGTCATGACATCGGATAATCTGGTTACGACCCATTTGCAGACAGACCTTATCGCCGCTGCGAAAATCCTGCAGGAAAACAAGATAGAGAAACTTCCCGTAGTAGACAAGGACGGAAAGCTTGTAGGGTTGATAACCTATAAGGATATTACAAAAGCTAAGGATAAACCTATGGCCTGCAAGGACGAGAAAGGGCGTTTGCGTGTGGCTGCAGGTGTCGGTGTGACCGGGGATACGCTGGAGCGTATGCGTGCGTTGGTAGAGGCCGGTGCGGATGCGATAGTGATTGATACGGCACACGGTCATTCCAAATATGTAATTGAGAAACTGAAAGCAGCCAAAGCCGAATTCCCCAATGTCGATATCGTGGTGGGTAATGTGGCGACAGGTGCTGCAGCCAAGATGTTGGTGGAGGCCGGAGCGGACGGTATCAAGGTAGGTATCGGTCCGGGTTCTATCTGTACGACCCGTGTGGTGGCAGGTGTGGGTGTTCCGCAGTTGTCGGCGGTGTACGATGTGGCTTGTGCGTTGAAAGGTACGGGCGTTCCTTTGATTGCTGATGGCGGCTTGAGATATTCGGGTGATGTGGTAAAGGCATTGGCGGCCGGAGGATATTGTGTGATGATCGGTTCTTTGGTGGCCGGAACGGAAGAATCTCCGGGCGACACGATTATCTTCAACGGGCGTAAGTTTAAGTCTTATCGCGGAATGGGCTCGCTCGAAGCCATGGAATGCGGCTCGAAAGACCGTTACTTCCAGGCTTCTGTGAGTGATGTGAAGAAACTGGTTCCGGAAGGTATTGCCGGTCGTGTGCCTTACAAAGGTACCGTGCAGGAAGTCATTTTCCAGCTAATCGGTGGCTTGCGTTCCGGTATGGGATATTGCGGAGCGAATACCATTGAAGCGTTGCATGATGCGAAGTTCGTAAGAATCACGAATGCCGGTGTGCTTGAGAGCCATCCCCATGATGTGACTATTACGAGTGAGGCCCCCAATTATAGTCGTCCAGAATAATAATGTCATGAAAAGAATACTGTCGTTTTGTTGTTCGCTGTGTGCATGTTGGGCTGTTATGGGCCAACAGGCAGACCCTGTGGTGATGAAGATAAACGGTAAACCTGTGACACGTTCGGAGTTTGAATACAACTTCAATAAGAATAACGGCGAGAATGTGGTTGACAAGAAAGATGTTTCCGAATATGTGGACCTTTTCGTCAATTATAAGTTGAAGGTTGAAGCTGCGTTGGATGCGCGTTATGACACATTATCTTCTTTCCGGAAGGAGTTTGCGGTGTATCGCGACCAGCAGATTCGTCCGTATTTTGTTACGGAAGAAGCCGAGGAGGCTGAAATAAAGAGGTATTATGAGCAGATGAAGGCAAATATCGGTCCTGACGGACTGATATCGCCCGCTCATATCATGATAATGCTTCCCCAGCAAGCCTCTTCGGATGTTCAGGCTGCGGCGAAGGTCCGTATAGATTCAATCTATAATGTATTGCAGGGCGGTGGTGATTTTGAGGCTCTTGCCCGCCAGTATTCTGAAGACAAGGGTTCTGGTTCGCGTGGCGGTGCTTTGGGATGGGTTTCCCGCGGGCAGACCGTGAAAGAGTTTGAGAATGCGGCTTTTGCCCTGCAGAAAGGCGAGATGTCCCAGCCTGTATTGTCGCCGTTCGGCTATCACATTATCCTGATGAAAGACCGGAAAGATTTGGAGCCGTATGAGCAGTTGAGCGGTCAGATACGTAAGTTCCTTGAACAGCGCGGGTTGAAAGACCGTGTGGCGGCTTTGACAGTTGATTCTCTTGCAAAGGCTTCTGAGGGTAAAATGACGGTAGAAGATGTGATGGCGCAAAAGACGCAGGAACTATGTGCCAAGGACATGAACTTGAAGTTCCTTATTCAGGAATATCACGACGGACTGTTGCTGTATGAAATCAGTAATCGGGAAGTCTGGGAAAAGGCAGCCAAGGATGAAGTGGGATTGCAGAACTATTTCAAATCCCATAAGTCGGATTACAAGTGGGACGCTCCCCGCTATAAAGGAGTAGTGTACCATTGTAAGAACGATACATTGGCACGCAGCGTGCGTCGGTTGCTTAAGGATGTAGATGAAAAGGAATGGATTGATACGTTGCGTCATTCATACAATCGTGATTCCGTACAGCAGATTAGGGTTGAGAAAGGTTTGTTCAAGAAGGGGGATAATGCTTTTGTAGATTATCTTGTATTCAAGGAGAAGAAGCCCGAACCAATGAAACTGTTCCCTCATATGGCGGTTTACGGTAAAAAATTGAAGAAACCGCAGGTGTGGACGGATGTGCGTGGCGAAGTGATTTCCGATTACCAGACGGCATGTGAGTCGGATTTTGTACGTCGCTTGCGTGATAAATATAAAGTGGAAATATACGAAGAGGTCTTAAATACGGTTAATAATCATTGACCGTATACATAATCGCGTTATCTTCGCAAGTAGTAAGAGATATAGTTATATGAATTTTATTAGAAAAACAATATATGCATTTGCGTTCCTGCTATCAGGAACGCAAATGCATTTGTTTGCCCAAAGTCCTGCCAATGTAATCGACGAAGTGATTTGGGTCGTGGGCGATGAAGCCATTTTGCGCTCGGATGTGGAGTCGGCCCGCATGGAGTTTGGGGCGAATATAAAAGGGAATCCTTACTGCGTGATTCCGGAGCAGCTTGCCGTACAGAAACTCTTCCTTCATCAGGCACAGCTCGATAGTATCGAAGTGACGTCTGCAACCATTAATCCTTATGTCGAGGCCCAACTTAATGAATTGGTGATGCGCGCCGGCTCGAAAGAGAAACTGGAAGAGTATTACCATAAGAGCCTGACGCAAATCCGCGAGATGATGTTCGAGTCGATGAAGGAACAGGAAACTGTGAGAAAGGTGCGTGCCAATCTGACACAAGACATAAAGGTGACGCCGGCGGAAGTGCGTCGTTATTTCAAGGATATGCCGGAAGACAGTCTGCCTTGGATACCGGCACAGGTAGAAGTGCAGATTATCACGATGCAACCCCGTATCGCTCAAGAAGAAATAGACCGTGTGAAAGATGAGCTGAGAGATTATACGGAGCGCATCCAAAGCGGTGAATCCTCGTTCTCTACACTGGCTATCCTTTATTCCGAGGATCCCGGTTCGGCGCGTTATGGCGGCGAGATGCCGGAAATGGGGAGGGGAGAGTTGGATCCGGCGTTTGCCAACGTGGCTTTCAGCCTGACAGATCCCAAGAAAGTTTCCAAGGTGGTTGAGTCGGAATTTGGTTTCCATATCATTCAGCTGGTTGATAAAAGAGGAGATAAGGTCAAAGTGCGCCATATATTGAGAAAACCGAAACTTGACCAGAAGAATATTGACGAAGCGCTGTCGCGTCTCGACTCCATAGCCGAAGATATCAGAGTAGGGAAATTCCCATTCGAAGAGGCTGTGGCGTTTCTTTCGGACGATAAGAACACGCGCAACAACCATGGTCTTATGAGTAACGAGAAATACGACCAGTCGTCGGGTGAACGTATCCGTACCTCCCGTTTCCAGATGCAGGACTTGCCGCAGGAAGTGGCTAAGGTGGTAGCTACCATGAATACGGGCGAAATATCCAAACCCTTCATGATGGTCAATGCCAAAGGAAAGGAAGTGTGTGCCATCGTGAAACTGAAAACCCATCTGAAGGCACATCGGGCTACTATGGCCGAGGATTTCCAGGTGCTGAAAGATGTGGTCGTTTCCAAGATGCAGAATGAGAAGATAGAGCAATGGATTCGTGAAAAACAGAGAACCACGTATATCCGTATCAATGAGGATTGGAGAAATTGCGAATTTGAATATCCCGGATGGCTCAAATGAAAGTAACGAAGCATAATCGGACGGAACGCGGCGGGCATAGATTACTTTTCTATTGTATTCTATGCCTGTTTGGGCTTTTTGCCGTTTCGTATGCACAGGACGACAAGCAACGTGAAGCGTCTAAGTCAAAGGTTATCCTGTTGCATGCCGACAACTTGAATTACGATGAGTTCCGTCATCCCGGTGTACAGATACTCACCGGAAATGTGAATTTTCTGCATAACGAAGTGTTGCTCTACTGCGATAGTGCCTGTATTTATGAGGCTACCAATTCGTTCGACGCATTCGGACATGTTCACATGGTGCAGGGAGATACGCTGGATTTAGTAGGTGATGTGTTGTATTATAGCGGCATCGACCAGCTTGCCCGTGTCCGGCACAATGTCGTGCTGACTCATTTGGACTCCAAACTCTACACGGACAGTCTGGATTATGACCGTCTGTATGAGTTAGGCTATTTCTTTGAAGGCGGGAAACTGGTCGACAAAGACAATGTGCTTACATCCGATTGGGGACAATACAGTCCGCCTACCCGGCAAGCGGTGTTCAATTATAACGTCAAGTTAGTCAATCCCAAGTTTACGTTGATTTCGGATACGCTGAATTACAATACGAAGACAAGCATGGCGGAAATAGTAGGCCCTTCCAACATCGACAGCGGAGACAATCATATTTATTCCGAATCGGGCTTCTACGATACACAAACCGAACAGGCCATATTGCTGAACCGTTCCATCGTGACCAACAAGGGACGCAAGATGGTGGGCGACAGTCTTTACTACGACAGTAAGGCCGGTTACGGACAGGGATTCCGTAATGTGGAGTATATCGACGAGGTGAACCGTAACAAACTTACGGGGAATTATTGTTATTATAATGAACTGACCGGCTATTCCGAAGCCACGGATAGTGCGGTGGCCATCGACTTCTCGCAGAAAGATACGATGTACATGCATGCCGATACTTTTAAGGTGTATACTTATAATATGGATACGGATACGATGTATCGTGAGGTGAGGGGCTATCATAAAGTACGTTCTTACCGTCAGGATGTGCAGTCCGTATGCGATTCGTTGGTGTACAACACCCGTGATTCCTGTATCACGATGTACAAAGACCCGATTGTATGGAATGCGGGGCAGCAGCTTTTAGGAGAGGTGATAAAGGTTTATCTGAACGATTCCACCATTGATAAGGTACATGTCATCGATCAGGCGCTGTCTGTGGAGCAGATTGATTCGGTGCATTTCAATCAGGTGGCGGGTAAGGAGATGACATCCTATTTCCGTGACGGGGAGATGTACGAGACATGGGTCGACGGTAATGTGTTCGTGGATTATTATATGTTCGATGACGACAGCCTGATGATAGGCCTTAATTATACGGAGACCACGGAACTGAGGCTGTATATGAAAGAACGGAAGATGCACAAGATATGGATGCCGGCCGCTACAGGAGTGATTTATCCCATTGTGATGATTCCATCTAACCGGCTGTATCTGACTAATTTCGCATGGTTTGATTACATCCGTCCGAAGGACAAGGACGACATATTCATCTGGCGTCCCAAACGTGCCGGTACGGAGTTGAAAGCCTCTTATAAACATAAGGCACCGTTGCAGTCGTTGGATAAAATTAAAAAAGAGTAGATTCATTATGGCACTATTCAAGACACGTATGCCCAGAGGCTATCATCATCGTTATATGTATATCGATGAACGTAAGGAGAAACTGAAAGCGATAGAGGAACGTGCCAGGCGCGAGCTGGGTATGTTGCCGCCCAAGCCTTTCGACCCAGAAGAGATACGGGGCACTTTTGTAAAAGGCACCAAACATTTGAGACGCCGTAAGGAAGGCGGAAGAAAACCGATGAAATTCGGGATAGCCCTGATGATTATTGCGGCTTTGCTTTTTATCTGGCATTATCTGCTGACAGGCAGTTTCCGTTTTTAAGATGATTACAGTATGAGTGATATTATTCATTTGCTGCCGGATTCGGTGGCCAACCAGATTGCGGCCGGAGAGGTGATTCAGCGGCCTGCCTCGGTTATCAAGGAATTGGTGGAGAATGCCGTAGATGCCGGTGCCGCACATATTGATGTGGTGATAGAAGATGCCGGGAAGACATCCATTCAGGTTGTGGACGACGGAAAGGGCATGTCCGAAACCGATGCACGGTTGTCGTTCGAGCGTCATGCCACCTCAAAAATCCGTGAGGCCGGTGATTTGTTTGCCTTGCGCACGATGGGATTCCGTGGCGAGGCGTTAGCGTCCATTGCCGCCGTGGCTCAGGTAGAATTGCGTACCCGACGTCCCGAAGATGAGTTGGGCACGTGTGTGAATATTGCCGGTTCCAATGTGTTGGGGCAGGAGCCGGTGTCCTGTCCTGTGGGCAGTAATTTTCTTATCAAGAACCTGTTTTTCAACGTGCCGGCACGCCGGAAGTTCCTGAAGTCGAATCAGACGGAACTGAGCAATATCCTGCAGGAATTCGAGCGGGTTGCTTTGGTGCATGAAAACATCTCCTTTTCTCTTGCCCATAACGGTACGGTGCTGATGAACCTGCCCAAAGCTACGTTGCGTCAGCGCATTGCGGGGATTTTCGGGCGTAAGCTCAACGAACAGTTGTTGTCGGTCGAGGTAGAGACCTCCCTGGTACGTCTTTCCGGTTTCGTAGGCAAGCCGGATTCGGCACGTAAGAAAGGCTTTCACCAATATTTCTTCGTGAACGGCCGTTATATGCGTCATCCTTATTTCCATAAGGCCGTGATGGAAGCCTTCGAGCAACTTCTGCCTGTCGGGGAACAGATTTCATATTTTCTTTATTTTGATGTGGAACCGTCTAATATTGATGTGAACATTCATCCCACCAAGACAGAGATAAAGTTTGAGAATGAACAGGCTATCTGGCAGATTGTCGTGGCTGCCGTCAAGGAAGCGTTGGGGCGTTTCAATGCCATACCTTCAATAGATTTCGATACCGAGGGAATTCCTGATATTCCGGTGTTCGGTGAACAGTATGCCGCGGCCGCTACGGAAGTTCCCGTCCCGGAGGTCAACCCCGACTTCAATCCCTTTAAGAATGGTAATTCCGCGTCGGGTGGCAGAAGGCGCACCATGGACTGGGAACCTTTGTATGAAGCCGTGGAGCATAGCGCACCGATGACTGAGGCCAATGATTTCGGCGGAGGCTTCTTTCCGGAACCGCAGGAAGACGATTCATCGCTTTATGCTTTCTCCGGCGACATCATGGAGAAATCCGGTTTGCACTATCAGTACAAAGGTCGTTATATCATGACGGCGGTAAAGTCCGGTCTGATGATTATCGACCAGCATCGCGCACACATCCGTGTGCTTTACGAGCGTTACCGCAAGCAGATGGAAGGGCGTAGCGGGCAGTCCCAAGGGTTGCTTTTCCCTGAAATGATTCAGTTGCCGCCCTCTGAGGGCGTGCTGCTTGAACATCTGTTGGACGACATGCAGGCTGTGGGTTTCGACCTCTCGCCGCTCGGCAACGGCTCTTTTTCCATCAATGCCATACCGGCCGGTACGGAAGGGATGAGTCCGGTGGAGGTGGTGCATAATATCGTGCGTTCCTCTATAGAGAAAGGCAATTCGGTGGAAGAGGACGTGCAGCATTTCATAGCTCTTTCTTTGGCGAGGAGTGCGGCTATAGTACAGGGGCAGGTGCTTTCCAACGATGAGATGGAATCGCTTGTGGACGACCTGTTCGTATGTACGAATCCCAACCACACGCCGGACGGCAAGGTTATTGTGGCCATTCTCGGACAGAGTGAGCTTGACAGGCTGTTCAACTAAACGTGTTACAGACAAGAGGTATGAGCTGCTTATGAAAGAGGAGGACAAATGACCTCTATAATTTGTTACTTCATTCTTTTCTGCCTATCTTTGCATGACAGAGAATGTGTAAAATACAGACTAAACAATACAGACAAAAAATGAAACAGGAAAAAATCATATTGACCGGCGACCGTCCTACGGGCAAGTTGCACATCGGACACTACGTGGGGTCGTTGCGTAGAAGGGTGGAACTGCAAAATTCCGGTCAGTTCGACAAGATTTTCATTTTCGAGGCCGACGGACAGGCACTCACCGATAACATCGACAATCCGGAGAAGGTGCGCCAAAACGTGATAGAAGTCGCGCTCGACTATTTGGCTTGCGGTATCGACCCGGCCAAGTCAACCATCTTCATTCAGTCGCAGATACCCGAACTGTGCGAACTCACATTCTATTTCATGGACCTTGTCACCGTGTCGCGTCTGCAACGCAATCCTACGGTGAAGACCGAGATACAGATGCGCAACTTCGAGACGAGTATTCCTGTGGGCTTCTTTACCTATCCCATCAGTCAGGCGGCCGACATCACGGCATTCCGTGCCACGACCGTGCCGGTAGGTGAGGACCAGGAGCCGATGTTGGAACAGGCGCGTGAGATTGTGCGTCGTTTCAATTTTATTTATGGAGACACCCTTGTGGAGCCGAACATCCTGTTGCCCGATAATGCTGCCTGTCTGCGTTTGCCGGGTACTGACGGAAAGGCAAAGATGAGTAAGTCATTGGGCAACTGTATCTATCTTTCCGATCCCGCCGATGAGGTGGAGAAGAAGGTGAAGAGCATGTATACCGACCCCAACCATCTTCGTGTGTCCGACCCCGGACAGCTTGAAGGCAACACCGTGTTCACTTATCTGGATGCTTTTTCGCGTCCCGAACATTTCGGCCGTTACTTGCCCGACTATGAGAACCTTGATGAATTGAAGGCGCATTACCAGCGTGGAGGTTTGGGCGACATGAAGGTAAAGAAGTTCCTTGCAGCTGTCATGCAAGAGGAATTGGAGCCGATACGTACGCGCCGCAAAGAGTTTGAGAAAGATATCCCGGCGGTTTATGAGATGTTGAAGAAGGGATGCGAAGTGGCCCGTGCTGCCGCAGCCGATACTTTGTCGGATGTCCGTAAGGCGATGAAGATTAATTATTTTGATGATGAGGCTTTGATTGCCGAACAGGCTCAGCGTTTTGCCGGAGAGTAATGCGGTAACGCATCATACCATACAAAAACGCACTTGTGTAGACTAAACTTGCACAAGTGCGTTTTTTGTTTGTCTGGCATCGCGAATCTACCACAGAATTGTCTTGGAAGATTGGATGTAGATATGTCCTTTCTTATGGGGAGAGTCCCGGTGGGTTTGGCAGTGAAATTCGACTCCTTTATTCATTTTTCTCGCGCGCGTACGTAACAGAAGTTTTTTGAAAATACCCTTCAAGGGTTCAGACTTATTGATATTCAGTAAGATAAGCATACGCAATCCTTCAGGCTTCCTTTCATGCAAATCCACACAGGTGATGGGCGAATCGGTCACAGGTGAAGGATGAATCGGTCACAGGTGAAGGATGAATCGGACACAGGTGAAGGATGAATCGCACACAGGTGTGGAATATCGGGCGCAAGGTTGCGTTAAGCCTGTTTCAAAATGAAAGGAATCTGAAAGGTGACTGAACCTTAACATTCTGTCATTCAGGTAGTCTGAACCCTTGAAGGGTATTTTCAAAAAACTCCTGTAGGGGAAAAGTCGCAGATAGAGAATGGGAAAATGTGAAAAACCGGCAAAAAACAGAACGGATTATGTGAAATTATGGGCTTTTTTGTGGCGGATTATGTGAAAGTCCTTATATTTGCAGTGTGTTGTAAATGCTTTGGATTATGGAGATGCTGCTTAAAAGAAAAGTGGATAGTTATTTGTTGGAATGGAAAAACAACCCGGACAGGAAGCCACTCATAGTGAAAGGTGCACGTCAGATAGGCAAGACACGTTCGATAGAGTGGTTTGCCGGTCAGAACTATTCCAATGTGGTTCAGATAAACTTTGTGGAACAGAGGAAATATCGGGATGTCTTTAATGACGGATTCGAAGTGGATACAATTCTTAAAAACATCTCTTTACTTAATCCTGAGTTAAAGTTTGTACCGGGAGATACATTGTTCTTCTTTGACGAGTTGCAGGCATGTCCGAATTGTGCGACTTCATTGAAATTTTTCAAATTGGATGGGCGTTTTGATGTGATTTGTTCCGGTTCGTTGATGGGTATCAATTATAAAGAGATTGAATCCAACAGTGTTGGCTATAAAGAGGATTACGAAATGCATTCCATGGATTTCGAAGAATTTCTTTGGGCTAAAGGATACACGGATGATTTGATTGATGAACTTTACCGGCACATGTTGGAGGTTAAACCTCTCGCAGGTTTGCAAATGGATGTTCTATTTGGTCTTTTCCGTGATTATGTTACGATAGGGGGGATGCCCGAAGTGGTCAATACATATATTAAAAACAAGCATTTTGGTGGAACATTAGGCATACAGCAGCAACTCCTGAAAGATTATGAAGAGGATATTACCAAATATGTAGAAGGATTGGATAAAGCTAAAGTGAAAGCGGTATACAATCATATTTCAACTTTTCTTGCCAAGGAGAACAAACGCTTTCAAATTACCAAGATTGGAAAAAACGCAAGAAACCGGGATTATGTAGGTTGTGTGGAATGGCTTGCAGATGCAGGGGTTATCAATATATGTTATTGTTTGAATCAGCCGGAGCTTCCACTTAAAGGGAACTACGATCCTAAGCTGTATAAAATATACTATAAGGATACAGGGCTTTTAATAGCATCTCTTGATGAGGAAGCTCAGGAAGACTTGCGGGTAAATAAGAATCTTGGCACTTATAAAGGTGCCATATACGAGAATATTGTCGGGGACATGCTTGTAAAGCAAGGGTACAAACTCTACTATTATAATAGCGACAAGCCGTCTCTTGAGATGGATTTCTTCGTAAGGGATGCGGATTCGTTGATTCCGGTGGAGGTAAAGGCGAATGACGGTGCAACAGCCTCGTTGAATAATCTTCTGAAAGAGGATAAATATCCGGATATAAAATATGGAATCAAGTTGGGATATAAAAATATTGGTTTTAACGGTAAGTTTTACACCTTCCCATACTTTCTGGCTTTCTTGTTGAAACGGTTTATTGCGGATAGGAAAAGGGGGCAATCTTGATTCGGTAAAAGATTCTCTTCCAATCCCAGGATAAGGATTTTTGAATAAAAAACGCTGAATAGAGACTGCCTAACTTTGGTTGTTAGACAGTCTTTTGTTTGTCAATGTTTACAACTTAAATGTTGAAATAGAATATATTTATCGCAAATAATGCTATATTTAGCTGATTATTTTGTAACTTTGCACAAGACTTTAATGTGTAACGATGAAATTAAACCGGATAAAAACAGTATTGGTAGAGAAAGACTTGTCTCAAAAATGGCTTTCTGAACAGATAGGGAAAAGTTTTAGTACGACAAATGCCTATTGTTGCAATCGCCAACAACCCAATTTAGAGACATTATATAAAATAGCCCAACTACTTTCGGTTGAACTGAAAGAGTTGATAGTAGATGGAACAATAGAGAGGAAATAAAATGCTAAGTTCAATAATACATAACACGGATAGTTTTATTGCTTCTGTGCCAAAGTTGAAACGAAAGAAGTACGGCCAGTTCTTTACGAATATGGCTACTGCTAATTTTATGGCTTCTCTTTTCTGCTTTGATTTGACAAAACCTGAAATTCATCTGTTAGATGCAGGTGCTGGTACAGGGATACTGTCTGCTGCGGTAATTGACAAATTGATTCTGTGCGGTTATAAAGGTAGAATATATCTTACTTGTTATGAAACCGATGAATTGGTCTTGCCTTTACTGAAATCCAACTTGGATTTGGCTAAGGAAGAATGCGGTATAAATTATGAAATTCTACAAGACAATTATTTGACGAGCCAATTATTTGAGGATAATCCTCTGTTTTCAGATAATGTGAAGCTCTATGACTATATTATAGGAAATCCTCCATATCTGAAAATACCAAAAGAAGCAAAGGAAGCGAAAGCGATGCCGAGTGTATGCTATGGAGTACCAAACTTGTATTTCCTGTTTTGGGCTATGGGTATTCATAATTTGAAGCAAGATTCTGAATTGGTGTATATTGTTCCTCGTTCTTGGACTTCAGGGGCATATTTCAAGCGTTTTAGGCAGTATCTGTTTGAGCATTGTGTAATCACGGATATGCACTTGTTTGAAAGTAGGGATAAAGTCTTTGACGGAGAATCTATATTACAAGAGACGATTATTATAAAGGTAAAAAAGACGAAACGTATTCCTGACTATGTGTCAATTACGTCTTCTTCAACGTCCAGTTTTGAAGACATTGTACAATTTTGTGCTCCATATGAAACAGTTGTAGCTCAAAATCAGTTTGTCTATCTCATTACGAATGACAAAGATGCAACGGTTCTCAATCAAATCAATCGTTTCCCTAAAACCCTGCCTGAACTAAATTTGAAAATGCAAACTGGAATCATCGTTGATTTTAGGACAAGGGAAGTTTTACGTGACCAGTTGGAAGAAGGTGCATATCCTCTTATTTACTCCCAACACATTCAAAATGGTCGTGTAACATGGCCATTAGGAAAAGAGAGTGAAGTGATTAAAACCGATAGAAAAGGATTCCTGCAGGAGAATAGTGATTTTCTCATGGTAAAGCGTTTTACTTCAAAAGAGGAAGAACGTAGATTGCAGTGTGGTATATATTTGAAGCAAAAATATCCGCAATTCGAATATATCAGCACACAGAATAAGATTAATTTTATCAAATGTGATTCACCATGTGTAACGTATGGATTGTATGTCCTATTGAACTCCAGCCTGTATGACAACTATTATAGGATTCTCAATGGCTCAACTCAGGTTAATTCTACGGAAATAAATCAGATACCAATTCCTGAACGAAATATCATTGAGGAAATGGGTAGAGAATTGATGCACAAAGAATTGTCGGTTACAAATTGCAATATAATACTTAGCAAATGGATAAATTAGATACAGCAAAAGACCTATTGGCAAAACTTAATGTGCCAGCAAGACAGCAAGGGGCACTTTGTTGCTTGACATTGCTTGCGATGGCAAAATTAAAGAATGAAACACCTTGGAACGACGCCACAAATGACTGGATAAGAATCCATGACATTATAGCTTTCATTGCCGATAATTATGGAGTAATATATGCTGAAAATTCAAGAGAAACTTTCCGCAAGCAAGCTATGCACCCTTTCAGAACGGCAGCATTAATAGAAGATAATGGCAAAGCAACAAATAGTCCCAATTATCGTTATCGAATTACTCCAGAATTTTTGACAGTCATTCAATCAATAAGCGATAATGAAAATTGTGTTTGCGAAGAAAATGCTTCGTTAGCACAGTTCCTTTACAAACATGATACGCTTTCCAATCTTTATGCTTCAAAAAAAAGAATGCAAAAGATGCCTGTTAAGATAAATGATAAAGATTTTACCTTTAGCCCAGGCAAGCATAATCAATTACAAAAAGCAATTATAGAAGAGTTTGCTCCAAGATTTGCACCTCATTCGGAATGCTTGTATGTCGGCGATACGATACAGAAAGATATGGTTAAAAACATAGATAAACTTTCTGCACTTGGTTTTGAAATTACCTTGCACGACAAGATGCCTGATGTGGTTCTCTACCGAGAAGATAAGAATTGGATATATTTTATTGAATCTGTAACATCGGTTGGTCCAATGGATCCCAAACGAATTTTGGAGATTGGGTCTATGACGGAAAATGTTACTGCAGGGAAGATTTATGTAACAGCATTCCTTGATTTTGTGACATTCAAAAAGTTCTCCGAACATCTTGCGTGGGAGACAGAAGTCTGGATTGCAGATATGCCAGACCACATGATTCATCTTAATGGAGATAAATTTCTTGGCCCGCGTTAATGACATAAATTTAAGAATTATCAAAGTCTGTAAAAATGAATAGTGAGAATATTTTTGATATTTGGCGGTTTTTAGGAAAGGGAACTCCTTTTGTTGTAAGAAGAAATGGGTGGTATCATCTTTCTTATATGGTAACAAGGGTAAAGCCAAAAGGACACTATGGTGAAGCCTATGGATATAGACTAACTGACGGGAAACCTGAAAATGGTATTACAGAAGAACAAGTGATAGATTGTTGCGGTTGTGGTAATTGGGAACTAATTGAAAATCTCATAGAAGATGTTGATAATCTAAAATGGAATTGCCTTGATGAAAGTAATAATCTAACTTTTGGTAAATATAAGGGGATAAACGTAGATGAAGTGAAATCTATGGATGAGGATTATTTTAAATGGGCATTGGGTTATGTCGGTGGATTACAAGAACTGCTTTTCAGTAGAAAATATAATGTATCATTACAAGAATTGCTTAATACCAAAAAACAAATAAAAAAGCATTTGAGCTTTTCTTCTGACGATTGGATTAAATCACCTATTAGTTGTAATTATGATTTTTATTTAGACCAATATAAATATGCTTGCTGTGCAAGACAAAAAGATTTAGAAATGGCAATAAAAGAGATTGAAGAATTTTATAATCAAAATAAAGCTATAAAACAGATATGAAACATATTAGATGTGCGTTCGGCAAATGGTTGTTGGTCTTTTGCTTAATGTCATTTACAGGACATATTTATGCTAAGCAGAGATATTATTGTGAAGTTAAGGGGATAGAAAAAGAACTTTCCTCTGGTCTAAAAATAATTTTTGATTTTGGGACAAAAGCTTCATACAATATGTGGGGAGATTTAAGTAGTAAACTTAAGTTTGTTGATGAGAATGGAGAGGAAATCAAATTCAATAGTATGGTAGATGCTGCTAACTATATGGTACAAAGAGGATGGATTTTTCAACAAGCGTATTCTTCGGCATATGGAGGGAAACCAATCATTCATTGGATTTTTTATAAGGATGCTGATACCATAGAAGAAGCGAAAAAAGGTATTGTGACTAAGGCTGAATATCAAAAGACAGAAAAACAATAAATAATACAATTATGGCAACACGTACTAAATTTATACTTACCTATTTGGGCGGTATTATAACAGGAATTGTCCTGACATTTGTTTTTGCTTTTATGGTTACATATCAAGGAAATTCATCGCCTTTGGGCAATGATATTGTCATGTTTGAAAAACCACAGCAAGAAATTAAGGTAAAATCATTTGAAGTGATGCAAGTTCTTCCAGACGGTAGCGCATTGGCAAGAGTAGAAGATATGGATAATTTCGGAATGATAGTTCTGTTCCTTGCCGATGAAGGTACATCATATTATGATGATCAAAAGATAGACGTACCCTCAGGGAAAAAAGTAATGCAGGTTGGTACATATAAGTACGTGACACGTAGTGAAATGGAAAAGACCGTTCCTGTTGTTGAGATTTTAGACAAATAGTTACAACGTGTGGTTATCTTTGGCATCATATTCTTTTTGGCATTGGTAATCTTCATTAGATTGAAGATGCCAATGTGGAAAGGCAAGTATTCTGAAAAACTTGTGAATAACAAGATACAGGAATTGCCCGAAGAGTATGTTATATTCAATGATTTGCTATTTGAAAGTAATGGATATTCTACGCAGATAGACCATATTGTGGTCTCGTCCTATGGTGTTTTTGTGATTGAAACAAAGGGATATAAAGGTTGGATTTTAGGTGGTGAAAATAGTGAATACTGGACTCAAACCATCTATAAAAGTAAGCATCAATTTTATAATCCCATAAAACAGAATGCAGGTCATGTAAAATTTTTGCGTCACTTGCTCAAGTGTTCTGTAGATATACCTTTTATTCCTATTGTCGTTTTCAATAACAATGCAGAATTAAAAGTGCATATCGTAAATAGTATTGTTGTAAATAGGTACAGTCTCAAACGTGCAATTTTGCAATACAGGACTTCTGTTCTTAATCAGGAAACAATAGATTGGATAGTACGAACTATCAACCAAAATTGCATAATTGCTGATAAAGAAGAAAAATTGAAACAGCATAAACATAATGCAAAAGCTCGGCAATACAGAAGTTCTAATTTTATAAATCAAGGTAGGAGGTGTGTCAAAATGCACATCTCCTTTTTTTAAGCACAAAGCCCCGATTTTCACAAGCTGGGGCTTTGTTATTACCTAAAGATTTTGTATCTTTAAGCATAACATCTTAATAGTATGACAAAGATACATTTTCGTCCTTACACTCCCAAGCAAACAGTGCTTTTTCCTCAAAGAATTGACGAGGATATTGCAGAGAACGATCCGGTTCGGATGGTTGACACTCTGGTTGAGAGTCTGAATCTTGAAAGTTTCAGAAAGTGGCGGGTTGGACATTTTGCATGGTGAGACCTATTATAATAGATTGATTTGCATAT
>URKA01000012.1 GCA_900548345.1 uncultured Paraprevotella sp. | reverse complement strand
TCCCTCGGTATTCCGGTACAGGTCAAGACTGGATTCCGGTACATAAAGATTCCAACACATTATATCTATATTGAAAACATTACGACCTAACTTTGGAGGTATTGGCGCTTCACAAAATAAGCTTCCGGCATCCCAACTGCCACTGTTTCCATTGGGATAATCACGTTTATTTACACCGGTTGCAAGGAGTATATTTATATTTAAAGCATAATCACCGATTGAATCCAATGAATTCGGCAAGACCAAATTCATCTGAGGAAAAAACTCCACATTTCGCAAAGCCGTTGAATTGATTACTTTTGTACCAGCTTTTACCCTTATTTCATCCCTATATTCAAACATTGTTGACAGATAAAAAAGCGTATCCCCATTAGCTGAATATATGTCAACACGCCCGTCTTCCGTATATTTTTCACAATAAGGGTTATTATCGCTTATTGTAAAATAAGGATAATCCAATTCTCCTCGTGTAGGAAATCTGCCCGGCACCTCAATTTTACCGTTCCAATATTCAAAAGCAACAGCATCATCTTCAATATGTTTAATATTAAACGGCAAAATAATACGACTAAAATCTTTCATTTCTATCAATGCACCTTCCGGAATAGTATCGATATCCGTATCCCGAAGATTCAGTTCATCCAAATGCCCAAGGACATAGCTCCGCAGAAAGGCATAATCATCCTTCTCTAAAGTTCCGGTTATCGTCAAATGAGTTACGGAAGATCTCTGTTCGTCGGTCAACAGGTCGGACAACCGATGCTCTCCCACATGGACTGTCACATGAGTATTATCATCGTCCTGCCCATATAGATAACAAGGTATGCAGAACAATATTGAAAAGAGATAGAATATAGTTTTCATAATAATTCGATTTAATTGGTTAGAATCATTCTTTTAGCTGTGGAAAGCTGACCATCAATAATTAAAGCATAAATGTAAATTCCCGGAACAAAGTCCGAAGCTTCTATGACGACTTTCCCATTAACTTCAGCCAGATTCAAATCATATTGCTTTAATTGAATGCCATTTAAATTATAAACTACAAGCAAAGCTGAAGACGCTTGTGACGGCAATCGATATGTAATGGTCGTTGTCCGGTTAAAAGGATTCGGGATATTCTGACCAAGCACTGCTTCCGTCTCCAATTTTTTCCCCGTGGACTTCTCTTCTACCTGTGGCGTTGACGGCACCATTTTTTCATTGGAATAAAGGATAGCCTGCATTATATTTAACTGTTCCTGCATTGTATTTAACTGTTCCTGCATTCTTGCCAATTGAGCGGTTTGTACTTCCATACTATCACGCATTTCATTCATTGCCGCGATTAAAACCGCAACCAAATCTCCATATAAGACCCCCTTACTACCATTATATTGTGTCCGGACAACTTCAGGAAAGACCTTTTCAACCTCTTGGGCAATCAGCCCTATACGCTTTCTATTTTGCTCTTCAGCAATTTGTCTTCTAATTTCCGGAGTAGCTCCTTGTGGCATGACATCATCTGTATTTTTTGCCTTTGCCATATTATGTGCCACATCATTCTTATAATTGAAAGATACGCTACGCAATGTCTTCAACTTAGACAAAGAAGTTGGCAAGTTTTGTATATTTACCTTACAAGTACTGTCAGAAGTCGTAACATATCCATACGCACACACATTTCCTCTTAGATCTAAATAATAATTCAAATTACCGAAAGGATCGTATGAAACTATCGGATAAACAGATTCTGTTGTTTTCGCTTGAAGCTTTAGCAAAGAATAGGGCCAAACTTTCGGATAATCAATAGGATTTGTTTCGCTGGATTGAACAACGAGCACCCCGCCTGTCTCGCTTCCCGTAAATCCGTCAAGCGTCAGATTTCTCCCCGAAGAAAAACCATCTGAAGAAACTTTAAATTGCGCAATGACTACATTGGACAAAAACAAAAACAAAGCTGTTAAAAGAAAAACGCGTTTCATGATAATTAAGTTTAAGGTTGTTGTATATAACTCCCTATAAAAGTAAGCATAAAGAAAATGAATCGCAAATAGAATCTAATATATTTTTTTATTTTATTATCCAGCTATAACATGCACGTTCTTTTAGTTCCCATGCAGACAGAAAACCGGCGGCATGCAAACCTTTATTTACATACCGCCGGATGTTCATACTTTAAAAGACGGACTTGTCCTATTTATACAGGCAAGTCCGGATTTTTATTTACACCTTGCCCGTTTGCTTATTTGCCAAATAAGACTTAATTTTGCAAAAAAATAAGAAAGCACTAATCCACATACCATAAAGATGTTATTCAATTCTTTGGAATTCCTTCTGTTCCTACCGGCGACATTCCTTTTGTATTGGTTCGCATTCAAACCGCTTCGCCTGCAAAACATCTTCATCGTTGCAGCAAGTTACTTGTTTTACGGCTGGTGGGACATGCGTTTTCTGCTACTGATAGCTGTCACCACACTTTGCAGCTACGCGAGCGGACTGCTTCTCGAAAGAACGGAGGGAAAACGCAGGCTACAGAAAGGTATCAGCGCGGCCAATATCGTCCTAAACCTTTCCATTCTCTGCTTCTTCAAATACTTTAATTTCTTCGGAGAAAACTTCGCGGCACTACTGCGCCTGTGCGGCATCCCATACGATTGGATAACTATAGATATATTATTACCAGTGGGCATCAGCTTCTACACGTTTCAGGCATTGAGCTATACGATTGACGTGTATCAGCACAAAATCAAGCCGACACACGACATCGTGGCCTTTTTCGCCTTCATCAGTTTCTTTCCCCAACTGGTGGCAGGACCCATTGAACGAAGCACCAACCTGCTTCCGCAGTTCCTTACCGCCCGACATTTCAACTACGCCCAGGCTGTGGACGGCATGAGGCAGATTCTGTGGGGGCTTTTCAAGAAAATGGTGGTGGCCGACAACTGTGCCATGGCCGTGAACACCATTTTCAGCGAATATCAGGCATTGGACGGCACACACTTGTTTCTCGGTGCCTTATTCTTCACATTCCAAATCTACGGAGACTTCTCCGGCTATTCGGACATCGCCATCGGCACAGCGCGCCTGTTCGGCATCCGCCTCATGCGCAACTTCAACTTCCCGTACTTCTCGCGAGACATCGCGGAATTCTGGCGACGCTGGCACATCTCACTCACTACATGGTTTCGCGACTACATCTATTTCCCATTGGGCGGAAGCCGGTGCGGAAGATGGCGTACGATGTGCAACACCGCAGTCATCTTCCTCGTCAGCGGGTTCTGGCATGGAGCCAACTGGACATTCGTATGCTGGGGAGCGTATCATGCCTTATTGTTCTTCCCGCTCCTGTTGGCAGGAAAGAACCGTAAACATAAGGGTGTCGTAGCACAAGGACGGCTCCTACCCGATATAAAAGAGTTCCTTCAAATGTCATGCACATTCCTGCTTGTGGTCATAGGATGGGTCATCTTCCGTGCCGAGTCCATCGGACAGGCATGGGATTACATTTACTGCATGGTCACAAAATTCAGCGGACAACTGCCGGCACACGGCAAAGACCCGTTGATATACATCGGCATATTATTGGTGGTGGAATGGCTACAAAGAGAGAAACAGTTCGGATTGCAAATCAGTTCCACAGGCCTATTCCGCCACCGCGCCATACGCTGGGCACTTTACTACATCACATTCGTCACCACACTGCTGCTGGCAGGACAACAAGAAGAATTCATTTACTTCCAATTCTGAAAGACCATGAAGAAGTTTCTAAAACATATCGGAATATTCACCATATTACTTATCATCCCTTGTATCGGATTTGAAATCATGCTGCGGCATATACCCAACTCTTTCCGCTTCAAAAGAGAACTTATCGAAACAGAAGGACACAGGATGAAGAATATCATTATCGGAAGTTCGGTCACTAATTGTAGTATAATTCCGTCCAGTTTGGGTGACAGCACTTATAACCTGTCCATATCGGGCGAATGGATTC
The DNA here is from genome assembly GCA_900548345.1 of uncultured Paraprevotella sp. Classification (GTDB taxonomy): domain Bacteria; phylum Bacteroidota; class Bacteroidia; order Bacteroidales; family Bacteroidaceae; genus Paraprevotella. Next base: position 69,199 of record URKA01000012.1, on the reverse strand, counting down.
CCTACAACCACAAACTTCTGGAACTATATGCAGACTACATGCCGAATGTCAAAAACATCATCTGGGGAATAGCCTATCAGACGCTATGGCTTGAAGACCGATACGAACAAGACAAGGTCAGCATCACACACCATTGTATATATATGGATATATCCGCCAGCCAGAATATATTCCATCGGTTTGAACTCATGAACGGTTCCATCGCACTCCGGAAGTGGTCGAAATACTATCTGAACCACCAAAGAACCATGTGGTGCGATTCGCTCGGAACAGACCACAGTTACGACTTGTCCGAAAGAAGTGCGGATTGGAAAAACGACATTGCCCATAAAGCCAAGGGACACACTATTCCGTTGCATCCGGAAACAGAAAAGATATTCGAGAATAATCTAAAACACATTGATGCTGTGGCGGACATGTGCCGGCAAAAAGGCATCCGTCTGTACTTTGTCATTCCTCCTGTTCATAAGGACTATTATGCGCAAATGGATGAACTGCATGTAAACAATATAAGAACCACATTAAAAAGGGTAACCTCCAAATGGAGCCATACTGCAGTATTAGACTATCTGGACGATACCCGCTTCGAAGATGACGACTTTTATGACGGTAGCCATCTGTCTTCCGACAAAGGTGCCATCAAATTCTCCAAGATATTGAAAGACACTCTCCAACTCGACAGATAAAACTTATCATCCTCAGTGCAAGGTCCGTCATAGACGGACCTTACACTTGGACTTCTTAGACTCATTATGCAAACGGTCGAGGGCTGTCACCACATACGTATACTTGCGGCGGCCGTCCACATACGGCAACTTGTAGAACGTGTTGTTCGTAATGGCTATGATGTTTTCCGCATATTTCAGGTTGATGTGCTCGCCATCTTCGAAACGATATATCACATACTGGCGGGCGCTGTCGGTTTCCTTCTTGCCCCGTGGCTCACGCCAAAAAAGCATATATCCGTTTTCCGTCCACAACGTGGTGAGCTTGCGCACCCTTTTGGGTGCCTTCTTGTCTATCCACGGCATCGAGGGCTGCAAGGCCGGACAACGGTGGTAACGGGTGCGCAACATTGTGCCGTAGTTGCCTTTGTTGTCCACCACAGCCTTGGCATACCACTGGCAACTTCCTTCAATGTCCGGTAAGGAACGTTGCAACGACATCTTGCGCTCCATCTGGTGTACCGACGGATTCACCGGATCGGCCTTGGCCACGGTACGGTCCACATCCTGCCCGATGATAAGCGGACGCTTTCCCGCATGGTCGCTCCACCAGCGAATCAAAGTCTCATAATCGGCCGCCGAATGTCCGATTTCCCAATATATCTGGGGAATATTGTAGTCTACCCAACCTTCATTCACCCATTTCAGCACATCGGCATACAAGTCGTCATAGTTTTGCAAGCCGCGCGTATTGCTACCGTTCACCGGGTCGCTTTTCAGATTCCTGTAGATGCCGAAAGGCGACACGCCAAACTTCACCCACGGTTTAATCTCCCGGATACAGTCGTGCATCTGGCGGATGAAGGCATTTACATTTTCCCTGCGCCAGTCGCCACGAGGCATCCCGTTGCCGTAGCGGGCATACGTCCGGTCATCGGGGATAGGCAGTCCGTTTTCCGGATAGGGGTAGAAATAATCATCAATATGAATGCCGTCCACATCATAACGCAGCAGAATGTCTGTCACCACATGACAGATATAATCCCTGTTCTCAGGAATGCCGGGGTCCATAATCAACTGGCCGGCATATTCGAAATAGCGGTCGGGGTGCTTGAAATAAGGATGTGTCGTGGCAAGCTCCTTCGTGCCTTTCGTCTTCGCACGGTAAGGATTAATCCATGCGTGCAACTCCATCCCCCTGTTATGACATTGCGTAATCATCCATTGCAACGGGTCCCAGTAAGGTTCGGGAAGTCTCCCCTGGCAGCCGGTAAGATAACGGCTCCACGGCTCGAAGCTACTGGCATACAGCGCATCGAACTCCGGCCTCACCTGAAACAGGATGGCATTGATGCCACACTTCTGCAACTCGTTGAGCTGATAAGTCAGCGTGTTCTGCATCTCTTCCGTCCCCATGTTCATAAACTGGTAATTGACGCATTGTATCCACGCGCCCCTGAACTCACGTTTGGGCGACAACTGCGCATACATCACCTGGCCAAGCAGCCACATCACCATCACAAACAGAGTTCTCCTCATTGCATTCTTTTTCATTTTACGGGAATTTGCTGATTTTTTTCTGGAATGCAAAGGTACGCAAAAGCCGTGACATTTCAGCGGGGCAGAAAGAAAAAGGATGAAGGAAGCGCATGGAACAGGAATTATGCGTATCTTTGCCACGCTTCAAAATTCATTGTCCATGAACGAATACATACATATCAAAGGAGCGAAGGTCAACAATCTGAAGAATATCGACCTTGACATTCCGCGCAACAAACTCATCGTCATCACCGGACTGTCGGGATCGGGCAAGTCGTCCTTAGCCTTCGACACGCTGTACGCCGAAGGACAGCGCCGCTACGTGGAAAGCCTGTCGGCATACGCCCGGCAGTTCCTCGGCCGCATGAGCAAGCCCGAATGTGATTATATCAAAGGCATTCCGCCGGCCATCGCCATCGAACAGAAGGTGAGCAGCCGGAACCCGCGTTCCACCGTCGGGACGTCTACGGAGATTTACGAATACCTGCGCCTGCTCTATGCCCGTATCGGACATACGTTCTCACCTATCAGCGGACAGGAAGTGAAGAAGCACTCCACAGAGGATATCGTACAGTGTATGCTGTCTTACTCCAAAGGCACCCGTTTCACTGTGCTTACTCCTCTGGAAATCAGAGAAGGGCGCACACTGACCGAACAACTGGACAACTGTTTCAAGCAAGGGTTTTCGAGACTTGAAGTCGACGGGGAAACCGTACGCATGGAAGATTTCATGCAGGAAGTGGAAAAAGACCCGAAGGGGAATGCCGGAAAAACCATATACCTCCTCATCGACCGGATGAGTTGCGACGATGCCAAAGACAGTATATCACGCCTTGTCGACTCTGCGGAAACCGCCTTTTACGAAGGTAACGGACAATGCCTGCTGCGGTTCTACCCTTCCGGCATCCTGCACACGTTCTCCATGCGCTTCGAGGCCGACGGAATGACTTTTGAGGAACCGTCGGACAATCTCTTCTCATTCAATTCGCCCATCGGCGCATGCCCTACCTGCGAAGGCTTCGGCAAGGTGATGGGCATCGACGAACATCTGGTCATCCCCAATTCATCCCTAAGCGTATACGACGGGGCTGTCGTATGCTGGAGAGGAGAGAAGATGGGAGAATGGAAAACCGAATTCTGCCGTCGGGCCGCCCAAAACAACTTCCCGATATTCGAACCTTACTTCAAGCTGACTCGCGCACAGAAAGATTTCCTGTGGCACGGGAACCCGAAGTCCGCTTCGCCCGACGATGAAATCAGCATAGACAACTTCTTCAGGATGGTGGAAATGAATCAATATAAGGTGCAATACCGCGTAATGCTGGCAAGATACCGCGGAAAAACCTTATGCCCTACATGTCACGGCACACGGCTACGCCCGGAAGCGGGTTACGTAAAAATCGGCGGCCGCTCCATTTCCGACCTTGTGGACCTGCCCGTCTACGAGCTGAAGAACTTCTTCGACCGCCTGACACTCTCCGAACACGAAACCCAAGTGGCCAAACGCTTACTGACGGAAATTCACAACCGGCTCAACTTCCTGACAGAGGTGGGGTTGGAATACCTCACGCTCAACCGGTTGAGCAACACACTTTCGGGCGGAGAAAGCCAGCGCATCAACCTCGCCACCTCATTGGGCAGCAGCCTGGTGGGTTCGCTGTACATCCTGGACGAGCCGAGCATCGGGCTGCACAGCCGCGACACGGACAAACTCATCCGCGTATTGCGGCAACTTCAGGCACTGGGCAATACTGTTATTGTCGTAGAGCACGATGAAGAGATTATCCGGGCTGCGGACTATATCATCGACATCGGACCGAAAGCCGGAAGACTGGGCGGAGAAGTCGTATTCCAGGGGGATTTGCAACAGATGCTTCAAGAAAAGCCGCAGGACACACGAAGCTACACCGTGAAATACCTTACGGGACAGGAAACCATACCACTGCCTGCAAGCCGCCGTCCGTGGAACAACTACATCGAAGTAAAAGGAGCACGTGCCAACAATCTGCGTGGCATCAACGTAAGATTCCCGCTCAACGTGATGACGGTGGTCACAGGCGTCAGCGGTTCGGGCAAGTCAACTCTTGTACGCGACATATTCTACCGTGCCATGAAACGCAGCTTCGATGAAGTGGCCGACCGTCCCGGCGAGTTTATCGGTCTGGAGGGCGACACACGGATGGTAAAGAACATAGAGTTTATCGACCAGAACCCCATCGGGAAATCTTCACGCAGCAATCCCGTCACCTACGTTAAGGCATACGACGAGATTCGGAGACTTTTCGCATCCCTGCCTCTGGCCCAGCAAATGGGATATTCCGCAGGTTATTTCTCGTTCAACACCGAAGGCGGACGTTGCGAAGAATGCAAGGGAGAAGGCACAGTTACGGTGGAAATGCAATTCATGGCCGACCTCGTACTGGAATGCGAGTCCTGCCACGGCAAACGGTTCAAGAATGATGTGCTGGAAGTACGTTTCGAAGGTCAGAACATCAACGACATACTGAATATGACGGTCAACCAGGCCATTGAATTCTTTGAGACCCACAAACAGACAAAGATTTCCAAGCGACTCAAGCCGTTACAGGACGTGGGATTGGGCTACATCAAATTAGGACAATCGTCCAGCACACTGTCGGGCGGCGAAAACCAACGCGTGAAACTGGCCTATTATCTCGGTACGGAGAAGACGGAACCCACCATCTTCATCTTCGACGAGCCTACCACCGGACTGCACTTTCATGACATCAGACGCTTGCTTTCAGCCTTCGATGCCCTGATAGAGCGCGGCCACTCGCTCATCATCATCGAACATAACATGGACGTCATCAAATGTGCCGACCACGTCATCGACCTCGGTCCCGAAGGAGGCGACAAAGGCGGAAACCTTGTGGCCTGCGGCACACCGGAAGAGATTGCTGCCTGCCCCGAAAGCCATACGGGCCGGTTCCTCAAGGACAAATTGCAACCGACAGACTTGAACTGAATGAAACACCAGGATAAAGAAAACATTATTAACCACAAAATTACAGTCATCATGGAAGTAAAAGAAAAAGTATTGGCCACAATGAAGGAGGCAGGCACTCCTTTGAATGCAGGTAAGATTGCAGAACTCAGCGGAATCGACCGCAAGGAAGTAGACAAAGCCATGAAACAGTTGAAGGAAGAAGGCGCTATCGTCTCTCCGGTTCGCTGCAAATGGGCACCTGCCGAGTAATCAGCAGCCAAACACGCAATGACAACATGTCATGATTATCCTCTTGTCCGGCAAAACATATTCCATTGCCGGACAGGAATTTCAAGCTCTTTTGAGCTGTCAAAGAAGTTGGTTTGAAGTTGCTTTTCCCACGGCTTCCAATTGCCACAGATGGTGCCATCATGGGCAATGACAGGAAAGAAGATGCCATTTGGGGTATAGGCATGAGAAGTATGCCCGGATGCAATCACCAGCTCCCGGCTCTTGTAACCAATCAGATATTCATCGAACGGCGGCAGAAGCAGAGTAGTTCCTTTGCGGAACCCTTTGGTACGGCAAGAGGAAAGCAGGTAGAATGTGTAACCACGCCATGTCTCTTCGTGAAGTTCCGCCGACAACAGTTCCATTCCCTTGCGGCAATCAGTGGAACTCATTCCTGTCCACCAGACAAAATCTTCAAAGGTTGCCGGTGAATGACTTTGGAAGTATTTCCTTGTGAGCAACATCAGCATTTCATCCCGGTCCAACTTCGGAGTACGCTTTACTTTCTTATCCGCAAGAGCGTATGTCGCTTTCATGGGTGACAGGTTTCCGCTGCAGAGAGTACCGCTCAGTTCTGCCATACGAATATGGTAAGACAGCCGATGGCTGTCCATGGTTATTCCTTTTGCAGTCAAAGCCTCTGCAAAATCATCTTTCGTCGCACTCTCTTTGTCATCCGTGACTTTTACCAGTATTTCCCGGATGGAATAAAGTTCCCTGTCGTCAATCGTTATGTGGTTTGACTTCATCCATCCGTTGATTATCCTCTTTGCATTAGGCGCACAGAGGTCAAGCATCCACCAATAATCTTCACCGGCAACAAGTTGCCATGTCCCCCTTAGCAAATGGAGACGGATGATTCTCCCCGTATTGTATGCCTTTTGAAACTCCTGGACAGACGGCCTCTTGGTACGCATCTCTACGGCCCACCTTACCATACGATAATCTTGGGCTTGCATCGCACCCATGTGAGCCACAACCTCTGTAGGATACGTAAACTGCTGGCAGATAAGCTGCTGTGAGAGTAGTCGTATTGCTATCGGATTCATTTACTCTCTGATAAAATGTGGAAACAATGCCTCTCCATGACGTGATGAATATTCAAACCCTTCATAAGAGAAAACTTTCAGTTGTTCCGGCGAGGTCACTTCGTTTTCGAGTATATATCTCACCATGGCTCCACGACAAGACTTCGCCCATACCGCCTGCATTTTAAGTGTTCCATCAGGCTGACGGACATAAAACAGGGGATGAACCACCTGAATCTCCTCCATCACCCGTTTCCAATCAAAAAGATGCTCGTACTCCTCGGTGGATAAATGCACTAAGACACCATCGTCCGACTTCACGCTGTCGATGAGTACATCAGTCAGTTTATCCTTCCAAAACTGGTGGACAGGCTTGTTGTCTGTTGCCTGCAAACTGACACAATGCTCCATGCGGTAAGGCACTATCGCATCCATCGGTCTGAGCAATCCATACAAGAAGCAGGTAATCCAAAGGTGTTTCTGGCCGAACAGCAAAACTTCATCCGAGAGCGTATTTGCCTTCAAGTGTTTGTAGGCCTGGCCGTTGTAGGCAAGGATAGCGGGCATGGGAGCCGCACAATGGAAATTCTGATAGCGTCTCCAATTTTCAGCAGCCAGTTTTCTGCTGCAATCCAACTGACGGGCAAGTCCATCAATATCCATCAACGCCATCTCTGCAGCCAATTCGTTAGCCACAGATTGAAAGAGCGGAGTTGTCAAAGCCGCCCTTCCGGCCTTATCATACATTATTTTTGCGTTAGCGAGGAGTATCTGCATAAGTTACATCGGCTTATTCATTATATATAGCAATCTTGATGACACCATCTTCCTTGTTCTCAAAGATATGATAGGCTTCCTCAATTTGCGAAAGAGGAAAGCGATGTGTAATGAGCGGCGTAGTGTCTATTTTGCCTTCTTTGATTAGCTGGAGAATCTCCTGACAGTCACAACCGTCCACACCACCGGTCTTGAAGGTTAAGTTTTTGCCATACATCTGCGGCAAGGGCAGAACCTGCGGCTCGTCGTAAAGTGCAACAATGGTGACAATGGCATTGGGGCGGGCACATTGCCAAGCCAGTTGGAATGTGTCCTTACCGCCTGCAACCTCTATCACGCGGTCGGCTCCCCCATGTCCGCTATGCTGCATGACGAACGTCTGACATTCTTCAGGAGTTGTAAGAAGTACATCAGGATAATGCTCCTTGACAAAAGCACGTCTCTCTTCCGACCGTTCGCATACGATGATGCGTCGGGGATGTTTCAACATCACGCAGAGCAACGTGCAGATGCCGGTAGGACCTGCACCGATGATAAGCACCGTGTCGTCTTCAGAAATCTCACTGATGCGTGCAGCCCAAAATCCGGTGGCGAGAATATCGCCTGTGAATAAGGCTTGCTCATCGCTCACACCATCGGGTATGCGGTTAATTCCCTGACTCGCCAACGGCACACGCACATATTCCGTCTGGCCGCCATCGATGCGGCATCCCAACGCCCAACCGCCATACGGAGAAGAACAGTTGTTTACAAAGCCATGCTTGCAGAAATAACATTCACCGCAGAATGTCTCGACATTGACTGTCACCCTGTCTCCTATGTTGAAGCCTTTGACTTTACTGCCGAGTTCTTCAACAACACCCACCATCTCATGACCTACTGTAATTCCTTTTAAGGCACGAGGCACGCTACCATGCTTGATGTGCAGGTCGCTGGTGCAGATGCTGCCAAGTGTCACACGCACAATAGCATCGGTTGGCTCTTGCAATGCAGGTTTGGCCTTGTCTATCAGTTCAAACCTGCCTTTGTCTATATATGTATATGCTTTCATTATTCAAGAAAAGGGTCCAATGTCGCCAACAGTTCTGCCTTCGGCATCACGCCGCTTGTGCGCCAAAGCACCTCGCCCTTCCTGAACAGCATCAACGTGGGTACAGACTGTACCTGATATTGACTTGCGGTCATTCCATACTTGTCCACATCCACCTTGATGATGCGGATTCTGTCACCCAAGACCTCCTTCACTTGTTCCAAGATAGGGTGCATCATCTTGCACGGTTGGCACCATGTGGCAAAGAAATCGACCAATACCGGTTGGTCGGCTGATATAACGTCTTTGAATGTTTCCATTGTCCTTTATGTTTAGTCCAAGCAAAAATAGCGAGTATTTTTTGGGAAACAAAATATTCGCAAATGTCTTTTGAACGAATCTGACAGTAGAAAAGGGGACCACCACCAGCCGGTTTCCTCACCCCACGCGCGCGCATCTACTACAGAAAGTTTTCTGAAAAAGCCCTTCATGGGTTCAGACTATCTGTCAATCAACAGACTAAGTCGTATTGTCCCTTCATTCCCGACAGGTTCTCCCTTCATCGCACACAGGTCACCATCTCATCGGTCACAGGTGAAGGATTCATCGCACACAGGTCACCATTTCATCCACCTCCCCGTATGAAAGAAGGCTGAATGGCAAACACACGCTAACTCACTGTTATACAATCAGTCTGAACCCATGAAGGGCTTTTTCAGAAAACTCCTGTAATGCGCGCGCGTAAGGAGTAAAGAGTAATCTCCCCATTTTTATTCCAAAAGAATGACTTTCGCCGTTTTATTATCCATTCCGGACATGGTCTTGCCTACCGGAGCACCGTAACCGATAATAGTCCCGTCTGCAATAAAAAACCGACGTCCCTGATAAAAAGAACGTTATGCTACTCTTGTAAGTGCGAAGCCTAAGAAACTTATACATTTTGTAAGAAATTACAAGGAAAACCATTTCAATATATCCTTTTTAAAGACTACATTTGCATATAAAGAGGCACTTGGGAAGTGCAGAGAATAAGAAAGCCATGAATGAAATAGAGAAAATGAGGAACGGACTTCTGGCAGATATGTCCGTCCCGGAGATACAAGAGAGTTTCATACACTGCAAGAAACTACTGGCACGAATGCGTGTGATGAGTACCTACGATGAAGGATACCGGGAGTTACTCGAAGAACTGATACCGGGTATTCCTGAAAATACGGTGATTTGTCCCCCGTTTTATTGTGACCACGGACACGGCATCATCTTGGGAGAACATGTTTTCATCAATGCGAATTGCACATTCCTCGACGGAGGACTCATCCGCATAGGAGCACACACGCTGATAGGGCCTAACGTGCAGATTTATACTCCGCATCATCCTATCGACCCTTTGGAACGCCGGAGTTCTTCGGAATATTCTTATCCCGTCACCATCGGCAGCGATTGCTGGATTGGCGGAAACGTGACCATCTGTCCGAACGTAACCATCGGAAACCGCTGCATCATCGCAGCCGGCAGCGTGGTGACACGTGACATTCCTGACGATTGCATGGCGGCAGGCAACCCGGCCGCAATCAAGAAACATCTGAATAAATAAACGGATGATGTAGCCAAAGGACCGTCAACAAAAGACAAACAGGTTGCCACAAATCATTGAATCATAATCTGTGGCAACCTGTTTATACCGGCATAAAACCGTTATGGCATTCTTTACTGTGCCGGAGCTGCAGGAGCTTCCTGTGCCGCACCGGCAGCCGGTGCCTGTTGTGCAGGAGCATTATTCTGCTGCGTCTGACTTGCATTGAAGCCCGGCAAGTTATTGGAGTTCGTAGCCTTCTGTTCTGTAGCCTGCTTCATTACTGCAGACTCCTCTACGCTTGCCGTAGGAAGGCATTTGGAAGATACGATACTGAAGAGCACGATGGCTGCCGCCAGCGTCCAAGTCACTTTTTCAATTACATCGGTAGTCTTGCGCACGCCCATAATCTGATTGGATGCAGAGAAACTTGATGCAAGTCCGCCTCCCTTAGATTCCTGAATAAGCACAATCAGACACATGCATATCGCCAAGAAAACGATTAAAAAAACCAATCCTGTGTACATTTTTCTATTTTTTATTTTTATTGTTTATTATCAATTTCTCCAAGAAACGTATTTGGTCTGCAAAGTAACGATTTTTTTTTGGATATTTCAAGTATAATCTCCTTATTATTTCCAAGGCTTTCGTGTATCGGCCTTGTTTTATGTAAATCTTCGCCAACGTTTCGGTGAAATAATCTTCATTCTCTTCATTGTCGACGCTTTCGGAGAGGTCCGGTGTCTGCAGGTTCTCGTCGGGAACATCCGACAACACGATGCGCCGGCCGCCTTGACCGATAAAATCGTCTATCAGGTCCTGATGCTGCATGCGTGGCACAGCCTCCGTGATGTCCGGCACGTCTTCCGTTTGCATCAGATAGGCTATATAGTCTGTCGAGGCGTCCGCAGGCACGGCACGACGGGGCTTCTCTTCAGGTATACCGGCCAGGAAACTGTCGATAAGCGAATAGGTTCTATCTTCCCCATCCGACTTTTTATCGGAAACAGGCTGATGTTTCTTCACAGGCTCCAGACTGTAGTTCATTCCTTCTATCAGACGGAAAAGTGCCTTACGGTCGGGAAGGAAGAGCGATGCCGTGCGCAATTCATGGTCGAAGTCGGCATGATGGAGCAAGTAGAGGTTACGCAGATACAGCAGACGCGCCGGCTGGAAATAAGGATAAGCATCGACCAGCTTCTGCAGCATGACCAATGTATCCCCGTTCAGGCGGTCGGGATGTTTCACATATTCCGAAAGACTCAGCTCCATATTGTATCCGTAAAAAAAATGAATAAACCGTTTACCAGTTCGCCACCGTGGCATTGAATATCTGGTCCACTATATCTTTTACCATTTGCGTCACCAGCTCCTCCTGCACGGTAATCAACTGTTTCGAAGAATCGTATTGCGTCGTGGCGCTGAACCTCTGCTCAAAATCCTCGTCATGATTGGCATTGTTCACGAAACGCACGTTCACTGTCATCTTCAACTGGGTCTGCGATGAATATCCGTCGGCCGACACCGCCTTGTTGTACTGACTGTACTCCACGATTTCACCGGCCAGCTGAAGGTCGCCGTTACGGTTCACCTGCCTCAGTTTCGTCTGACGTGCGAACACATCGGTGAGTTCGTTATTGAAGATAGCCTGCATCGGCGCCCATACGTATGCGGAACGTATGGGAAACTGTGCGATTTGTATCGTCTTGGTTTTCGTATAGTCGATAGACGCCCCGTTGAACTTGTAGGAAATGGAACAGGATGCCAGCAGACAGACAAACAGCGCCACGCTCCATCCGTGCCTTCTTTTAAGAATACTCCTTATCCAATCCATATTCCTTTATTTTACGGTATAACGTACGTTCAGATATATTCAACTCTTTGGCGGCATTCTTTCGTTTTCCGTGGTTGCGTTCCAGCGCACGGGCCACCATCATGCGTTCCCAGTCTTGCAATGAGAGAGACTCCTCCACATATTCTTCGGGTGTCTGAAACTCCTCCTCGCTTTTCTCCTGTCGTGAAGCCGGGTAGGATATGTCGGAGTGATAATAAGCCACCGGATGTTCCGCTGGCACCTGTGTCACCGGCATGTTCTGCATGTCATGGTCGGACTGGCGTTCGCGCATGAACTTCTTGAGTTCCGTCACATCGTTCCGCAAGTCGAAGAGTATCTTGTACAGAATCTCGCGTTCATTCTCAAAACTATGCGTTTCTTTCTGCACGTTCAACGGCACAATATCGTGCGACACCTGCGTATCGGGCACATATTCCCCCAATATATCCGGTGTAATGGTCCGTTCGGGCGAAAGGATTGACATCTGCTCGGTCACGTTCTTCAACTGACGGATATTCCCCGGCCAAGGATATTTCTTCAGCTGCAAACGGGCAGCCTCGGTCAGTTCCACAGGTTCAGGCATATTGTATTTCTCTGCCGTATCCATGGCAAATTTCTTGAACAGGAGCACCACATCATCGCCGCGTTCGCGCAACGCCGGCATCTTTACAGGTATGGTATTCAAGCGATAGAACAAATCCTCACGGAATTTTCCATCCCGAATCGCCTCCGCCATGTTCACATTCGTGGCCGCCACGATACGCACATCGGTCTTGCGCACCTCGCTGGAACCTACGCGGATATACTCGCCGGTTTCGAGCACACGCAACAGGCGGGCCTGCGTAGCCAGAGGCAACTCCCCTACCTCATCCAGAAAAAGCGTACCTCCGTTGGCGGCACCGAAATAGCCTTCACGCTCTCCCACCGCACCGGTAAACGCACCTTTCTCATGTCCGAAAAGTTCGGAGTCAATCGTCCCTTCGGGAATGGAACCGCAATTGACAGCAAAATACTTCTTACTCTTGCGCAGGCTGTTGTCGTGAATCATACGGGGAATAATCTCCTTGCCCACACCGCTTTCGCCGGTAATCAACACGGACAAGTCGGTCTTGGCCACCTGTAGAGCCACGTCCACAGCATGATTCAGCCCGTCGGAATTACCAACGATGCCATATCTCCTTTTCTGTGCCTGAATTTCGGTTGTATTCATACTCTTTTTTAAATGCGGACAGGGACAAAATTACATAAAAAATCGGACGTGCGGAAAAGAAGTATGCGCGAAATGGATATTTTCATGGAAAATAAAGCAAAAAGCCTCCTCGCCCAAAACACCTCTCCGCATCTCCCATTCTCCCATAAACTGTAGCTTCACGCGCGCGTACATTATATATATATTATATATGCGCTCTATCGGATGGTATCCGGCGTACGGTTTCCGAACTTAATCAGGAGAAGTCCGATGGCTATCCACACCAGTTCCCTCACACGGGTGAGCAGACTGGCATACACACCGTAGGCACCGGAAAGCGACAAACCGCCCACCGCCAATGCGAAACCGCCTTCGCGCGCCCCCATGCTCATGGGCACGAAAAAGAACAAGTTGGAAAACAATGACGTGAATGCCTGTATCAGTACGCAGTCCCAAAAAGATACATGGTCTGTCAATATCAACAGGATGAACTGCACCTCAAGACATCCGGCCACACGCACGGCAAACTCTGTGAACAGCGACAGATAGAACGTGGATTTCCGGCGTGCATGCAGTTCGGCTATCTGCGCATCCACCTTGCGTATGGATTCTTCCTTACGGCCGATGAATCCCCCCAGCCGGGATTTCAGGCCGGGTATGTGTGCGAAAAAGCGCAGGATTCTCATGGCCAGTCCATTCTTGTAGCCTTTCATGAAAAAGTAGATTCCCAATGTGCAGAACGCCAGGCAGGCGGCGATGAAAACGGCCATGCCGGCAGGCATCTGCGTGCCGTACAGGGCAAGGTAAAGCAAGATGGAGAACGTCCAAAAGCAGAAATGGGAAAAGATGTGCATCATGGCATACAGGATGACACTGGAAGTAGCTTTCGCCGCACCCACATACGGCGTCAGCTCCATGATACGGTAGGGTTCTCCGCCCAGCACGCCCACAGGTGTGACATAGTTCAGAGCATACCCGCTTATCGTATACTTATAGACTTTGGCAAAAGGTACCTTGGGCGATTCACCGTCGCGGATGATGAGCGACCACGACCAGGCATTGGCCAGATAAAGGAAGACCCACAGCAGGAGTACGGCAGGAAACCAATAGCCGGCACGGCGTATATTCTCCCACAACTCTCCATACGAAAGGTCCGAGGTGCAGAGCATGATGACGATAGCCACTACGCCTATCGCCAGAAAACAATTCCGATACAGAGGTTTCATACCTGCATTTATTCTTCCGGTGCGTTCAGTTTGAGTTTGTCACTGTCGTCGCGCCGCTCGTGGTATTGTTTGCGAAGCGGATTCATACGGGCCTCTTCATCGCGGCGACGGTTGCGGCATACGTCCAACGCCGTGTAAACGGCCTGACGCATCGACGACTCATCGGCTTTTCCTTGTCCTGCAATGTCGTATGCCGTCCCATGGTCGGGCGAAGTGCGCACGATAGGAAGTCCGGCGGTATAGTTCACGCCGTTCGTCATGGCCAGTGCCTTGAAAGGCGCCAGGCCTTGGTCATGATACATGGCCAGCACGCCGTCGAAGTATTCATAGGCCCTGCTTCCGAAAAATCCGTCGGCGGCAAAGGGACCGAAACACATAACACCTTCTTTTTCCAAGTCGCGGATAGCGGGCAGGATGACATCTTGCTCCTCACTGCCCAACAGGCCGTTGTCACCGGCGTGAGGGTTCAGGGCCAGCACGGCGATTCGCGGTTTGGACACACTGAAGTCCTTGCACAAGGATTCATGGAAGATACGCGCCTTGCGCATCACGGCATCTTTCGTCACGGCCGCAGCCACATCGCGTAGCGGCAGATGGGTAGTGACCAAGGCCACACGCAGCACATCGTTCATCAGAATCATCAGCGCCTCGTTTCCCTCTCCCACACGTTCCTGGATGTATTCCGTATGTCCGGGAAAGTGGAAGCCCTCGCGCTGGATGGTGGCTTTGTTGATGGGTGCCGTCACCAGCACATCGAAAAGTCCGTCGCGATAGTCGGCCAGTGCCCGTTCGAGTGCCACGAAGGCAGCATTTCCGCTCTCGGCCGAGGGTTGCCCGAAATCTATCTTCACTTCGTCTTCAAAACAGTCCACCAGATTCAGTTTGCCCTCGGCGGCCTCGCCGGCATGGGTTATTGTCACGAAATTCGCCGTCAGGTTCATCGCCTTGCGGTGATAGGCCGCCACCTTGGGCGAACCGTAAATGATGGGTGTACAGAGTTCGAGCATCTGCGGCTCCGAAAATATTTTCAGGATAACTTCATATCCCACTCCGTTGATGTCCCCGTGGGTTATTCCCACCAATATCTTTTCATTCTTCATATTCATTGATTATTTTTCGTTTCTCTTCATCACCACTTCCACCTCCGGCATATTGGCTTTCAGTTCGCGTGCCTGTTCGCCGGGCAGACAGAACGTATAGAGTGCCCCTTCCAGACGGCGCAGCAGGCCGCGTTTGGTCTTCTCCGGCGCAAACACAAAACCCTCGACCACCATCACGCGGTTGCGTTCCGTATCCACCCTTGAATGACTTACGAACGGACCGCCCATCCCGTCATTCTCCATCTGCCACAGTCCCCGAACCTCCAGTGCGTAGGCGTCTCTCAACACAATGGGACGGATGGTCGTGCAAAGTGTATCGGTGGCCATATACATATTGGGTTTCGACCCCGGTATGTTGGCTTTCATCACCGAATCGCGTTTGGCCAGTACGTATGCCTTATTGAACGTTTGCGGACCTTCATACGGATAGGAATACATGCAAATGTTGACCAAAGAGCCGCCGGTGTTGGATGATGTCCAGAAAAAGTCCTTGCCTTTCTTGTAGCTTTTGATTTCCTTGGGTGCCCACAGTTTGCAACCGAACATTTCTTCGGCCAGCTGCGACACTACCGTGGAATGTTTCTCTTCCAGTTCTCCGTTAATCAGGCGGTTCATTTCCATGTTCACAAGGAAGTCGATGACCACCTGTGCGTTCTTTTTCAGGTAATCCGCCAATGCTTCCTCGGTCGGACTTTGAAAAGTGATGACCACCTGCGGTTGCGCATACACATCGCGGCTGTATTTCATTTTGGCCTGCGTATACTGTTTATCGTTTATATCCACACGGATGATGTTGCGGAAAATATTCACTATCTGGTTGAAACGCTTCGGTTCGATTTGGGATACCTTGAACGAGGCCTCCGGCTGTGGCAGGCCGGGGATATCGGTATCGAGCACATCGAAAAGGGCACGGCCCGCCGGACGTTGCCAGAAAGCATCATCGGCCACCACCAGCACCTCGTATGGCGAACCGCTGGCCTGCGGTTTGGTGAATGTACCCTCGCACGATGCCGACAGAAGCAGCACGAACGACAACAATCCGAAAATCTTAATGAACTTATCCATAATCTTGTATTTCTTTCTTTATCATTCCATGCCTTGCTGCCTGGCTGTGCTCAACAGTCCGCATGCGGCGAAAATATCTTGTCCGCGCGAAGCACGGATGGTAGAGAATAGCCCATGGCCCGTCAGATAGTCGCGGAAGCGGACGATGCCTTCTTCCGGCGTACCTTTCAGGTCGGTACCCGGAATGGAATGAAAGCGTATCAGGTTCATACGGCATTCAAGTCCTCTCAACAACGACAGCAGTTCCTTGGCATGCGCGAGCGTATCGTTCACACCGTCGAACATGATGTATTCGAAAGACAGACGGCGCTGGTGGGTGAAATCGTACCGGCGCAACAGGTCGGCCACTTCTCCGATTCCGGAACTGTTCTCGGCAGGCATCAGGCTGGCACGCTGTTCATGAAAAGGGTTGTGCAGACTGATGGCCAGATGACAGTCGCTCTCGTCGAGAAAACGTTTCAGCCCCTTCCTCAGCCCCACCGACGACACGGTAATGCGCTTTGGACTCCAGGCATAGCCATAAGGGGCCGTAAGGATTTCCGTGGCACGCAACACATTGTCGAGGTTGTCGAACGGCTCTCCCTGCCCCATGAACACCACATTGGTCAACGTATCTCTTTCGGGCAGCGAATACAGTTGGTTCAGAATATCCGTGGCGGTCAGGTTGCCGGCGAAACCCTGTTTGCCGGTCATGCAGAACCTGCAGTTCATCTTGCATCCCACCTGTGAGGATACACACAGCGTGGCGCGCTTTCCGTCGGGGATGTATACCGTCTCCACATACCCTCCGGAGGCCGTGCGGTAGAGATACTTCACCGTTCCGTCCACCGACCGCTGGCATTCCACCGGTGCGGAGCAGCCGACGGAATAACGTTCGTTCAGCCTTTCACGGTTCTTCACGGAAAGGTTCGTCATCTCATCAATCGTTGCCACCTTCTTCGCATACAGCCAGTCCGCCATCTGTTTGGCGGTAAAGGCCGGCATGCCGGCCTCCTTCACAACCTGCTGCAGTTCGGCAAGCGTCATGCCTAATAAGGGTATTTTGGGTTCAACTGTCATTTTTCTGTTTGTGATTTGCAGACAAAGTTACGAAAAAGGCGCGAAATAAACGAAGGAAACCGGTAGAATGCAACGGCCGGCAGAAAAAAAACGGAAAGAAAACAGACACGCGGAGACCACAGGTAGACATCCACCAAAAAGCCCGTCCTCTCCGTGCCAAAATGCACACCTGTGAACAATCAATCGCTCACAGGTGAAGAACGAATCGCTCACAGGTGAAGAATCAATCGTTCACAGGTCGCCGTTTCACCTGCCGGACTGATTGCTAATTGTGGCGAATTCGCCATAATTAAAATTGGGACTATAGACCTTTTCCCATTCGCCACATGAAAAGGAAAAACCGGCCGCCGCGGATTTCTATCCGGCGTTTCTGCCTGCGAATCATTTTTTATTTGTACTTTTGCCCGTAAATATATAGAAAGCACATCATGGACCCGTCAAAATACTTTTCACGCATCGATTGTTTCATCCCTTACGGAACAGACGACCGGCCCGGCGAACTGGTAGAAGCACTGCAAACAAGCGAAAGCGTACATCATCTGTACGGCCTTGTCGATGAAAACCGGCCGCACAAACTGCCGGATTCCTGCACGGCCGTAGCCGTCAACGGACTTTTCAGCACACAAACTTTCCTGCGGATTGCGGAACTGTGCGAGGCCGACTATTGCCTGCTCTACCAGAAAACACTCCCGCTCCAGCTCGGCTACCATGCCATGGAAAGGCTGATACGTGTGGCAGACGACACGCAGGCCGCCATGATTTATGCCGACCATTATGCCGTGACCGACGGCACACGGACCGGCAAACCGCTCATCGACTATCAGCAGGGAAGCCTGCGCGACGACTTCGACTTCGGCCCGCTGGTCCTCATCCGGACGGAATACCTCAAGGCATACGCGGCACAAGACGAACTGCCGGGCTATAAGTTCGCGGGATGGTACGACCTGCGCCTGTTCCTGAGCCGGAGGGGAAAGCTGTTTCACATCAACGAATACCTCTATACCGAGACTGAAACCGACACGCGGAAAAGCGGCGAGAAGAACTTCGATTACGTGAACCCACAGAACCGTACCGTACAGATTGAAATGGAAAAGGCCTGCACGGACCATCTCAAGCAAATCGGTGCCTACCTGGCCCCCGATGAGTTCGACAACGTGAATCTGGATGAAGGGGATTTCGACTATGAGGCCACCGTAATCATTCCTGTAAGGAACCGGGCACGAACCATCGAGGACGCCATACAGAGCGTGCTTTCACAGAAGGCAAAGTTCAAATTCAACCTTATCGTGGCCGACAACCATTCCACCGACGGGACCACGGAAATCGTAGCACGGCATGCCGCCGAGAATCCGGACATCATCCATCTGATTCCCGAAAGGGACGACCTCGGCATCGGCGGATGCTGGAACATGGCCATACACCACCCGGCCTGCGGACGCTTCGCCGTACAGTTGGATTCGGACGACCTTTACAGCTCCACACATACCCTGCAACAGATTGTCGACACATTCCATGCCGAAAAATCCGCCATGGTCATAGGAGCATACCGCATGACGGACTTCAGCCTGCAGACCCTGCCCCCCGGCCTGATTGCCCACAACGAATGGACACCTGGCAACGGGCGCAACAACGCCCTGCGCATCAACGGACTCGGTGCGCCACGGGCTTTCTTTACACCGATACTCCGCAAACTACAGATTCCCAATACCAGCTACGGCGAGGACTATGCCCTCGGACTGTGTTTCTCGCGGTATTACCGCATCGGACGCATTTACGAAGAACTGTACCTGTGCCGCCGTTGGGAAGGCAATTCCGACGCCGCACTCAGCGTAGAGCGCGTCAATGCCAACAACCTGTACAAAGACCGGCTGAGGACCATCGAACTGAAAGCGAGACAACAGCTGAACACACGATGGAATTACCAGCCTACCGAAGAGGATTTCAACACATTCTTCAACGAACAACTTGCCGCATGGGATGAGGTGCGCCGGCAATACGACGCACTGGAGCAAGTGCAGACACGCGACCTTGTTTTCGGCGACCATAACCTGACCGTACAGTTCAACCCTGCACGCATCACGTCGGCCAGCGCAAACATTACGCCAAAGGCATTGGCGGAACGCCCCTGCTTCCTCTGCGACCTGAACCGTCCTAAAATCCAGCGTGCCCTCCCCATCGAAGGACACTACCAGCTGCTGGTCAACCCGTACCCCATCCTGCCGCAACATTTCACCATACCCACACGACGGCATTCGCCGCAAATCATCATGCCTCACTTCCAGACCATGCTGAAACTGGCATGGCGCACGCCAGACATGATGTTCTTCTACAACGGACCCGTATGCGGCGCATCGGCACCCGACCACATGCACTTGCAAGCAGGCAGAAGAAACATACTTCCCATCGAAAGAGACTGGAAAAGCTACGAGACGATGCTGGAAAAGCTGTTCCCCATCCTGCCGGAACACGAAGAAAACATGGAAGAGATACTGGGCCGGAAATCCGACTGCGGACTTTACCTGCTCAAAGGGTACGTATGCCCGGTATTTGTCATCCGCACCATCCCGGCCGAACAGCCTTGTATGCTGTTCGACAAACTGTTCCGGGCCCTTCCGCTATACGACGGCGAAAGCGAGCCGCGCATGAACATCATCTGCTGGAGACAGTCATGGAACGCCGGACGCGAGGATGAAATCGTCACCCTGATATTCCCCCGCAAGAAACACCGCCCGGCATGCTACGGAAACACCGGAGGAGAGAACATGCTCATCAGTCCGGGCGCGCTGGACATGGGCGGACTCCTCATCACGCCACGCGAAAATGACTTCCGCCGACTGACCGCAGAACAGGCGGCCGGCATCCTGCGGGAAGTGACTCTGACCGAAAAGGAACTGCAACCGACCGTGGAACGCATCACCGGCATCAGCCGGAAAGAAGACGAGGAAGACGCTGCGGAAGACAATACATCAGCCATCCCATACGACGGCAAGGAACCGGACGTGAGCGTCGGCATCATGAGCCGGCAAAGAATACGCTTCTCGCTGAACGCGACTTATTCCGCCAAAGGAAACTACGTACGGGGAGAACAGACCGTGGAGTGCAGCGAAGGCAGTATCCTGTGGAACGGTAACCTGTACCGCGAACTCACGTTCACCCCACAGGAGAAAAACGCCTCCTTCTCGCTCTACAACGTAACCATCGGAATCAAGTTCCACTGGGAAAGACAAGAAACACAGATATTCAGCGGCACGCTCAAATTGGTGGTGGAAGAGGAAAAGATAGTAGCCATCAACCAGCTGCCCGTCGAACATTATCTCATCAGCGTCATCTCCAGCGAAATGAGCGCATCGGCATCCATCGAGTTCCTGAAAGCATCGGCCGTCATCAGCCGGAGCTGGCTGTATGCCCAAATGGAAAAAAGAAGACTGATGAGCGGGCACGACCGCGGATTCTTCTCCTTTATCAAAAACGACAGTGAGATGATACGTTGGTACGACCGCGAAGACCACACCATCTTCGACGTCTGTGCCGACGACCATTGCCAGCGTTACCAGGGAATCACACGTGCCAGCAACGAAGATGTGGTAAAAGCCGTGAAGGCAACCAGAGGACAGATCCTCATGTCGGGCAATGAAATCTGCGACGCACGATTCTCGAAATGTTGCGGAGGAGCCACCGAAGAATTCGAGTTCTGCTGGGAAGACACACACAAACCCTACCTTGTCAGCATAAGGGACACCGCGCCCGACAACACGGAAGGCATACGCCCTGCACTCCCTAACCTGCAGAACGAGACCGAAGCCGAAGAATGGATAAGGAGCAATCCGCCTGCATTCTGCAACACCGCCGACAAGGAAATACTCAAACAGGTGCTGAACGACTACGACCAGGAAACGAAGAACTTCTACCGTTGGCGTGTGGAATACACGCAGGAGGAACTGACCGAACTTGTGCGCAACAACCTGAAAACGGACTTCGGACAAATAACCGACCTGATACCCGTGGAAAGAGGAAGAGGCGGACACATCAGCCGGCTCAAGATTACAGGCACGGAACATACGCTCGTCATAGGCAAAGAACTTGAAATACGCCGCGTACTGAGCCACACACACCTGTTCAGTTCTGCTTTCGTCGTCGACAAGGAAAACGTGCGCAACGGCATACCGGGCAAGTTCATCCTCACCGGGGCCGGATGGGGACACGGTGTAGGCATGTGCCAAATCGGTGCGGCCGTCATGGGCGCAAAAGGCTACCGTTATGATGAAATACTGAAACATTACTACGACGGAGTGGACATCCACACCGTATATCCGTAAAAGAAATGGAAGAGAAGGACACAAATATCCGGCCTGCAAGACACACGAACCCATGGACATGGATTCCCTCGCTTTATTTCGCCGAGGCACTTCCCTACGTAGCCGTCATGACTGTTTCCGTCATGATGTACAAACGCATGAACGTATCCAACGAGGAAATAGCATTCTACACAAGCTGGCTCTACTTACCGTGGGTCATCAAACCATTCTGGAGCCCTTTCATCGACCTTGTGAAAAGCAAACGGTGGTGGGTGCTCGTCATGGAACTGCTGATTGGGGCTGGCCTGGCCGGGGTGGCTTTCACCATCCCCACCACCCACTTCCTGCAAACCACACTGGCCTTTTTCTGGCTGATGGCTTTCAGCAGCGCTACACACGACATCGCGGCCGACGGGTTCTACATGCTGGCATTGAACTCACATGAACAGACCTTATATGTAGGCATCCGCAGCACGTTCTACCGCATAGCGACCATTGCGGGCAGCGGACTGCTCATCATGCTGGCCGGCACGCTGGAAGTGTTCACACGACGCATCGCCTACTCGTGGTGCATCACGTTCTATGCCTTGGCCGGCTTCTTCATAGCCGTCACGCTCTATCATTTCTTCTGTCTGCCGCAGCCGGCAAACGACACGGAATCGCCGAAAGTCCCGGCAGATGCCCTGTTGGTCAACTTCGTCCGTACAGTTGCCTCATTTTTCAAGAAGCCGCAAATACGGACAGCCGTCTGTTTCATGCTGTTGTTCCGTCTGCCGGAAGCCTTGTTGGTCAAGATGGCCAACCTTTTCCTCATTGACCAGCCCCACATGGGCGGCCTGGGACTTTCGACACAGGAGGTAGGATTCGTACAAGGTACGGTGGGCGTCATCGGACTGACCATGGGCGGCATCATCGGCGGAATCGTGGCTTCGCAAGACGGACTGAAGAAATGGCTGTGGCCGATGGTGTGGAGCATCACCGTCCCCGACCTCGTATACGTTTACCTGAGTTATTTCCAGACGCAGAACTTTCTGCTCATCAACCTGTTCGTATTTATCGAACAGTTCGGCTACGGGTTCGGGTTTACGGCATACATGCTGTTCCTCATCTATTTCTCCGAAGGACAGCACCAGACCTCACACTATGCCATCTGCACCGGTTTCATGGCTTTGTCGATGATGCTGCCGGGCATGGTGGCCGGTTATCTGCAACAGGCAACGGGATACTTCTGGTTCTTCATCATCGTCATGGTGTGCTGCCTGGCTACCGTATTGGTCAGTTCATTATTAAAGATAGACCCGGACTTCGGGAAGAAAACGACTCATGCAGAAAAACAAGAGTAACCAACCGCCTTATCTGCTCATTGCCGACAGCGGTTCCACCAAAACGGCATGGTGCAGGGCATTTCACGACGGAAAACGTGAAGTGATATACACACGTGGAATCAATCCGGCCGTACAGGATGAAAAGACCATCACCACCATCCTGCGCGAGGACCTGATGCCTTTATTGTCCAGAGTTGAAGAAGAAGGACAACCGCAGGCCGTGCATTTCTACGGCGCGGGGTGCATCCCTTCCGCATGCAGCCGGATGACCGGGCTGCTCAGCGGATTCCTGCCCGCCGCAACCATCGAAGTGGAATCCGACCTACTTGGCTCAGCCCGCGCGTTGTGCGGCAGGGAAACCGGTATAGCCTGCATATTGGGTACAGGGTCTAATTCCGGCCTTTACGACGGCAAGGTCATCACCAAACACGTATCTCCCTTAGGCTATATATTGGGAGATGAAGGCAGTGGCGCCACATTAGGAAAACGTTTCGTGAGCGACTTGCTGAAAGGACTGCTGCCAGACAACATCCGTACGGCATTCTCAAACCGATACGGCCTCTCCGAAAGCGACATCATACAAAAAGTGTATCGCGAACCCGGTGCGAACCGCTTTTTGGCCTCGTTGACCATGTTCATACACGAATACCGTATGCAGCCTGCCGTCCGTTCCCTCATCGTTTCTTGCTTTGAAGACTTCTTCAGACGGAATGTAGATGCCTATGGCAGGAAAGACATTCCCGTAGGTTTCACCGGCAGCATCGCCTGTCACTTCCGCGAGGAACTAAGCGAGGCAGCCCGTACATGCGGCTACCGGATAGGCAAAATCATACCGTCTCCCATCGAAGACATCACCGACTTTCACCTGCAAGAAAGCAAGAAAAGCCGCGTTGAATAGTTTTTTTAATAAAAGATTCATATTATTAATTAAAACATGTTCTAAAGCATAAACAAATGTTTGCACAGTCACAAAAACGGCCTTATCTTTGCATCGTTATCCTGAAAACAATCTTTTTACCTTAAACAAAACTAATACCTAAAAAACTAAAGAATACGGGGCGCTGTGAAGCGCCCCGTATTTCTTATATGCATTCATATCCCTCCATTTTCCGAGGCACAACTTTAAAAAGCCTTAAAGTCATATTAAAAAATGATATAACCTATTGCACACTATGGATTTATATGTATATTTGCAATGTGTTTTTCATAGTATTAGATTTAAGGTTAACAAAGGTTGGGTCAGAGCGCTGACCCTTTTTTTATGCCCTAAAGTAAAAAACGCCATCAAGAACATGCTTTTTCGAAAAAAAAAGCGTTACTTTATACCGAAAAAGACAAAACACCTCACAGCATGAAGCTGAATACGCAACTTTCCACCGCAGAACGCCACTTGACTGATGCGGAAACCGAACAACTACAGGCACAGGGATGCACAGCAACCGACTGGTCGCTCGTCACCATTCATCCCGAAACAGACCTGCAATATGTGCACGGTGTCCGCTTTGTCGGCCGGAACCGACTGGGAAAATTCCGTAAAATACACGAAACGGCAGCCGGTATATTCCGACATGCCGGAATATACCGGGCTACACTGTGCGAAACAACGGTTGGAGACGACTGCCTTATCGAGGACATCGCAGGCGGCATTTCACATTACGACATAGGCGAGGAATGCCTCGTACGCCACACCGACACGCTGGTCAAAGAAGGAACAACCACCTTCGGACAGGGTACGGAAATCGCCGTACTAAGCGAAACCGGCGGAAGGGAAATCGTCATACACGACAAACTTTCGGCACAGGAAGCCTATATGCAGGCGATGTACCGCCACGATGCACAGGTGGTCGACAAATTGCGTACAGGTGCAAAATTGAATGCACACAGGTGTACAATCGAACGCGCACAAGTGGGTGCGGGAAGCCGCATCATACGCTGCGGATTCATACGCAACGTCATGTTCGGCGAAGCCTGTCGCATTGAAGGAACCACACGACTTGACAATGGCACAGTGTGCAGCCTGACAGAAGCCCCAGCCTATGTGGGCGAACGGGTCATTGCCCGTGACTTCATCATACAAACGGGATGCAAAGTGACCGACGGAGCCATGCTCACACGGTGTTATGTGGGACAGTCATCCGTCATCGGACACGGCTTTTCGGCATCCGACGTCTATTTCGGATGCAACTGTCAGGCCGAAAACGGCGAGGCATGCGCGGTATTTGCAGGACCATACACCGTCACCCACCATAAATCCACACTGCTCATCGGTGGGATGTTCTCATTCATGAACGCCGGTTCGGGCACAAACCAGAGCAACCACATGTATAAGCTCGGCCCTTCACACCAAGGCATATTGGAACGCGGCTGCAAGACAGCATCGGGCTCGCATATCCTTTGGCCGGCACGGGCGGGAGCATTCTCCATGATTATGGGGCATTATACAGCACATGCCGACACCGGCCTGTTCCCCTTCTCCTATATCGTGGAACAACAGAACGGCAACTACCTGATTCCCGGCATCGCGCTGCGCAACGTCGGCACATTACGCGACATACGGAAATGGCCGCAACGCGACCTTCGCCCCCAACCGGACTTTCATACCGACCTTGTCAGTTTTGAGGCATTCTCACCCTATACGATGGGAAAAATACGCAAAGCCACCATGCTCATGGAAGAATGGTTGAGACACATGACGGAAGACGGACAGGCTGAAATGACGTGGCAGGGTCTGCATCTGAAAAGGAGCGCCATCGAAAGAGGACTCGTATTATACCGGCAAACTTGGGCACGGTTCATCGGTGACCAACTACTGAAACGCCTGCAGGCATGCGGCAGCACCGACCATGAGACCTTATACCGGAGCATCACATCACCTCAAGCCGCGTATTGCGAGACATGGTGCGATGCAGGCGGATGGCTTGTACCCCAGACAGAAATGAACCGACTGACGGAAGACATCAAGACGGGAAACATCGACTCCCCGAAAGTTCTTCGCGCGCGTACATTATATATATACAACCGATACGACGAGTATGTATGGGCCTGGGTATGGCATCATCTCAAAGAAGAACGGCCTGAACCCAACACACACAACTTTGCCGAAAAAATCTGCATGCCCTTGCTCCGTGCATGGAAAGAAGCGGCACTCGACCTGAACGCACAGATTATCGCCGACGCCGAAAAAGAGTTCGCACCGGGCACCCGTACAGGATTCGGCATAGATGGCAATGAATCAGTGGCAGATGCAGACTTCCTCGCAGTCAGAGGATGCCCCGAAGACAACGGCGTCATCCAGGAACTGCGCCGCGAACAAGAAGAGATACAACATATATTCGCCCGTTGGGAGAACATATTAACCCGATAAACAATAAAATGACCATGACTACAGACACGGGAAACCACAGCCATAAAACATCCGGCAGACTGATACACTATGCCCTATCGGATAACTTTCTGTTCTTCATCCTCACATGGGTTTTCTTCGGCCTGTATTACGGAAACGTACTTTACATCGCACGTCAGAACAGTTTCTTCACCTGGAATCTCGAAGGCCTGCATGAGGTGTGGAACCACAGCTACGGCATATTATGGATTATCGGCCGCATGCTGCTCCAGACCTGCCAGTTCCCCATCCTGGGCGGAGGTTTGCTGGCCCTCATCCTCACCCTCATTTCATGGCAGTTCGGATACGTATGCCGGTTGCGCGACAACGTCAGTTACCTGAAGTTCATCCCGGCATTCATCTATATCTTCATCGTAGTGTACAAAGGTTTCGATATATATTACCAGACCGAAACCGGCATGCTGTTCGGTATTCCCTTCTGCATCCTCTTCATTTTAGCCTGTCAGTCGGTGTTCATTCTCTCTTTCAGCCGGAAAAACATGCCGGAACTGTTCGGCACACCATCCGACAGACAAGCCACGGGGAGGCGCAAAGGATATGCCGCAATCACCATCTTGCTCGTCACAACCTGTGTATTCAACGAATGGCAGAGACCATACGTGCGTCCCACCGTAAAGATGCAGAGACAACTGGAACTGCATGACTGGGAAGGCATGAGGAAGACGGCCGAAAGAGCAGACATGAACTACATGACCATCGCAGCCTACTTCGCCATTGCC
The DNA here is from genome assembly GCA_900548345.1 of uncultured Paraprevotella sp. Classification (GTDB taxonomy): domain Bacteria; phylum Bacteroidota; class Bacteroidia; order Bacteroidales; family Bacteroidaceae; genus Paraprevotella. The sequence continues at coordinate 42,134 of URKA01000012.1, read as the reverse complement.
AGAATGGAAAATACCAATGACATATCAAAAGTTCCTTTCGATGCCCTGCCTAAAGTCTCCAGACCCATATACCTGCACAACCGCAACGGCAATCCGGATACGGGACGCAATTACAGCCTATTGGATTACGGAATGGCCTCACACCGTTATGACCTGGCTTACGAACTGGCGAAATCCAGCCTCGCAGACGACGGCAGTTCCATCCATCTGCTGAAGTCACTCATCAGAATATGCCATGCATTAAACAAAACAGAAGAAGCCGAACAATACGAACGGCTTCTCCATCTGGCCCCTTTTGAATAGGCTCCCTTATAAGTTTATGAGCACCGGACGGCACTATCCGCGTGCCATCGCATACACTACATCCATCACCTTGCGCCCGATTTCATCGGCAGCCTCCATTGTCGAAGCCTCGGAATAGACACGGATAATCGGTTCGGTATTGCTTTTGCGCAGATGCACCCATTTGTCCGGAAAGTCAATCTTCACACCGTCGATGTCATTCACCTCCTCATCCTTATACATCTCCTTCACTTTGACAAGAATAGCATCCACATCCGTCTCCGGCGTAAGGTCAATACGGTTTTTCGCGATATAGTAAGGGGGGTAAGACGCACGCAACTCGGATGTCTTCACGCCCTTTTTAGCCAAGTAAGTCAGTATCAAGGCAATTCCCACCAAGGCATCCCTGCCGTAATGCGCTTCGGGATAAATCACTCCCCCGTTGCCTTCCCCGCCGATAACGGCATGGGTCTCTTTCATTTTCTCCACGACATTGACTTCGCCCACCGCAGCCGCATTGTAGTCGCAACCATACTTTCTCGTCACGTCGCGCAGGGCACGTGTGGAACTCAGGTTAGACACCGTATTGCCGGGCGTGTGCTGCAAGATATAGTCTGCCACCGTCACTAACGTATATTCCTCGCCATACATCGTACCGTCCTCACAGAACAGAGCCAGACGATCCACATCAGGATCTACCACGAAAGCGATATCGTGTCCGCCCTTCTGCATCAAGGCTTTGATGTCGCCGAGATTCTTCTCCAACGGTTCGGGATTATGTCCGAAGTCTCCCGTAGGGTCCGTAAACAGTCCTGTTACCTGTGCCACACCAAGCTGTTCCAATAGTTTGGGCAGAATGACGCCTCCTACGGAGTTCACCGTGTCGATGGCTACGCGGAATCCGGCCTTCCGGATGGCTTCCACATCCACCAGACTGAGATTTTTCACCAGGTCGATATGTTTCTGGTCGTATGAGTTATCTTCACGGTAACTGCCCAAATGGTCGACATCGGCATACTCGAAAGCCTCTTCTTCGGCAAGTCCCAGTACTTCATTCCCTTCTTCCTTGTTCAGGAACTCTCCCTTCTCATTCAACAGTTTCAAAGCGTTCCACATTTTCGGATTATGAGAAGCGGTAATGATAATGCCTCCACATGCACCTTCCATCGTCACGGCCAGTTCCGTTGTCGGGGTGGATGCCAGACCGATGTCAACCACATCGAATCCCATGCCCATCAATGTTCCGCAAACCACATTTCTTACCATTTCGCCTGAAATACGCGCATCACGTCCCACCACAATCTTATTGCTTTTCACCGTTGCCGTCCGGCGAATCAGCATGGCATAGGCAGAAGTGAATTTTACAATATCCAGCGGATTCAACGTATCACCCGGTGCTCCGCCAATAGTGCCGCGGATACCGGAAATCGATTTGATTAAAGTCATACTCTTTCCTTTATAGATTATTTGAATAGTCTTTTTATATCCCGTCACAAAAGTAGACATAAATTCCGACTTATAGACCAACAACGGCAGAAACACTCATATTTTTATTAGTTTTTCTGTCCAGTCCACAAGAAACAGAGGGATATTGAGAATCGTACCGTCCCGTTTCAAGTTATTCATGGAATAACGCAACGCCAGCCGGGCATCGAAACGGTTGATGTATATCCCAAGGCTTTTACCGCTCAGGCGAGTACCGGATTTGACTTCTACCGGAAGCAACCTGATATTGTCCTGCAACATGAAATCCACCTCGGCTGTAGCTTCGGACGTCCAGTAGCGCAGCATCACATCGAAATGTGCCACAAGGGATTGCAGAACCATATTCTCGGCAATGGCACCTTTGAACTCGGTATAAAGCGGATTTTCCGTCAGGAACACATCAGGGGACAATTGCGCCATGGCACGCAGCAAGCCGCCATCACACAGATAGATTTTGAATGCCGAAAGGTCATCGTATGCGCTTAGCGGCAAACCGGGCTTGGAAGAACAGAAGACACGGTAAATCATTCCGGCGTGTTCCAACCACAACAGTCCATCCTCATATTCCCGTGCACGCGCCCCCGGTTTGACGAATTTATAGATAAATTTTCTGTTTTCTTTTGCCAACTGCGACGGAATGGACTTCCAGATGGCGGTGATACGCGGAATATCCTTTCCGGGGGCATGCTTGGCAAAGTCCAGCGCATAAGCGGTCAAGATGGAATGTAGAATCTCTTCAATCTCATGCACACCACGTTTTTCAAGCATGGCGGTAACCGCCGCCGGCATCCCTCCGCAGACCTGGTAACGGCGGTATGCCTCTCCGACGCGCCCCATAACTATTTCCGGCAGGGGGGCAATCTCTGTCAGACGTTCAAGATAGTCGTACATTTGCGGTGTATCGGCACGCAGAAATTCCCTGAACGTAACCGGATACATCCGCAGAAATTCCACCTTGCCGACAGGAAACGAATCTCCTTGCAAAAGAGAGACGCCCAACAACGACCCTGCCGCAATGATATGGTATTCGGGAGCGTCTTCACAAAAATACTTCAGACTGTTGAGTGCCTTATTGCTTTGCTGAATTTCATCGAAGATAATCAATGTCCGTCCCGGTTCGATAGGACATTCCGTATAGAGTCGAAGAATATCGACCAGCCGTCCGGGATCTTTTGTGCGCTCGAATTCCCTGCACAATTCTTCCGATGCATCGAAATTAAAATAGGCAACGTGTTCGAAATGTTCCTCACCGAACTTCCGCATGACCCATGTTTTACCAATCTGTCGCGCGCCCTGAATGATGAGCGGTTGGCGGTTCTTCCGTTGTTTCCACCTGAGCAAAGCCGCCATAATATCCCTTTCTACCTCCATGTCATCTTCGTTTTTTTGGCCATTCATCACATTTTTCCAACATGATTTGTGCAAATATACACATTTTCCAAACATGAAAGACAAAAGCAACCGTTTTTCTGATGGAATGTAAAGCGCAGGGATGACACGGTCCAACACTATCATGAAGGCCACCATTGCGAAATGAAACCTGAGCAACTATAAGTACCTTGTCATAGAACAGGCAAACGGTTCTGTCATGAACACCAGCTTCAGAGATAGAACTTACCCTGAACAGTAACAATGTCACGCTCGTGGGTACGAAAAACAATCGTATACCCCTCATGCTGGACAATGCAGCATGGAACAATGACAGGATCCAGGCTCACGCCGCCATCAACATGGCTGGTCTTGCCAACGACAATTATAGAAAAGATTATCCGTAAGCAACCATTGAGCTGTCCCAAAGTACATCAACCATAGATAATCAAAAAGATATACAACCCTTATTCCACCTCCACCACCCTGTAACGGTTACCGTATTGCGTGTACAGCTTACGAACGCCTACCATCGTAAGGGCCTGTGCAAAGTTCTGCAAGTTGATGCCTGTTGTCACACCAGGTCGGAGAACATGCGCTCCGCCAAGGCGCCTAAACAGCTAATCAGAACGATTTATGCATAAGAACCAACAAAATAGCAGCACAACAAACCAAAGCAAAACGAATTACGCAAGAAAGAGAAGAACCGTTCGGTCATTTGGCGCCCCACCTTAACATAAATTCTATTAAAAAAAATTACTGGCCCCATCCGCATACAATAAAAACCAGTAACTTTGAGATTAATGAACATTGCAGTACTTGCCTTCACATCATGCGCAACTACGATAACGACAAGTCACTTGCATTAAACCCATATTATCATGAAAACCCTACTTCTCAGCCTATTCCTATTATACCTCACGTCCGTTTTTCATATAGCTACTGCCCAAAAACTGTTGCGCACAGACTATCAGACCATGTTCACGGAATTTCCGATATTGAGCGATACACTTATGACAGACAAGTATCGGACATTTTTCTATCATGTAAACGACTTGGGACGATGGCAACATTATTCGCGAGGTGCGGCGGAAACCAGCTGGAAATACCATGGAGAAGAGACGGTTCTTGAGTTCACCTTTGCAGATACGGCTGACTGTTTTAGCACCTATTATCAGTTCTTTAACAATCCTTTTGCCCTACACGGAGACTCCATTACTTTCTGTGGCGACTTTCTGCTGGCAGAAGGCCACAATGCCCAACTTTTTTTGAAACAACAGGAAAGCGACAATGCCGTCGCCGTCAAACCGTCATCGGAATGGCAACATATCAGTATCACGCAACCTCTCAATAAATCTATAGACAAGAATGCGATGATGCTTCAAGTTGTCATTGGGGGCAACCGGCAGGGCACGACGTATGTCAAAAACTTAAACGTACTGATAGACGGTCGACCGATAGACGAATGCAATCCCTTTCCGTCTGCCAATGCCGACCATGAGTTCGACAAATCATCTGCATTCAACCTTCCTGCCCGTCCGCTGACAAATGAAGAAGTGCAACGCCTCGAACTGGTTTGTAAAGTGTGGGGATTGTACAAATACCGTCACCCCGACGTCCGCTCCGGTCAATATGACTGGAATTATCAATTGTTCAGAATGCTCCCCACCGTATTTTCCGCTAAAGACGACAAAGCTTTTATAAAAGAACTGATACGACATCTACCGGACAACCGTGCCCTGAAACAAAAATCTCTCCCTTCGGAAGATTCCATTGTGGCACAAGTGCACTTGAATTGGATAAACCGATACAAAGACAAAAAGAAACTTTATCGGCGTCTCGCTGATTTGGAAGCATTCGTAAACGGTTCCCCATGTTATTGTCTGGGATATATGCAAGGAAAAGACCGCCATACGGCTTTCTACAATGAAACGTGTTATGACCATATTCCTCCGTCCGATGACGGCTACCGGATACTGGCACTGTTCCGTTTCTGGAACATGATGTATTATTTCCATCCTTATCTGTACCAGATGGAAGAGAAATGGGAACAGCTGCTTCCCGATTATATCCGTCTTTTTGCCGACGCACGCGACAGAAAAGACTTTGAGGAAGCCTGCGTCAGGATAACCAGTGAGTTAAAAGACGCGCACAGCGAGTTTTACGGAACCAAGGAAAACATACTAAGGAATATGTGGCATTCCATGTATTTACCTTTGGACCTCTCCATCAGGAATAGCAGGCTTTATATCAAAGGCTTCCAGTTCCTTCCGCCGGACAGTTGCGAACTGCAGGCAGGTGATGCGATTGTGGCAGTCAATCACAAACCCATTGCAGAAATAAGGAAAGAAAAGAGCATCTATAACACCATTGAAAAAGAGTCTGCCGACCAATATGCCTATGCTTATGCAAGTTTTGACGGGGATTCCGTGTTATATACCATCGAACGCAACGGAGAAACGATGGACGTTACGGTAAAGGATGTATATCGCCGCTTTTGGGAGAACAGGCAACCCGCTACTCCGACAGACAATCAGTCAATATCCATACCGGACGGTATTTGTTATCTGGACTTATCTTCATTGACTGCCGAAGAACTCCATGAACAATTGGAACGTTGCAAGGACAGCAAAGGCATTATTTTCGATATGCGGGGCTATCCCAAAGCGTGGAACTGCACCCAGACCATTGCTTCGTTCCTTTATCCGCACCCCAAGACTTTATTCTACCACACTTATGCCGATTACCGGCAACCGGGCGTTTTTCGCAAGAACCCCAATATGCAGCAGTTCGGCACAGAGAATCCCGACTATTATAAGGGTACGGCTGTGGTACTGGTCAATGGACTGACGATAAGTGAGGCGGAACATGTTGCCACCATCATTGGCAATGCACCCAAGGGATATATTATCGGCGAACCAACATGCGGTGTTATGGGTAATGTCTTGTACGTGCCCTTTGTATCCGGAGTTGCCACACGAATCACTGGGCGCGGTGTCTATTGGAACGACGAAACATGCACCTTCCCGGACGGAATTCGGATCAACCGTCATGTCTACCCCACTCCGGAAATCATCAGGCAAGGTAAAGATGCCATGATAGAAGAGGGAGTGAAATATATCAATCGCCCGCCTATACTACAGGAAGTTTTCTGAAAAAGCCCTTCAGGGGTTCAGACTATCTGTCAATCAACAACATTACTCATCCTTTCCTTTCAGTTTAATGATGGTTGGCAGTAACAAAACCATCGAATTATTTTGCCATTCAAAAATATATTCGTTATTTTGCGAACGACAAACAAAAAAGGTAAGATGGAAAATAAAGAATACACCACAAAACAGGAACAGCTTGCCCGCTTTGCAAAAGCAATGGGCCATCCGGCAAGAATTTCAATTCTCGAATTCCTTTCCAAACAAAACAGTTGCTTCTTTGGTGACATCCATGAAGTATTGCCCATCTCGAAAGCGACAGTTTCCCAACATCTGAAAGAACTGAAAGATGCAGGACTGATACAGGGAGAGATTGAAACACCCAAAGTAAGATATTGCATCAACCGGGAGAATTGGAAGATTGCCTCCATGCTTTCCGCTGAATTCTTCGGGCAATGCGCATGTAAAAAAGAAAGTTGTTGCGAATAGCAACAATTTTTTTAGCCTTCATGTTCGTAGTTCTACGAAAAACAAATATACAATCAACCAACAAGAAAGGAAGATATGAACAATTTGATGTTGATTTTAGTCATCTGCTGGGGACTGACCGCCAGCTGTGGCAATGGAACAAAAAAAGACGGCACTGCAAAAGTAGAACAAACACAGCCACAAGAGACAAAAGACCATGTGGAAATCCTGTATTTTCACGGAAAACAGCGTTGTTCCACTTGCATGGCGATAGAAAAACATACCCAAGAAACCATTGAGGAGCAATTTGCCAATGAATTGAAAAACGGGATGGTCGTATTCAAGACAATCGACATCTCCAAGGCTGAAAACGAGAAGATTGCCCAAAAGTATGAAGTCACATGGTCGTCTTTGTTCATCTGCAAATGGAAAAGCGGGAAAGAAACGTATGAGAATCTGACTGGATACGCATTCGCCAATGCCCGTAAAAATCCAGAAGTATTCAAAAGTGAGATAACCAATAAAGTCAGAACATCACTAAAATAAATATTTATGGAATGGCTACAAACCTTATTGGATAACAGTACGACACCCGCCTTGACGGCTTTCCTTTTGGGAGTGCTTACAGCAATTTCTCCTTGCCCGTTGGCTACGAACATTGCCGCCATCGGATTCATCAGTAAAGACATTGAAAGCCGCCATAAGATTTTCCGGAACGGGCTTTTATATGCTCTCGGCCGCGTCATTGCCTATACAACATTAGGTATCATCTTGATTCTGATATTGAAAGAGGGAGAAAGCCTGTTTGGAATCCAAAAGTTCATCGGCAAATACGGCAAACTTATACTCGGACCGGCATTGTTGCTCATCGGACTGTTCATGTTGTTCGGAAACAAGTTCACACTACCATCGTTCGGTTTCAATGGCAATGGCGAGAATCTGGCAAGCAAAGGCAGTTGCGGCGCCCTTCTGCTCGGTATGCTGTTCGCCATGGCATTCTGCCCCACAAGCGGTGTGTTCTACTTCGGTATGCTGATACCAATGTCTGCCACCGCCGCCGCAGGCTATCTGCTACCCGTACTTTTCGCCATCGCCACCGCACTGCCGGTCTTGGCTGTGGCATGGATTCTGGCGTTCAGCGTACAGCACATCGGCAGTTTCTACGGCAAGATGCAGACGGTTCAAAAATGGCTGAACCGGATTGTCGGTTGTCTGTTCACCATAATCGGTGTTTATTACCTTATAATTATGTATTTATAAAAAGAGAGAATGATGGAAATCAAAATTTTGGGAACCGGTTGCGCCAAATGCAAGACAACCTATCAAGTTATCGAAAAAGTCATCAACGAGAACCATCTTGATGTGCAACTCACAAAAGTAGAAGATATCGTAGAGATTCTTAATTCCGGTGTGATGGCAACCCCCGCTGTCATCGTAGACGGCATGGTCAGAATCAAAGGACACATACCCTCCGAAAACGAAATCAAACAAATGCTTGGCTTGTAAGATACGCTTATGGACACGAAAAAGGAATTGAAAATCCTTTTATGGATAATCGCAATCTTCACGACTGTATTTTTTATGCCGTTAGAAAACGAACGGTTCATGACAGCCATAGCCGCTACCCTTGACCTCGCCCAATGGTATGCACGGGAACACGTTGTGTTGTGTTTGTTACCCGCATTCTTCATTGCCGGAGTTATCTCCGTATTCGTCAGTCAGGCTTCGGTACTGAAATACTTCGGGGCAAACGCCAAGAAATGGCTTTCCTACACTGTTGCCGCCGTTTCAGGCGGAATCCTTGCCGTATGTTCGTGTACGATTCTACCACTGTTCACCAGCATTTACAAACGCGGTGCAGGGCTTGGTCCCGCTATTGCATTCCTCTATTCAGGTCCGGCTATCAGTATCCTGTCGATTATCCTGACTGCACGGATTTTAGGCTTTGAGATGGGGATGGCACGGGTGAGCGGTGCCGTGCTTTTCTCCATCATCATCGGATTGGCGATGTCCTTCATCTTCCGTAAAGAAGAGAATGCCAAGAAAGAGGAACAAATGAACATCATCCCTCCACCCGAAAAACGCCCGATATGGCAGACCTCGTTCCATTTCTTCACCTTGGTCTTCATCCTTGTGTTTGCCAACTGGGGTGCACCCGCTTCCTCCGATACGGGACTATGGTTTGGCATATACACTTACAAATGGTACATAACCGGTGCCTTATCGCTTCTGTTATGCTGGTCACTCGTCAAGATATTGAGATTACGTACCCTATGGATAGTGTTCGGCACGATGACAACAGCCGGTTCCGCACTCCTTTCCAGCCTGTTTATCGACAATGGGAAATGGGTTCCGCTTGTCCCGATGATTACAGGCATTACGACACTATCCGTTATCTTGCTCTTCGATAAAAGGGATGAGGAAAACCGGGAATGGGGATTGGCGTCATGGGGATTTGCCAAACAAATCTTGCCGTTGCTGGCTATCGGTGTAATGACAGCCGGTTTCCTGTTAGGCTCAACGCACGATGATACGGCAATCGCGGGTATTATTCCGAACACATGGATAGAATGGGCTGTTGGCGGCAACTCATTATCATCCAATTTCTTTGCCAGCTTTACGGGAGCATTCATGTATTTCGCCACGCTGACAGAAGTACCAATCATCCAAGGTCTGCTGGCTTCGGGCATGGGCAAAGGACCGGCTTTGGCGTTACTGTTGGCAGGTCCGTCATTATCCCTCCCCAACATGCTGGTTATCCGCGGTGTTTTGGGAACAAAGAAAACAATCGTATATGTAGCTCTCGTTATCATAATGGCAACAATTTCAGGATTTGTCTTCGGCAATCTGTTTTAAACCAGGCGCAGAAAAACAGATTATACACAAAAAAAGACAAGAGGTTGTGTCAAAATAAAGGCACAATCTCATGCCTTTTAAGGCTGGTAAATATAATTCTTCTATAAGATTAGTTTTCCAATCAAAGGCTTTGATTGCACAGACAAAAGCTTTGATTGGAAAAAACGCCACGATGTTTCCGCAAAAGGTCCCGCTTGCCTGCAAACATTTACAGGCAGAAAACACTGAAAGGCATTCATTAGTTAATAATCTAAATATCAAATAGTCTGAACACATGAAGGGCTTTTTCAAAAAACCTCCTGTTATACGCGCGCGAGAAAAGGCAAGCGGATGGAAATGCCTAAAAACAACTTCACAAAAGGTTCATCCTACAATAATTTCCTATAGCCCCATCATATCAATATTCCTGTTTTTAGAATATCAACACAAAGATATTATTCTTGCACTTACAGGCTTCAGGATATGCTATAATCTGCCGTTTGCACTAAAAAAGTCCGCATACGGCAGATTATAATATGCTTTATTTTGCCGTTTGCACCACTTTTACTGCCCTTACGGCAAAATAAAGCAACTACAGACATTCCTTGGATGATGGATATCCATACATTGTCCCCCTACAAACCCTCACTCGACATCCCCCTGCCGGTACTCGCCCGGAGTGACACCGAACTGGGAGGAGAAACTATTGGTGAAATACGCCACTGACGAGAAACACAACCGCTCGCTGACCTGACGGATGGACATCCCGTCACAACGCAACATCAGTGCCGCCTTCTTTAGCCTGTACAAACGGATATACTCCACGGGAGAGAGCGACATGGTGCTTTTCATGCGGCGGTAAAGCGTACTGGTACTCACCTCCAAATGCGTCGCCAACGACTCCACTCCCAGTTGCTTGTCTTCCACGTGCGCCTCCAAGTAGGCATCCACCCGCTCCATGAAATCATCGGCAGGTTGTACGGGCACAATGTGTTTAATCAGGGCATACGGTGACAACTGCGGCATATTGCGCATCAGTTCCCTGTTCTCCATAAGACGGGCAATCTGACGGCGCAGGTCATCGCGTTCCTTCCGTTGCATCCTGACACGAAACATCAACATAACAATTGCCGCAACTATTATTATATATAAGATGTATGCCCAAGGCGTACACCACCAGGGCGAGGTTACCGTAATGTCAATGCCAACCGTAGGACCGTCCCATCGTGAAGGTATCATGCTTGCCTGCAGTTCAAGCCGGTAGTCACCGGGGGCAAGGTGGGTCAGGACGATGCGTTGCTGTCCGGCAATCCCCGTTGTCCAATCGTCGCTACTCCCCTTCAGCCGGTAGCGGTACCACACGGCGGAAGCACAGGCGTAAACAGGAACGGCATAGTCGATGCTTACGTTCGCATTGTCGTAGTCAAGACGCAGGACATCGGTGACCGTCGTGTCGCGCCCGGCAATGGTGACGGCTGTGAAGAAAGGGCGCAACAGCATCGAGGATGCCACAGAGCCACGCATCATTGAAGTGGAACTGCGCGACGATGACGGCACATTGGTGAAAAGCGCGTCACAAACCGTCACAGACCAGGCCACACTGACCCTTGACGGACTGACCGGCTTGCGTCTCTGGTCCGCCGAAGACCCGCAACTCTACACGGTCATCATGCGCCAGAAAAACGGCAATGCCGAAGAAATGGTGTTCAGCACACGCTATGGTTTCCGCCAAATCGAACGGCGCGGACAGTTGGTCTATATCAACGGGCAACGCGTCTACTTCAAGGGCGTGAACACCCAGGACACCCATCCCGTGACGGGACGTGCCATCACTGTTCCCATGATGCTGGAAGACATCCGGCTGATGAAACAATCGAACATGAATACCGTGCGTTGCAGCCATTATCCGCGCCAAGCTAAAATGATGGCGATGTTCGACTACTACGGTCTCTACGTGATGGACGAGGCTGACATCGAATGCCATAAGAACTGGCTCGACAACGGTCCCGACGGCACATTAGGCAGCGATGCCCGCTATACGGCACAGATAGTGGACCGCACCGTGCGCATGGTACAGCGCGACCGCAACTGTCCCTGCGTCATCTTCTGGTCATTGGGTAACGAGGCCGGCGTAGGCAGCAACTTTGCCGCCATGAAAGCCGCCGTCCGCAAACTGGACGACCGCCTCATCCACTATGAAGGACACAGCACTACCGCACAGGACAACAACTATACCGACATACGCTCCAGCATGTACCCCACATTGGCACGTGTACGACAGTGCGTCAATGCCACCGACAAACCTTACTTCATTTGTGAATATGTGCACAGCAAGGGGGCCGGACTGGCTAACATGCAGGAGTATTGGGACCTTATCGACGGCTCGACAGCCGGATTGGGAGCCTGCATCTGGGACTGGACAGACCAGGCAATCTTCTCCCCCGAAGACCTGCAGGGAGTCGTCGCCGATGACAAGAGCACCTGGCCGCGCCAAAACGGGTTCTACAAGTTGATGGCTGGTTATGACTTCCCCGGTCCCGACCAAAGCGACGTGGCAGGCAGCCTGAACGACGGCATCGTCACAGCCGACCGACGCTGGTCGTCGGAACTGGAGGTGGCCAAACACATACACCAGTTCGTGACCTTCCCTGCCTACGATAAGGATACAAAGACACTGACCGTCAAGAACCGGTATAACTTCCTCGACCTCGACCGGTTCACACTCCACTATGAAGTGCTTGAAGACGGCATCGTTACGGAAAGCGGCCACATGGCACTGCCAAGCACCGCACCGGGCCAAACCGCCACCATCGTCCTCCCTATTAAAGATGTAACCGGCAATTCCACAGCCGAAACCCTACTCAATGTAGAAGTCCGCCTGAAAGAATCCACCACTTGGGCCGATGCCGGCTACACGATGGCATGGCAACAATTCACCCTGCAGGAACGCAGCAACACGCTACCCGATGTAGCCACCGCCGCCGATGCACCGCTGACACTCGCCGAAAATGACGGACGCTACACCATCAGCGGCAAACACCTGCGTATGGTGGTCGACAAAACGTCCTCCACGGTAACCGCATTGCAGCTTCGCGGCCGCGACATCATTACTGCAGACGGTGCTCCCGTATACAGCAACTTCCGTTATGTATCACACGATCCCAACGGTGACAAAAACAACGGACTAAGGACAACAAGAACTGATGTAAGCGTGGCAGCCGACGGACAGACGGCCACCGTGACACTCACCACATCTGGCACAAAATGCGCCACCACGCTGACCTACACCCTTCATGCCGCCGGAGTGGCCGACCTGCATGCCACCTTCACACCGCAGAACGTCACCACGCTTCGACGCATCGGACTGAAAATGAAGATGCCTTCCACCATCGGTGAACACGTGGAATATTACGCCCAAGGTCCGTGGGAAGCATTCTGCGACAGACAAAGCGGCATAGGTCTGGGCACTTACACCTGCGACATCGACGATATGTTCGAGCCTTACAGCCATCCGCAAAGCTGTGGCAACCGCATGTCGCTCAGACGGCTGAAACTGTGGAGCGACAATGAGGAAACAGACGGAACGCTCGTTATCACCACCTTAGGACAAGTTGACTTCTCACTGATGCACTACGACGAAGAGACCTTCGCCACCGACAAACTGCATCCTTGGGAACTGACAAGACAAGCTCATATCTATGCCCGCTTCGACATCTTCCAGCGCGGACTGGGTGACAGCACTTTCGGACTGGGATCCCTCCCGGTCTACCATTGCCCATCGAATGGCGAGCACAGCTTCACGCTACGTTTCGAAGTGCAAAAGAATCATCCCGCAACCGGCATCAAAGACAAACCGAGTACAAACGGTGGAGATTGGGTCACTTCCGTGTATTACGACCTTACCGGACGACGGGTCACGACAACCTTTCCACACAAAGGCATTGTCATCAGGAAAAACAGTGACGGAACTGTATACAAGCAACTTATGAAGTAACGAAAACAAATTCTCTAAAGGATTAGTTCTATAAATAAAAGTTTTATTTTTAAAAACAGAACTTTTGGTTTCAAAAATAAAACTTTCATTTTTAAGAATAAAACTTTTATTTATAGAATCGGACGGCTGAAAACAAAAAACCGGAACCGGGCCACAAGGTCCTGTTCCGGTTTTTTATTCAGAACAAACTACTATTGCAGGCGGAAAGACACTGGCAAAGAATACTTCACGCGAACTGTCCGGTCGTTCTGCCGACCGGGAGTCCAACGGGGCAGAGAACGGATGACGCGAACCGCTTCCTTATCCAGCGAAGGGTCGACACCCCGCAGAACTTTCACCTCACTGAGACTTCCGTCTTTCTCCACAATGAAACTGCAAACAACCCGTCCCTGCACGCCGTTCTCCTGTGCAATGGCCGGATACCTGATGCTATTCGCGAGATGATTCATCAAAGCTGCATCTCCACCGGGGAAGGACGGCATGACTTCCGCCGTCGGATAGACAGTATTGTCCTCCTGCACGGCCGGTTCCTCCACGGTCTCTTCGGATGCCTCCCTTTCGGCCTGGGTTTCCACCTCTTCAAAATCCTCTGTCATTTCCAATATTTCGGACACCACCGGCGCAGCCGGAGGCGGCGGAATGACAGCCTCTTCATATTCATCCGATTGTCCCTCATCCGCCGGCATATCTCCCGTAGAAGGCAGGTATCCGTCACCATACGAACCGAATTGGGACGTTTCCGTCTCTTCATCGTCGTCCGCAAGAGCGGCCTTCACAAAATCAAGCGTATAGGAATGCGCCTGGCCGTCCCGGTTCCAGATGCCCTCAAAGGGGGTCTCGGACGCTCCCTTGAAAGTGGCCATCTCGCGGCCATTCTCGTCACACTCGCTCAACGTCAACGTATTGTCGTCCACCCTGCCGAACAGATCGATTCTGCTACCGCCCCCTTGGCTGTCGTAGAAATAAGTACCGCAGACCACACCGGTCGTCTTGACGTGGAGGTTCATTGTAAAAGGATATTTCCCATCGATGCTTCCCCTGAACTCGTACGCATAGCCCGGCACGAGACGGTAGTGTACACCGCTTTCATCCGTGTACATATAAGATGTCGTATCCGTCTGCGCATGCTCACCTCCACAGGATTTGAACAACCATACGGAACAAAGCACGAGCAAGATAACTCCTGCCGCCACGCTCCCCCACAGAACAAGTTTTTTACGGTCGCCGGCAAGGACAAAACCGGATGCAGGTTGCGATTGCATATCAGGTTGCGGAAGCGGCGTAACAGTTTGCGGTACATCATCGGATACTTCCGTGCCGCCAGCGGGAGCCGCCGCGGGAGTATCCTCCGGGGCCACCTGCTGACCGCCGTAAGTAACCGCCACCACAATCCAGCCATAAATAAGGAAAGGAATGTGCGACACCGTCAAGGCCATCCAGAATATCAGCACGAAAACGAACTTCACCAAGCTTTTGTGTGGCATGTCTTCAAGGAATTGCCCGCTTGTCCCCTTCATGACCAGCGAGAAAAGCAAGGTGACGACCACTAAGGCCGACGCCGTCAGCATATAAGGCTTATAAGCGGAACGGAACCGGCTTCCTATTGACGTCCAAGCCGCCACCGCCGACACGAGCGACACCATAAAAGACAGGTAAAAACCCAAACCTACCACTTGGCTCAAACTGATGTCTTTGGCTTCCGCACCCACCATGGTGACAATGCAAAGCCATAAGGAAAGCAATGCCGAATAAAAGGCCATGCAAGGATACTTGCCCATCCACTGAAGCACCAGATTCACTGCGGCCACCAAAGGAACAATCCATAAAAACGACATATAGAAACGTACATCGGACATGTAACCTACCGAGGAAAGCAACGAGTCGTAACTTTGCATCAAATCGTTAATCTTGAAAATACCTTCGAAAACTGAGCAGGAAAACGAGAAACCGAAAACGGAAACCGAAATCCACGGCAGGAAGTAGGCCAGAAACATCAAAGTGGCACATACTCCCTGCAAAACGGAAAACTTATGTGTTTTATTCATGACAATAGAGGCCGTACAGTCTCGCTCAGGCTGTTTAAAATTAGTAATATGAGGCGTGAGACTGCAATGCCATGTCAGAAACAGCGTTCTTCATATAAGCACAACGCCTACTTTGTCAACATACTTCCACTTGAATTCCATTGACGTACAAATGCAAAAATAAGAATTATCCAACGAAATCAAAATTTTCGTGCCGACATTTTTCCCACAAAAAGAAATGAATCACCGTAGGCCCACTCATCATTCTTCTGTTTTTATTCGTTTATTACGGCGTTTTTGAGTAATTTTGCACCATTCATTTTCAATGATAATAAAAGTCAGATTATGAGAATACAAATCATAAACGGGCCGAACATCAACCTGCTCGGCAAAAGGGAACCGGGCATTTATGGGGCAGAATCCTTTGAAAGCTATCTGGAGAAACTGCGCGCCGCCTACCCGGACCTGACCATAGACTACTATCAAAGCAACGTGGAAGGCTTTATGATTGATAAAATCCATGAGGTGGGATTCGAAGACACCGGCATCGTGCTCAACGCCGGCGCCTATACCCACACGTCGGTAGCCCTTCAGGACGCTATCCGCGCCGTGCCGGCTCCGGTCATCGAGGTGCATATCAGCAACGTGCACCAACGCGAGGAATTCCGCCACCGCTCCCTGATTTCATGTGCCTGCAAGGGGGTCATCTGCGGATTCGGACTCGACTCCTACCGCCTGGCCATCGAGGCATTACTACACACAGCACAAGCAAAATAAACACAAGATATAAGGTATTAATACAAAAGGAAAAAGATTATGATGTTGAAAAAAACCAAAATCGTGGCTTCCATATCGGACCTGCGATGCGATACGGAGTTCATCCGCGACCTCTTCAACGCGGGCATGAACGTGGTGCGCATGAATACGGCACACGCCAACCGCGAGGGCTTCGAAAAACTGATAGCCAACGTACGGGAAGTGTCCAACCGCATAGCCATTCTGATGGATACGAAAGGCCCGGAAGTGAGAACCACTAAAAATGCGGAAGAAACCACAACATACAAAACCGGAGACAAGGTCACCATCACCGGCAATCCGGAGAAAGAATGCGTGCGGGGACATATATACGTATCTTATCCCGACTTCGTAAAGGACCTCCACGTAGGCGCCTGCGTGCTGATTGACGACGGCGAACTGGAGCTGAAAGTAACGGATAAAGACGATGAAAACCTCTATTGCGAAGTGTGCAACGATGCCACATTAGGCAGCCGCAAGAGCGTGAACGTGCCCGGCGTGCGCATCAACCTGCCGTCACTGACAGAGAAAGACAGAAACAACATTCTGTACGCCATCGAGAAGGACATCGACTTCATCGCACATTCCTTTGTACGCAACAAACAGGACGTACTGGACATCCGCGAGATACTGGACACTTACGGCAGCGACATCAAAGTCATTGCCAAGATAGAGAACCAGGAAGGTGTGGACAACATTGACGAAATCATCGAAGCTGCCGACGGCATCATGGTGGCACGCGGCGACCTGGGCATCGAAGTGCCTCAGGAACGCATTCCGGGCATACAGCGCATCCTCATCAAGAAGTGCATTTTGGCCAAGAAACCCGTTATCGTGGCCACACAGATGCTGCATACCATGATTAACAACCCGCGCCCCACACGCGCCGAAGTCACAGACATTGCCAACGCCATCTATTACCGTACCGACGCACTCATGCTGAGCGGCGAGACCGCATACGGAAAATATCCGGTGGAAGCCGTCAGGACAATGGCCACCATTGCGGCACAGGCAGAGAAAGACAAGTTGCAGGAAAACGACATACAGATTCCGCTCACGCCGGAAAACAGCGACGTAACGGCATTCCTCGCCCATTCCGCCGTACACGCCAGCTCACTGATGCCCATCCGTGCCATCATCACGGACAGCTTCAGCGGCCTGACCGCACGCTCACTGGCGGCATTCCGCGGCAAATACCCCGTGCTGGCCGTATGCTATAAAGAAAAGACCATGCGTCATCTTGCCCTGTCGTATGGCGTGGAAGCCATCTTCATGCCCGAAAAAGCCAACGGACAGGCCTACTACTTCGCCGCATTGCAGAAACTCCTGGCCGACGGCGTATTGTCCGAAGACGAGATGGTGGCTTACCTGAGCGGTGGCAAAAAAGGCTCACAGACCTCGTTCCTCGAAATCAACGTAGTGGGCGATGTGCTGAAACATGGCATCGAATACGTGCTGCCCAACCGCACACGTTACCTCTGATAACAAACCAGACAACAGACCCATGCAGGAAACAGACATACTTGACGAATACATTCTCCGCCATATAGACGAAGAGGGAGCATACCTGAAGGCACTGTACAGAGACACACACGTGAAACTCCTGAGGCCACGCATGGCCTCAGGACATCTTCAGGGCCGTCTGCTGAAAATGTTCGTCCGCATGATTCGCCCCCGCAATATCCTCGAAATCGGCACATACAGCGGCTATTCCGCACTTTGCCTTGCCGAAGGACTGGAAGAGGGAGGACGTCTGTATACATTCGAAATCAACGATGAACAGGAAGACTTCACCCGCCCGTGGATTGAGAACTCACCTTACGCATCGCGCATCGAATTCATCATCGGAGATGCCCTGGAAAGAGTGCCGCAGATGGGTGTCAGGTTCGACCTCGCGTTCATCGACGGAGACAAGCGGCGTTATCTCGATTACTACGAGATGACGCTTGCACACCTGAACTCCGGAGGCTATATCATAGCCGACAATACCCTGTGGGACGGACACGTGGTGGAGGATTCACACCGCCACGACGCACAGACCGCAGGCATTATGGAATTCAACGACCGGATTGCGGCCGACGAACGGGTGGAAAAGGTAATCCTTCCCCTGCGCGACGGACTCACGCTCATCCGCAAAAAATAAAGCTATATGGAAACAACCAGACAAAACAAGATTGCACGCCTGATTCAGAAGGAACTCAGCGAGATTTTCATGTTGCAGACCAAAGCCATGAAGGGAGTGCTTGTGTCGGTCAGCGCATGCCGCATCAGCCCGGACCTGAGCATCTGCCGCGTCTACCTGAGCATTTTCCCCAGCGAACGCAGCAACGAACTCGTCGCCAACATCAACAACAACATGAAGTCCGTACGGTTTGAATTGGGCAACCGGGTGCGCCACCAGCTGCGCATCATCCCCGAACTGAAGTTCTTCGTCGACGATTCGTTAGACTACATTGAAAACATCGACAACCTGCTGAAGAAATGAACTTTCCGTCATACATCGCGCGGCGTTATCTCTTCTCGAAAAAATCGCACAACGCCATCAACATCATCTCCGCAATCTCCGTATGCGGCGTAACGCTGGCTACCATGGCGCTGGTATGCACGATGTCGGTATTCAACGGATTTCAGGACCTTGTCGCCACTTTGTTTACATCCATCGACCCGCAACTGAAAGTCACGCCGGCCGCCGGAAAGACCATGGCACATGACGACCCGCAACTGCAAAAGCTCAAGGCTTTTCCGGCCATCGCACTGTATGCCGAGACATTGGAAGACAATGCACTCGTCATCCGCAACGACCGTCAGGTAATGGTCACCGTCAAGGGGGTGACGGACAATTTCGGGCAGATGGCCGACCTGAAGCACATTCTTTACGGAGAAGGGGAATTCATCCTGCACGCCGATGTATTGGAATACGGCGTACCGGGCATACAGCTGGCCGCACGGTTAGGACTCGGAGCCAGATTCGACGAACCATTGCAAATCTACGCACCCAAAAAGGGCGAACGAATCAACCTCTCTAATCCGGCGACGGGGTTCACACAAGACGAACTGTATTCTCCCGGTGTGCTTTTCACCGTACGCCAGGCCAAATACGATGCTAACTATATCCTCACATCACTGGAATTCGCACAGAAACTCTTCGGCAGCCGCGACCGCATCTCGGCCGTGGAACTCCAACTCAAACCGGGCACAGACGTGGATGAGGCGCAACAACGGATAAAGGAACTTTTAGGAAAGGATTTCGAGGTCAGAAACCGCTATGAGCAACAGGAAGATGTATTCCGCATCATGAAAGTTGAAAAGCTGATTGCCTACCTCTTCCTTACATTTATCCTCCTGGTGGCCTGCTTCAATATCATCGGCTCCATCTCAATGCTCATCATCGACAAGAAGGCCGACGTGAGGACATTGCG
Organism: uncultured Paraprevotella sp.; assembly: GCA_900548345.1. Classification (GTDB taxonomy): domain Bacteria; phylum Bacteroidota; class Bacteroidia; order Bacteroidales; family Bacteroidaceae; genus Paraprevotella. Next base: position 22,315 of record URKA01000012.1, on the reverse strand, counting down.
CAACTTAGGGGCGGAGGACGGACAAATCACCCGCATCTTCCTGTTCGAAGGATGGCTGATTTCCGGCTTCGGCGCACTGGCCGGAATAGGTACGGGACTATTGCTGTGCTATCTGCAACAGGAATTCGGATGGTTGTCGATGGGTTCGTCTGCCGGCGACTTCATTGTGGACGCCTATCCGGTCAGCGTACATCTGTGGGACGTGTTCATCGTCTTTCTCACCGTCCTGCTGGTCAGCTACGCAGCCATCTGGTATCCCGTCAGGTATCTCTGCCGAAGGCTTCTCGACTGAAAAGCCTGCCTTACGGCCATCATTCCAACACCACCCTCTCGGCCTGAATCTCCTGATGCAGGAAAATGGATGCCGACCCGACGAACTTTTCCGGATTTTCTGTGGTAAAGAAACGGCATGTGCCGTCTTTCGTGCACACCGCATCCATGTCGGGATGACGGAGCAGATACTTTTTCAGGCTGTAAGCCACATATTCCCCCTGCGAAAGAATCTTGACGTTGCGCGGCGTATACTTGACGATTTTGTCCATCAGCAAAGGATAATGCGTACAGCCCAATATGATGGTGTCAATCAGCGGGTCCTTGCGCAACAGGTTGTCGATACGTTTCTGCACGAAATAATCCGCACCCGGAGAGTCGTATTCATAGTTCTCCACAAGAGGCACCCACATGGGACAGGCCTCACCGCTCACCACAATGTCGGGATGCAACTTGTGTATCTCCAACGGATAGGAACCGGAATTGACAGTGCCCAGCGTGGCCAGGATACCCACATGACGGCTTTGCGTAATATCTCCGATACATTCCGCCGTGGGACGTATGATGCCCAGCACACGATGCAACCCCGTCCACTCCGACAGATTATTCTGTTGTATGGTTTTCAAAGCCTTGGCAGAGGCCGTATTACAAGCCAGAATCACCAGGCGGCATCCCATCCCGAAAAGTTTGCGCACGGCTTCGAGCGTAAATTCATATACTACATCGAACGAACGCGTACCGTAAGGGGCACGGGCATTATCCCCCAGATAGAGATAATCATACTGAGGCATCACCTGTCTTATTTGGCGCAGAATAGTCAGCCCCCCATATCCGGAATCGAAAACACCTATAGGTCCGGGGGTATCTGCAAACATAACACTCATGGCTGTATGGTGAGAGGTAATTGAAGTTTTTCCTTGACAAAGTCGGTCACATCCTCTCCCTCTGACGGGTGGATGAAGGGACAGGCATTCCCGTCTGTATTGAGGATACAGGAATATCCCCGCTCTATACCGACAGCGCGGATGGCTTCGTTCAGCAGGTAAACCATATTGGCCTGCATTTCCTTCTCGGCCTGGGACAACAGCTTGGCGGCCTCATCACGGAATTGCAGGCTCTTGGACAACAGGTCCTGCAATTCATACTGGCGTTTCTGCAGGATATTTTCGGGAAAGTCTTTCTGGCCTTGCAAGAATTCCACGTACTTGCGCTGAAACTCCTCTTCGCTGCGCAAGGCTTCCTTGTCGTACTTCGCCTTCAAGTCTGCCAGACGTTGCTGTGAAGCCGCATATTCAGGCATAAGCCGGAATATGGCATTGTAGCTAAGAAAACCTATCTTTTTCTGCACCTCCTGCGCCGAAACTGCGGACGACATCCACATGAAAACGCTCAAAAGCAATAACTTTGTAACTCTTCTTACCATCATATCCGAGTTGATTTTACATGACCATCGGGATGAGCAAGACTTTCTTCCGCCTCATCCGCAAACAAAGGTATTCATTTTTATGCGTAAGACCGCGCCTCGGCCCACATTTTCTCCGAAAAAAATGCAAAAGGCGGCAGCCGCCCCCGTAGAAGGCTGCTGCCGCCAATATTCATGTACCGAATCCTCCGTCAGGCTGAAGAAACAACTCCGGACGGATTCGTTCTCTTACTTCAAGCCTAATTTCTGCTTGACCTGTGCGGTCACATCCGTGCTCAATGTCGTGCTGATGTAAGGTATGCCGGCCGACACATCCATGATATACACATAGTTGCCTTCCGTACCTACTTCCTTGATGGCACCCAGCATCTTGTCGGAGATGGCCTGCATCTTCTGCTGCGAAGTCTCCTGCAAGGATTTCTGGTTGTCCTGATAGCTCTGCTGGATACGGTTGTACAAATCCTGCAGTTCGGCCTGACGGCGCTGCCTTACGTTCTCAAGAAGGCCGGCCTGTTCTTTCTCGAACTCCTCCGACTTCTTCTGAAGTTCATCCTGCATACGCTTCAGGTCAGTCTCATACTGCGACTGAAGCTGTTGGATTTCTGTCTGGGCAGCCGTATATTCCGGCATGAGCTGAATGACTTCCGAAGAGTTGAAATGACCGAACTTCTGTGCGAAAATGCTCAATGGAGCGAGCAACATCGCCAATAAAATTGCTTTTTTCATCTGATATGTTATTTAATTATGTTTCTGTCCTCTGACTTGCAAAAATACGAAGGTTAATTGGAATATCCTAATTTTGTCAGAACTTCGTTACTTATATCCGCCTTGGGCGAAGCAAAAATGATGCCTGCATCCGACGCACGGTCAAGTATCAGCGAATAGCCCTTGCTCTCCGCTATCGTCTTCACAGCATTGTAAATCTCATCCTGTATCGGTGCCATCAGACTCTCGCGCTTCTTGAACAGTTCGCCCTCAGGACCGAAATAGGCCTTCTTCATCTCGGCGGCCTGCTTTTCCTTCTCCACAATCTCCTCTTCCTTCTTGGTCTTTTGCTCCGCGCTCAGAAAAACAGCCTCGCTCTGATAGTTCTTGTAAAGAATCTGTGCTTCTTCGGTCAGGGCATCCACCTCGGCCTGCCACTTTTTCGACACTTGGTTTAATTGTTCGTTGGCCCGTTCATACGCCGGAATATTCTTCAGTATATATTCCATGTCGACCAAAGCAAACTTCTGCGCCTTGACGGACATACCGCCCATCAGCATGAGTAAACACAATAGATTGAACAACTTCTTCATATTCTCTTGTTTTAAAGTTAAAACTCTTGTCCCAATATGAAATGGAACTGGCTTCCGCTATATTGTTTTGAGCCGAAGACTTCGTCGAAGCCATAAGCCCAGTCGATACCGAGCAATCCCACCATGGGCAGGAAGATACGTACACCGGCCCCGGCGGAACGTTTCATGTCGAAGGGATTGAAGTCTCTGGCCTTCGTCCAGGCATTACCGCCTTCCACGAAAATCAAGCCGTAGATATTCGTGGAATTCTGAAGCATGAAAGGATAACGCAACTCCAGTGTAAAACGGTCGTACGCATAGCCGGTATAACCGTTAGGCGTCAATGCTCCGTTGTCGTATCCCCTCAGACCGATGGTTTCCGTGGCGTATGTGGAGGAATAACCCGACATACCGTCACCGCCGACATAGAAGGTCTCGAACGGCGACTTCTTGTGCCCGTTGTACGCTCCCAGGATACCGAATTCCACGCGTGTCATCAACACCGGACACTTCACCTGTCCGGTCAGTGCCGTATAGGTGCGGAGCTTGAACTTCCATTTGTGGTATTCCACCCATTTGTACTTCTTCTGCATCTCGCTCTGATAAGTCGCACTCTGGTAGTTGTTGGCAAGGTTGGCGTAATCCAACTTGTCAAACAAGGAATACGGCGGAGTGAGGCCTGCCGACAGCATGAACTCGGAGCCGCGTCTGGGATAAATGGGATTATCCGTAGAATTACGCGACAGCGTAAGGTTCAAGGAGATATTGTTGCAGGAACCGTTTGAAATCAAGAAGTATTCCCAGTTCTTCAGGATATAACGCTGGTAAGAGAGGTCGGCCGACAGCTGGAAGTAGTCATCGGGCCAGCGCAAACGCTTACCCCATCCCAAGGAAACACCGAAGAGTTTCAGGTAAGAATCGGGGTCGAGGAAGTTCTCGTAATAGTTGGAGCCGCTCGTTCCGTAACCGTACAGATAGTTGTAGTAGCTGTTGTAATAGGAAGAATTGTAATAGTTGTCGCTCACATCAGTCTGCTTGGCATAGAATGCCGAGAAAGAAAGAGAGTTTGGACGCTTGCCGCCGAACCATGGATTGACGTAGTTGATGCTGTACGACTGGTAGTACTTGGCATTGGTCTGTCCGCTGATACTGAATGTCTCGCCGTTGCCTTGCGGGAGGATACCGCGGCGCACACCGCCTTTTCCGAAAAGGTTGGCCAGACAGAAGTTGGAGAACTTCAAACCAATCTTACCGATGACACCAGTCTGCCCGTATCCGAGCGAGAACTCTACCTGGTCGGTCGACTTGGACTCCAGCCCCCAGTTAATGTCCACCGTTCCGTTGCTCGCATTAGGCTGCACATCCGGATTGATCTTCTCCGGGTCGAAATGTCCCATGGAGGCGATTTCACGGTAGGAACGTTCCAGGGACTCCTTGCTGAACAAATCGCCCGGCTTCGTGCGCAACTCACGTCGCACCACATTCTCATACACGCGGTCGTTTCCGCTGATACCGATATGGCGTATGGTCGCCTGCGGACCTTCCGTGATGCGCATCTCCAAATCCACCGAGTCTCCGTCGACGTTAATCTCCACAGGATTCAGCTCATAAAACACGTATCCGTTGTTATAATACAGGTTTCCGATGGCATCCTCATCCTGACGGGTACGGTCTTCAATCTGTTTCTGATTGTACACATCACCTTTCTTCATGCGTAAGAGATAACTCAGATGGTCTGTGCTGTACACGGTGTTACCCACCCAGTCAATGTTGCGCACATAATATTTCTGTCCTTCTTCCACCCTTACGTACACATTCACCGTCTTTTCGTCATGCGGTGTCACACTATCCGCCACAATCATGGCGTCGCGATAGCCCAGTTCGTTATACTTGCTAATCAGGTTGGCCTTGTCTTCCTCATACTTGGCTTTAATGAACTTCTTCGTGCGGAACCAGCTTCCGGGACGTCCTTTCTCGTTGGTTTTCTTGAACACACCGGGCACAAACATCGTACCTTTGATTTTCTTCGTCGGAAGAGCATGGTTTCCTTCAATGGTAATCGAGTGTATCTTCACCTTGGTCTTCTTGTCGATGTGGATGTCCACAATAATCCGGTCGGGTGCCGACACATCGTCTCTCTGCAGGATGCTCACCTCTGCATTCTTGTAACCTTTGTCATCGAAATACTTCTTGATAAGGAATTCGGCACGGTCTATCATATTCGGGGTCAGCTGATTGTCCTTCAGCAAACCGATACTCTTCTCCAAATCTTCCCGTTCGCCCTTCTTTACGCCGACATAGTTAATCTGCGACACGCGCGGACGCTGCGACAGCTTAATGCACAAGAAGGCTTTGTCGCCGACTATACTGTCCAGTTCTATCGACACATTGGAGAACAATCCGTTACGCCAGAAACGTTTGATAGCCTCAGTCACATCACTACCCGGAATCTCTACTTTCTGCCCTACAGCAAGTCCCGACAGTCCAATCAGCACATAATCATCGTAATTCTTGGCACCCTCCACGGCAATGCCACCTATCGTATAGGTCCGGGGAATACGACTGTATTCAACGGCCGGCTTGATTTGCGTGCCATCGGTTGACTGCGCATGCACAGCCTGCACAGCCGCATACATTATTATAAATAATAGGAGACAGATTCTTTCTACTGTTTTCATAGGTTCGTTGCTTATAGGGTAGCCACTTGTTCACTTGTCTGTCCGAAACGGCGCTCTCTCGACTGATAGTCCGCCACGGCCTTACGCAGCTCGTCTTCATTGAAATCGGGCCAGAACGTATCGCAGAAATAGAACTCAGTATAGGCACATTGCCACAAGAGGTAATTGCTGATACGATATTCCCCGCCCGTACGAATCAGCAAATCCGGGTCGGGCATGAAGCTCGTCGCCAGATGCGCCTGTATCGTTTCTTCCGTTATCTGTTCGGGCTGTAATGTTCCGCTCTTCACCTCGTCGGCCATACGCTGCATGGCTCTTGTCAGTTCCCAACGCGACGAATAGCTCAAGGCAATGACCATCGTCATTTTGTCGTTCTTCGCCGTCCTGTCCATACATTCCTGCAAACGCGTGCGCACTTTCTCCGGTATGCGTTCCAATTCACCGATGACCCGGAAACGCACGTTGTTCTTCATGAATATTTCCTCTTCCAGATGGTCCAGAATCAGCCCCATCAACGCTGCAATCTCATCTACGGGACGGTTCCAGTTCTCCGTAGAAAAGGTATATAAGGTAAGATATGAAATGCCCAACCGGGTGGCTTCCTCGGTAATTCTCTTCACGGTCTCCACCCCTTGCTGATGCCCTGCCGTACGCGGCAAGCCCTTTGCCTTGGCCCAACGCCCGTTTCCATCCATGATAATGGCCACATGACGGGGCACACGTTTCAAGTCTACTTCTCTGTTAAAAGACATATTTAATATTATTACAATTCATACACTTGGGGAACATGTCGTATGTAATGAACAACATGGTGAATGAGTAACAGTCTTTGTTCTTGAACATCGCACTCTTCACTCCATACGGGTCGTTCAGAATCACCCCGTCCGCATTGGACACATCCAACTTGTCCGTGGTGGTGAAACGCATGCTCCATTCCAGCCCTATATTCAGGCGCGGCCTCACTTTGTACTTCACCCCGACTCCCAACGGTATGTTGAAGCCGGCATTCATCTTCAACGGTTTCGGCGCCAGCGTGACCCCGGCCCCGAACAGCATATAAGGCGTGATGCGGCTGTATCCTTCAAAGCCGCGCCCGATGCCGTAGCCCCAGAAGTTGAACTCGAACTGCACGCCGAAATCGATGACATTCCGTTTGAACGTAGCCATTCCGGGCTGTCCGCCTTCAACCGTACCGCTGTTCGCATCGGCCGGAAAAAAGATTTTCCCGGTCTGCCCCGACAGATGGCCGATGGCAAGGTTGCCTTTCAAGGCCATACGGGGATTGAATATGTATCGTGCCAGCACACCGCCCATCGCACCGAGATGCGCGAACGGTTTACTGTTTGCATCGCCCAGATAAAAGCTGCCGCCTGCACCGCCGCCCAGCTCCATCCTGTACACTTCATCCTGCGCCACAGTTCCCTGCGGGAAGCATGACAGGCAGAAAATGAATATGAACAGCAGTTTTTTCATCCGGATTGCCGTGGGCTTGTTATTTAAAACCGTATCTGTTCAGCCGTCCGCGCCATACCTGACGACCCGTCACAAGCCACAGACAGTTTCGGGCATCGGTGGTCGCGGCAAACACGTTCTGTGTGTTGCGCACGCCATCCGGCAGGAAGTATATTCCGCTACTCTTCCATGTGATGCCGTTGTCACGGCTCACATATATGGCATCAAGCGGCCCGTGGACAGTACCGCCTATCGAGGCTCCGCCGAATGCCAGCAGGCTGTCGCCGTAGCGAAGCACCTCAAGCGGACTTAACCGCGGACAGGCATAACGGTTGTCTCGTGAAACTTCGTAATACATCCAGCAGGCATCGGCCGCCGGTGTTCTTGTGCCGCGACTCCAGACCATGGCGTGAGTATCTTTCTCATACTCGGAAACGCTCCGGTTTCCAAGTAACAAAATCTTGCGCAGGCCGTCGGACTGTGTATAGGACACCGCCGCAAAATCCTGCACAGGCAGGGAGTCGGCAGGTGCGTCAAGCTCTTCCTCCGTCCAGTGCTGCCCGTCGGCTGAATGCCACAAGGCCTGTCCGGCATAGGCGTACAGATAAGCGTCGTCGGCCGTCAGCAGGCGCAGGTTGCCGCAATCGGTGGTCACGGAAGCCCAGACCAAGGCATCATCAGACACCATCAAGGAGCCGTCGGTGCCACTCATATAGAGCTTTCCGCCAAATTTCGTCAGCGTCTTGATATCGGCTTGTCCGCATCCTTGAAGTTCCTCTTCTTCCCACTGCGTCCCTCCGGTTGCCCCGGAACTGAACAGACTTATGTCCGCGCCCTTTCGTGCGAACACCCATACTTTTTCATTCCACACGAAAGTCTTCAAATCTTCGGCATCATCCCATCTGCCCGGCTCGGCGAGTTTCTTCCACACAAACTCATCCCCCTCCTGCTGATGGACATTCACATTCACAGAATAGTCGCGCCATGCCGACCCATCGGCCGAAACCACACGGAACACAAGTGTCTGGTTAAAATCGATGGAGTCCGTTGAGGAATAGGCCATCCAGTTCTCCCCCGCATCATCCTTTTTACGGTAAATCACGGAACCGGAAGTTTCTATCGTGACCAGCATCGCCCTTTTCAAGGTATTCCGGGGAAGCGAATCAGGATTCTCGATGGTCCCGTCCAATTGATTGATGCGCATGGCATAAGACGACGCATTATAAGACACGATGTACGTGGAATCCTCTCCGGTAGAACTGGTGGTATGTATTTCGCGCTTCACACCCCCCAATGTAAAACTGCTGATGTGACAGTCACTGCTCAATACAGTCTCTTCATCATCGCCACATGCACAGAACACAAGCATCGCCAACAGCACGAACGGCCACGCCAATATGGTTTTCTTCATAAACGCCACACAATATTTATTATCAAGCTACAAAAATACGCACAATTTTTACTATAACGAAAAGTAAAGCGTTGAATTATCTAAAAAATAGATAAATCAACGCTTTTTTCCACTAAACAAGCGATTTTACCACACATCCTGCCGGATGGACCACGCGGACAATCCGACGACCGTCGACCATCTCCACATCCATCTCACCACAGGGACGAGGAGGAGCCGACACCCCTTCGCCAAGTGTGAAGCCGGCCTGTTCGACCCTGATTTCATCCCACAATCCGGCATCCATAAAAGCCGACAACAAACGGCTGCCGCCTTCGACAAGAAGCGACTGCACCGACAGGGCATACAGGTCGTCCAGCACCTGACGCAACACTTCGTGCCCGTAATCCACGCGTACACACGTCACCCCCGTTCGCCCTTCATATTCCGGCGAGCCCGCAGCAACGTCCACATAAACCCGTGTCGGCACAGTGCCGTCAAAAAGTTTCAATCCGGACCGGAGTCTTCCGGTGCGGTCGAGTACCAAACGAAGCGGAGACCTCCCCGGCCAATCACGCACCTGCAACGAAGGGTCGTCCTTGCGTGCCGTCTCCGTACCTACCAGAATAGCCTGATGCACGGCACGCTCCCGATGCACCAACATGCGTGTGTAGTCGGAAGAAAAGATGCAAGGCGCAGAGGTTGCGTCCGCACGCAGGCGGTCGATAAAGCCGTCGGCCGACTCCGCCCACTTCAAGGTGATATAAGGACGGCGAAGCGTATGAAAGGTCATGAAACGACGGTTCAACGCAAGGCATTCCTTTTCGAGCACGCCCACCGTCACCTCCGCTCCGGCATCACGCAACTTACGTATGCCCCTCCCCGCCACCTTGGCAAAAGGGTCGGCACAACCTATGACCACGCGGGGAATGCCTTTCTCTATAATCAAATCTGCGCAGGGCGGAGTCTTCCCGAAATGGGAACACGGTTCAAGGCTCACGTAGATTGTACTCTCCTTCAGCATGCTTTCATCCCTCACGGAACGGATGGCATTCACTTCGGCATGCGCCTCGCCGCAACGCCTATGGTATCCCTCCCCGATTATCTTCCCGTGACAGACCACCACGGCTCCCACCATCGGGTTAGGGGGTGCCCCGTACATTCCGTTACGCGCCAGCTGTATGCAGCGCTGCATATATTTTTCGTCTTCAGTCATATCCATTTCCGATAAAAATCGTATTTTTGCCCGACAAACCTCATGTCATGGCAAACAATCTGTTAAGTTCCATTATCCGTCCGCTCACTTCATGCTACGATGAAGGGGAGGCGCGCGCAATCGCCCGCTATGTGGCGGAAGTGCGGTTCGGCCTCACGCAAACGGACATTTGCATGGGCAAAGATAAACAAATTTCAGCGGAAGAACGCAGCGACCTCGAAAATATTGTGGGCAGACTGATGCGGAAAGAGCCGGTGCAATATGTGTTAGGACAGGCCGACTTTTTCGGACGCACGTTCCGAGTGGCGCCCGGCGTGCTGATTCCCCGTCCCGAAACCGAGGAACTGGTGCAGTGGATTCTTGACGAACAGCCCACCGACCCTCCTTTGCACCTGTTGGACATCGGCACCGGCAGCGGCTGCATTGCCGTCACACTGGCCAAAGAGATGCCGCAGGCCAGGGTGGATGCCGCCGACATCAGTCCGCAAGCCCTGAAAATCGCCGCGGAAAATGCCGGAGCGCATCAGGCGCGCGTGGCATTCCACCGCATGGACATCCTGCACGACGACATCCGGGAAGACATCTTCACCGGCCTGGACGTCATCGTGAGCAACCCGCCTTATATCTGCCGTTCCGAAGCCTGCGAGATGGACGACAACGTGCTTTGCCATGAGCCTTCCTTGGCTTTGTTCGTGCCCGACGAAGACCCGTTGCTGTTCTACGAAGCCATTGCACGGTTCGCCCGCCGGACACTGCGCCCCGGAGGATGCCTTTATGTGGAAATCAACCGGAGATTCGGCCATGAGACGGCGGAGTTGTTCCGCCGTACAGGATTCAGTAACATCGAATTAAGAAAAGACTTATGCGACAACGACAGGATGCTCAGATGCAGGAAATAACAGAAGCGGAAGCGTTGAACAAAGCCGCCGCATATTGTTCGGCCGCCGAACACTGCACCTCTGAGGTGCGCGGCAAACTCAAGACATGGGGCATGGAGCCGCATGCCGAAACGGTCATCGCGCGCCTGACGGAAGAAGGGTTTATCGATGAGAACAGATATGCGCAGAGTTTTACAAAGGAAAAAATCCGATACAACCGATGGGGACGCGTCAAAGTGGCACAGGCCTTACGGCTGAAGGAAATCCCCGCGGACATCATCAGAAAGGCTATCGGCGCGTTCGACGAAGAGGAATACGAGGAAATTCTACAACAACTTCTTCAATCGAAAGCACGCGCGGTCAGCGCGCGCTCCGAATACGAGAAGCACGGCAAACTGATTCGTTTCGCCCTGAGCCGCGGATTCGAGATGCCGCTCATCACCCGACACTTGCATGTGGAAGAGGATTTCGGATAAGGCACGGATATGGTGCGGCAGCCTGTCGGACTTTCTCTTTCCCCGCTACTGCACATGTTGCGCCGGACGGCTCGCGCTCGGCGAAGAGTTTATATGCAGCAACTGCCTTACTCTTATGCCGTTCACTCACCACAAATCATTTATAGAGAACCCAATGGCAGAGAGGTTCCGGGGACTTGTCCCCGTGCAGAAAGCCACGTCTTATTTTCTTTACGTCAAATCATCTCCCTACGCACAAATCCTCTTTGACCTGAAATACCGCAACCGTCCCGAAATAGGCTTCTTCATGGGACGCAACATGGCGCGCAACCTCCTCCGCACAGACTTTTTCAATGATATAGACATCATCATACCCGTTCCGTTATCACGACAAAAGGAACGCAAGAGAGGATACAACCAGAGCCTGTGGATTGCACGGGGCATCGCCGACATCACGGGCATTCCCATAGACGACAAGAGTGTATTGCGCATCATATCCAATCCCAGCCAGACCACACTCTCGCACACAGAAAGACAGACAAACGTGGCGAACATATTCCGGCTGGAACACCCTGAAAAAATGGCCGGACGACACATCCTGCTGGTGGACGACGTCATCACCACAGGTGCCACCCTGCTGTCGTGCGCGGAAGCCATCACACGACAACAGGATAATGTACGCATCAGCATGCTGACACTCGCGCAGTCATCGGCACTGTAAAGCCCCGCATCCAGGCCTCAAAAAAACGCAAAACAAAGACACTGATAATCAGACGATTTAAACAGCCCAAAATGCACACAGGTGAAGAACGAGACGGACACAGGTGAAGAACGCAACGCACACAGGTCGCCATTTCAACGAGAACGGCATCTGCTTTCGCAAGACATAAGAACAAGCTGCTCCCCCCCGCAAATTTCCACCCCGGACGAACGCCTTTATTTCCGTCATCCCCCGCCCCGTGTGCATACACATTCTTTTAAAAAACTCGCGTGGCAGACCCGAAAAATCATTCTATTTTCGTATCTTTGCACCAGATTAATCAAACTACAACCATTATGGAAACATTAGAGAAGATTTTCGCTGCTAAACTGCTTAAAGTGAAAGCAATCAAACTTCAACCCACCAATCCCTTCACATGGGCGTCCGGCTGGAAATCTCCGTTTTATTGCGACAACCGCAAGACGTTATCCTACCCGGAACTTCGCAAATTTGTAAAGATAGAAATAAGCCGACTGATTGAAGAACGTTTTTCCGACGTTGATGCCATCGCCGGCGTGGCCACAGGAGCCATCCCGCAGGGTGCGCTGGTAGCCGACCTGCTGAACCTGCCCTTCGTATACGTACGCTCCAAACCGAAAGACCACGGACTGGAGAACCTGATAGAAGGCGAACTGCGCCCCGGCATGAAGGTAGTTGTCGTAGAAGACCTTATCTCGACAGGCGGAAGCAGCCTGAAAGCCGTTGAGGCCATCCGCAACAACGGTTGCGAGGTAATCGGCATGGTGGCTGCCTACACCTACGGCTTCAACGTGGCAGCCGAAGCCTTCAAGGCAGCCAAGGTAAAACTGATCACCCTGACCAACTACGAGGCCGTGGTATCGGAAGCCGTACGCATCGGCTATATCACACAGGAAGACGTAGACATCCTGAACGACTGGAGAAAAGACCCCGCACACTGGAACGGATAACCCATCAACCGAATACGTAGCAAAAACAAATGTCAAAACAACAATATGAGAGCAGCGTCAAGGCTGTACCTTACAGCCAGGCCTGCGTATATGCCAAATTGTCCGACCTGAACAACCTGGCGGTAATTCAGGAACGCTTCAATGACCCGTCTTTCCACGACATGATAAAGGGAAAGGTGCCGGAAGACAAAATAGAACAGCTCGGCGAACGCATCAAGGAAATGAAGTTCGACACCGACTCCGTAAGTTGCAACGTATCGCCCTTGGGCGAAGTGGCCTTACGCATCATCGACCGCGAAGAACCTAAATGCATCAAATTCGAGACTGCCAACTCACCCATCCGGCTCAACCTGTGGATTCAACTGCTGCCAACCTCCGACACCACGTCGAAAATGAAACTGACGGTATGCGCCGACCTCAACCCGTTTATTAAAGGTATGGTGGAGAAACCGCTGAAAGAAGGTGTGGAGAAACTGGCCGACATGCTGGCCATGATTCCCTACGGAGCATAAAAACAGACAAGACAAAGAAGAATATGGCAAGCAAACTTTGGGAAAAGAACACGGAAGTAAATAAGGAGATAGAAAAGTTCACGGTGGGCAAAGACCGTGAACTTGATTTATATCTGGCCAAACACGATGTGCTGGGCAGCATGGCGCATATCACCATGCTACAGAGCATCGGACTGCTCAGCCGGGAAGAACTTACCGTCCTGCTGGCGGAACTCAAAAACATCTACGCCAAAGCGGAAGCCGGACAATTTATCATAGAAGAGGGCATCGAGGACGTGCACTCACAGGTGGAACTCATGCTTACACGGAAACTGGGCGATACGGGCAAGAAAATCCACAGCGGACGCTCACGGAACGACCAGGTCCTCCTTGACCTGAAACTCTTCACCCGCGCACAATTGCAGGACATCGCGGAATCTGTGCTGACACTCTTCAATGAACTTCAGACACAGAGCGAACGTTATAAAGACGTGCTGATGCCCGGCTACACACATCTACAGGTGGCCATGCCGTCCAGCTTCGGCCTATGGTTCGGAGCCTACGCGGAAAGCCTCACGGATGACATGCTGTTCCTTCAGGCCGCCTTCCGGATGACCAACCGGAATCCTTTAGGCTCGGCAGCCGGCTACGGCTCCTCTTTCCCGCTCAACCGTACCATGACCACCGACCTGCTCGGATTCGACTCGATGAATTACAATGTGGTGTATGCACAAATGGGACGTGGAAAAATGGAACGGAACGTGGCATTTGCCCTGGCCGGCATTGCCGGAACGGTGTCCAAACTGGCATTCGACGCCTGCATGTTCAATTCCCAGAACTTCGGTTTCGTGAAACTGCCGGACAACTGCACCACCGGTTCGAGCATCATGCCGCACAAAAAGAATCCTGACGTGTTTGAACTTATCCGTGCCAAATGCAACAAGCTGCAGGCACTTCCGCAACAAATCATCCTGATTATGAACAACCTGCCATGCGGCTACTTCCGCGATTTGCAAATCATCAAGGAGGTTTTCCTCCCGGCTTTCCAAGAGTTGAAGGATTGCCTGGACATGGCGGCATATATCATCAACCGCATCGAAGTGAACCGACACATCCTTGATGACCCGAAATACGACAACATGTTCAGCGTGGAAGAGGTAAACCGGCTTGCGGCAGAAGGCATGCCTTTCCGGGATGCCTACAAAAAAGTGGGCCTGGACATCGAAGCCAACGACTTCACCCCCTGCAAGGAGGTGCGCCATACACACGAAGGAAGCATCGGCAACTTGTGCAACGCGCAAATCAAAGCTCTGATGGATAACATCTGGAATGGCTTTAACTTCTCGCAAATCGCCGATGCCGAAAACAAATTACTCGGCAGATAAGTCCCAAAGCGAACAATAAACAACCCTAAACTCCGTTTTCCTGATATGAAAGGAATACGGAGTTTTTTGATTTTTGCCTTATTGTCGTGCATATCGTCTTGCAAAGAAGAGGTGCAGAACACTTATTCAAACTATCCTGCATATTTCGTATGCACGACCGTAAATACCATTCCCCAAATGAATGCGGCCATGAACAGTCTGGGGATTTTCGCTACCATCGTATACGACCGGAACCGCTATGTCTTTACCGGAGAAGACGGCAAATCCACACCGGTAAACCCCACGGCCATATCCTCCCACTCATCCATTCACATGGGATTGTCGGGATTTATCGTCGGCCTTCCCAACATGCCGGAATTGGGTTCCGGAACTTCCGTACCGGTATGCTATGACCTGGCTTGTCCGAATTGTTACTCCGCATACAATATCACACGCGCCCTACGCTTGACAGAGGGAGGCTATGCCTCATGCTCCTCGTGCAACCGCATCTATAACCTCAACAACCAAGGCATCGTCAGTAGCGGAGAGGGCGGAACCTCATTGTTCCGCTACCGCATCTACTATTCCGGCAACACAGCCACTATCAACAACCGATAAAAAAGAGAAGAAATATTTGGAAAAAGTCTGATTTTATAATATCTTTGCACCCGTCTAAAACAACCATGCGGAAATAGCTCAGTTGGTAGAGCACGACCTTGCCAAGGTCGGGGTCGCGAGTTCGAGTCTCGTTTTCCGCTCCTTAAGGTTGCTCGAATGGTGGAATCGGTAGACACGAGGGACTTAAAATCCCTTGGCCATTACGGCTGTGCGGGTTCAAGTCCCGCTTCGAGTACAAACAAAAACGCTAACTTTCTTTTCAGGAACGGTTAGCGTTTTTATTTTAGTCTCCAATGCGCCAAAATGCCAACTCTACTATAATAGGGAATCTATATTGGCTTCCATCCACTCCCCATATTTCTCCATTAGCAGAGTCATAAACGACATTGGATTGGACAATATGTCATTCTGCAACGAAAGCATCACGCCTTTATAGGCAGGTGTAGATGCTAACTCCGTCAAATAGTTCAAATCTTCATACGTCACTTTACCTAACATCATGTTGCGCATCAACACTTCCATGTTGTCACGCATATAACCCATCAGCACAACGATGTACTTCTTCGTCTTCTCGTCACCTTGCGAAGACAATGACTGAACAGACTTTTCCAGCGTAGCCAACATGTTTCCGGCTTCTGCCTTTTCATAATATTCATGGAAAACCTGCTTGTAAGTGTCGGAACATGCCACCGGCTCAATCGGTTTTGGTTTCTCACCCGACATTATGGCGGAAATCGCGGGCATCATCATCTGCATGACCTCTTGCTGCAGATTATTCGTCGTAACCTTGTTCATACGCGCAATGGCAGCTTTCGCATGCGGCGTCCGTGTCATTTCCACAAGTCCCTGCAACTGCTCTTCCGTCACTTTGTCTTTCCACATCGAAGCAAAGACATCTGCAAGGTCTATCATGAACTGTTCCTTAACGTATTTGTCCGCAAGGCTCTCCGACAACTTCTGTTTCTGTTCTGCAGACATGTTCTTTATGACATCCGCATCCGCGCTGTCCAACACTTCCTTATTGACTTCCAAATACACGCCCTTCATCGCATCCACGCTGAAGGGATTCCCGCCTACTCCCGTCTCAATCCATTCCCTTACCAGGTTGCGGTAGCTCTCAGTCTGGGCATAAGACATGGAAACGCACAGACTTACCATAAACACCAAAAATACAAATCTTCTTTTCATCATTTTATTTCTCCTTATTTATATACATTCAAGAATCATTAATCAAAGGGAAGAGAAGTTATAAAAACATCCCACAATACATAACACCGTATCTTTGCCCCGTAAAAACATACAGGGCAAAGATACAATAAAAATTTATAAACCTACGAACAACTTACAAAAAACAATAAAAACATCAACAAAAAGATTTCCTTATACGTTTCATGCAACTTCCATGCGTCAATTAGACGTTAACGGACAATCATTTTCTTCCCGGCCATAACATTCACTCCTCGTTGCAATCCATCTATTTGACAACCAGACAGATTAAATATCCCACAAGACTTATCGTCAAAGGTTCTTTGGACCTTGTATATTCCTGTCGTCTTGCCGTCAACAGGGAAGAACGTCATTTCAGTACCTACATCTACTGTCAGATAGACTTGTCCATTGTTAATCTGTGTACCCTGCGGCTGCAGATAAAATCCAACACCCTGTTCACCATCCTCCAAAGTAAAGACTGTGCTGCCATCGGCTTCTACATCGCCATTAGCCACCCTAAGCTGATTGTCTTTGAGAGGGACAGACACTGCCGGCATGATAGCGAAGTCATATACCCCTTGGGCACCGACAAGCAAAAGCGGTTCACCGGCAGCCACTACACCAGATACTTCTTGCAAGGCTATGACCGCCCCTTCGTCTGCCACTACCTTATAAACTTTGACATTTGCCGCCATACTGAAATCCACGGGAGCCGCGGTTACAATAGTTGCCGCCCCCTCAGCACCAATCGCCACACTTGTTGTAACCGTCTCCGCTCCCAGATAAGTCAGTTGGAAATCATCCACCTTGAAGAAACCGTTTGTCTTGACTCCCATCTGTAGCGTACCGTCAACCACATGGGCATAAACCGTCATCACACGACTCATGTCGCCATCACCACTTGCCCACGCATTGGCATAGTTACATTGTTCACCTTCCGGCAACAAGGCATAGTCGGCCGACCCACCTGCCAGCATGCTGCTTGTGGAAGCAAAAATACGTGCCCAATTTCCCTGCTCTGTATTGTTGTTCATCAGCCGTGCCGTCAGTTTCCATAATCCATTGGGCAATCCGCTGACAGTTTGTGACAACACGATGTCGCCATACTCTCCCCAATGCCAGATGCCCCAAAGATAATCACCATCCTTGTTTTCTCCGTCCGTATTGGCTCCGCACCACGACCAATCAACAGGCGTTACCACTTCATTACCGTTTTTAGTCATTGTCCATCCGAAAGGCACGGAAACTTCGGAACCATGCTGACTGGTCACATTCTCGAAACTGGGATTTACGATACCAAACGTAGCCGGCACAAACGGTTCATACCCCGACACCGATGCAGCTATAGCTTTCATAATTGATTCGGTAGCAGCATTCAGTTCCTCTGTGGTATTGCCGGTTTTATTATAGACTGCTACACCGGCATTATAACTTTCCGCCATCATCGTCATGCCACGGTCATACATCTGCGAAGCCTCTACGAGATACTGGTAAAGACGCAGGTTGGCAGCATTGTATTCTGCCACCGCATCCGAATTGAGATCGGCTGTGCGTATGAACGACCAATGGGAGGTGCCGTCAGTCTTATCGGTCGAGGTCCCGTCGGCATAGGAAACCACCCAATCACCGCTACCGTTCATTTTCAGTTCATGCCCCTCATTGGCATTGTCACCCGAAGGCAACAGCAGGAAACCGTTACCCTCATCGGTATCACTTTCTTCATAGGTAACCGTCCACAGCATCTCATCGGATACAAGTGAGGCATTTGAACCGTTTGTACGTCCTAAGTACTGACCATTTCCGGTCTCTGAAGTGACTTGAAACGACCACTGGTTCTGACCGTCGGCAGCATGCTCGTGCGCCACAAAAGTGACGTCGTTGATAGCACCGTCAGAACGCGTACGCAAGTAAGTTCCCCATTCCCAATAGAGGTTCCGGCATGCGAGCGTAGCATTACTGTTCTGCATGGCATATTCTTCCCCATCCATCAGTTGGGAAACAGGCGTTCCTCCGAGTCTTATCTCTGGATAACTGATAGATTCCGTTGTTTTCTCTTCCTGTGCCGCAGCCGTAGCAATGTGCCCTGCCATCAAAACGGACAGAGCCCATGCGGTTAATTTGTTTTGGTTCATCATGTGTTTTAGTTTTTATTGGTTAGCGTATAATAACTTTGGTATTATGGACAATGTAAAGCCCCCGCGGCAATGAGACACGGTTGATTCCGGGCTGCAACCGACAAGTAAGATACTTCCTGCCGTCGGGCATAAAAACATTGATTGCCTGTGCCTCGCCTGTCTCAATCTGCAAACCGTCCGAAACGACTGAGATCCGAATGGAATCTGTCGAGGCCGCATGCTCACGAATGGCCGTAGACTCACTGATGGTAAATTGCTGTTCGACTGCAAAAGGTGAACCGGTATATGACGCATCAATGGTCTGTACACTCCATGCATAATTGCCCGGAGGCAAATTGTTCAATGTCCATCCGTGATTGAGCCAGGCGTTACCCATCTGGCTGACACGCCGCTGACCGGTGGCAATATCAGCATTGGGAAAGGTCATATAAAGGCCTGTAGAGAGATTACGCAGATAATAGTTATAGGAAAGCGAAGGGGTCGGTGTTTCATTATCAGCACCCGCATCCCAAGAAAGATGTACGGTTCCGTCAGTGCTTACTTCTGTTTTCAGGTTGACCGGTGCAGTAGGAGCCGTATTGGTATTAGCAGTACGGTTACGGCAAAGCACTGCAATGCGCCGGTCGCCAGGCATACCTTGGTAATGTCCGTTACAGTTGCCACTGATAAGAATGTCACTACGACCGGAATTACCGAAGTCCGCCAACTCTACCGATGACTCTGACACACCCGGCAGACGGGTATCAGGAAGCAGTGTGAAATTGCCCTGCCCGTCGTTCAAATAAATATCCGTACGCGAAACATTACCCTGGGACATATTCCAGCCTGTAACAATCAGATCAGCATAGCCGTCATTGTCCCAATCACAGAAACGCACTGGTTGCGTCACATTGTCAAACAGGTATTCCGAAAACTCCTGGTGCTTGGCAAACGTCCCGTCTCCATTATTCAGATATAGGGTCACGACCTTACCGCCATCTGCGGCTGTCGAGTTCCATTGTTCACCGTAATAGTAGCCTCCCACGACCAAATCAAGATAACCGTCGCCGTTCACATCGGCATAAGCCATACCACCACGCGTGCCCCGCTCGGAGAGTCCGACGTTCCGCTCGGTGAAATTCCCCTTTCCGTCGTTGAAAAACATACGGGTATACACCCCGCCCGTCTTGTTCGAAAGTAAACAGATATCGACAGACCGGTCATTATTGAAGTCGGCATAGACCATACTGGGGTCGGAGAATCCTCCCGGCAATTTCAGTTTTGCCACGGCTGGAGCAAACGTCCGGTCTTGCCGCTGCAGATAAAAGCTGTTGTCGGTCTTGTTGCCGACAAAGAAGAAGTCGCTCAAGCCGTCATTGTTCACATCTGCAATACCACAGGCAGGCGATGTATTCTTGGCACTCACCAACCGCTGTTCAGTAAGTCTGCCTGTACCGTCGTTCATCCACAAGGCGTTATAGCTGTCCCAAAAGTCCCATCCTGCCTGCAACAGGTCAATGTGCCCGTCACCATTCAAGTCGCCGGCGGCAAAGTTGCTCATATAGACACGCCGGAGACCTTGTGTGGCAGCGAAACTATAGTTCCCCATATTGATACGCACACCGCCTTGTTGCACCTGATGGCTCTCTCCACCGGCATAAACAATGTCAAGTCGATTGTCCCCATTCAAGTCTACAGCCATGGCATTACCCAACTTGAATCCCTCGCCCGGAGCAATGTATTCCACACGGTCCTTCCCGCTGTTGTCATCACCGATAGAATCGACGGGAGCCATATCGGATACAGGCACACTTTGGCGCAAGTGCCAATAACTGGGTTCCAGTCCGGCGGCATCCTTAACGGTCGCGGACACACTGCTATTGTTCGTTCCCCAGGTATTATGACCGCCATTCTTATTTTTGTTGACTTCTCCCCGTTCACACCAATTGTCTTTCACGGTGAAATAGTCCGACCCTTCGTCCAGATAAATATCGAACTGCGCGTGACGCATGTCCCACATCAATGGATTGAACTTCGGATCGCCCACATCCTCTATACGGTTGCGCTCCACCGATAAGCGGGGTTGTGATGACAAAGTATAAATGGCTCCCCCGTCACGCATTTGGTTACTGAAACTATGTATGTAATTGCCAGTAATATGGTTGTCGTGCATGCAACTGGTATCCTTCGTCCATCCCCACCCCATGCTGATGGCCGAATAGGGCGTATCGAAGATTTCATTATGGCTGATGCTGACATTCGCAGCAAAACCAATGCAGACGCCCAGACATCCCCAATCTTCGGTGGCAACGTGGGCTATATAGTTATTGTCAATGACAATAGTGTCGCATACCACAGACAAATCAACAGGATGATAAGCCTGGTGTGCCTCGAAATCCTTATCGCCAAAATAACCGGCAAGAATTGCCGAACCACCGATATCACTGAACGTACAACCGCGCACTGTCATCCGTTTGGTACCCGACACGAAGTCAAGACCGGTTGATGCCGTCTGGCGGAAATGGCAACCTTCGAAACTGACGGAACAGGCATCGGTCACACTGACGGCAGCCTTCGGACGTCCTACCCATGCCACATTGCCTGCCGGCGATGAAGGGTCGGTATAGGCATCGTGGAGCCACTGGCCTGCCTGCAAAGGCACATGACCCGACACGGAAGGACGCAACCAGGAAGAATGAGCAAAGGTGATACCGCGAAATGCGATATGCTGCACTTTCCGTTCATCAGTACCGGCAATATCGACAAGTGTCTCCAGCACAGGAACAACAGCCTCAAACGTCTGCTTCTCCTCACCGCTGCGCGGCCAATAATAAAGTTCACCGGCCGCCTCATCGCTATACCATTCCTGTGGACGGTTCAACAGTTCTATGGCATTGGAGAGGTAGAACATGTGATTGGAATGACTGGCTTCATCGGCACGCAGGATAGGCCAGGGACGCTTGAACTCAATGGCACTCTCCGGTTCCTGGAATTTCAACACACTCCGCTCCCCTACCGACATGATTGACTTGACACGCATCACATTGGTCACCCAATCCTGTATAATCGTCATCTCCACCTGTCCGGGATTCCGAAACGTTTGTTCTATGCGAGGCACCGTAAGTTCGCCTTTGGTCTTGTCTACCGAGATGAGACGTGGCAACGACTGGTCGTCAAAGGTACTGGCACGCCGCATCTTGTTCGTACCTGCCCACATCTGCCTAAAGGATACGGCACTGCCATTAACAACAGGGATTGCCGCCTTCCATACATTGCCTTGTGCCACAGCCGGCAAACCGTCCACTATTCCGGTGTCTTGCCATCCGCTGACCACGGCACCGCCGCTCAAGACCACAGTCTGCCCCTCTGCCGCTTCTATAATAGTAGGAGAAGTGGGAGTACCACTGTCATCAGGTGTCAAGGTCAATGTGCTGTTCAAACGATAAGTTCCCCCTTTCAGCACAATATGGACTTCACCCAACTTGCCGGCATCTGCAGACTGACGTAATGCCCTGACGTGCGACAAAGCCGCCTGTAACGTGGCAAAAGGAGACTCAGCCGTACCCGCCGACAAATCGTTGCCATCAGGTGCCACCCATACTTGTTGTTTCATTCCCGAACGGACTGTTTCCGTACCAGCCGGCATC
Organism: uncultured Paraprevotella sp.; assembly: GCA_900548345.1. GTDB lineage: Bacteria > Bacteroidota > Bacteroidia > Bacteroidales > Bacteroidaceae > Paraprevotella. The sequence goes on along the minus strand of URKA01000012.1, from coordinate 144 downwards.
TTAGCTTGAAGTGGTTGCAAGCAACAGCCGACCGCCAGCGTTGCAACAATTGCTTGTAGTTGTTTGCGTATCATCATGAATATTTGGATATATTACTGTCCGCTAAACTTTAGGAGGCAATAGAAAGAAAGGGCCGATTCCATT
>URKA01000011.1 GCA_900548345.1 uncultured Paraprevotella sp. | reverse complement strand
TCAACCCGATGCTGATCTGAATATCATGCTTGCCGAGGCTTCTGAATCACCTCCTTTATAGCCTGAATTTGACTAGGGGGGCTTGGCCGAAACAAAAAGTAAGCCCAACTTCTAATTATCAGAAAGTTGGACTCACTACTTTATGGTTTAGCGGACAGTAATAATTTGGATATTGATTACTGACCGCAAAAGTAGGTACACACTACAAAAGTAAAGAACCAAAATATGCCCAATCAAGGTATATTCTGGCTCCATGAAACGTTTTTACCCCTGTTTGGGACTCTTTTATCCCTTATTTAAGAACCTTAATCCGCCTTGTTCTCAACAATTATTGCCTGAGAACGGATATACTCTGTCGGCGTCTGCCCATACACTTCCTTGAAACACCGGGTGAAATATTTGGGAGAAGAAAAACCTGTGGCATAGGCAACCTCCGAAACGGTCTTCTTGCGTGACAGCAACATTTCGCCTGCCCGCTTCAAACGAATGCTGCGTATGAGGTCGGAAGGCGTCATGTCGGTCTCAGCCTTCAACTGACGGTAGAGAGTGCTCTTGCTTGTGCCCATCTCGGCCAACAATTGTTCCAACCCGAAATCAGGGTCATCCAGATGCCGGTCGACAATGAGCACAATCTCATCGGTCAACCGGTGGCTGGCGGTAATGATAGCCACCTTCGCCTGCGTGACTTCAGCCTGCAAGTGCCGGGCATGACGGCGGCGCACATACCATACCAGCCATACAATGCCGGCAACGATGAACAAACAATAGAGTACAAAAGCCGAAGGAGATTCAAACCAAGCAGGACGCCGCTCAATGAGGGCAACTTCTACGGGCTTGGTCCACGTACCGTCGGCATGCTGGCAACGGACATACAAATGGTAATTGCCCCGTGACAGACGATTGAAAAACACCTTCGGCTGAACTGCATCAAGATTCGTCCATTCCGTTTCAGCACCTTCCAGGCGATATTGCATGCGTGGAGAACTTCCCGGAAAATAAGTCAACACCGACAAATGTAATTCTATATGATGAGCACCGGCAGGCAACTGCAAATGGCGGAACGTGCTTTCACCTGCTCCCCCACCATCAAAAAAGATACTTTTACCGGCAATCTGCACATCCGTCAAGACAGGCACCGGCACAACTGTCACTCCATCATTCCTTCTATCGGGCAGATGCAGAAAACCTCCATAACCACCCGCCAGCACACCGTCGGAATCACGACAAAGCGACTGATGGCGAAAGCCTCGCAGTTCAATGACACCAGTCCCTGCATCATAACCGGTAATGGTAGCATTGCCGATATCGTAATGTACTATCCGCTTGTCGTTCATCACCCACACGGCATGTTCATCCGCCAACATATCCTGCACCAGTCCGTCTTGCAGCAGGGAATCGAGCGGTGAGGGCTCAAAACACGACATCCGGTTATCGGAACGGAATGTGCGTCCCAGTGTCGTGGCAATCCATACCCGCCCCGACGGTTCGGCAGACATAACCGTCACCTCTTCGTTTTCATAAAGAAAATCAAGCGACGCCACAGGACGACATGCGATATGATGTTCCCGGACAAAACATCTATATAATGTATGCCCGGCAACACAAAGCACTTCTTTGTCCGAAGGTGACAACGTAAAGGCTGTCGGTGCGGTAAGGTCGGCAGTAACAAGCATGCCGCTTGGATGGCTGCGGGCTACAAGATGATGCCGTGTAAGAAGCCATAGTGTACCTTGGGCATCTTCCGCAATCTCCCTGATAGGTCTTGAATCAGGTAAAACAACCTCAAGGTCCACGGTATCTTCCACCGTGACAACCTTTCCTTTGCAGGAGAGACGATAAGCAGTAGAATAATAGCGCTGTCCGGCCCATACGGAACCGGAAATACGCGACGGTCGCAGAGTGGCTATCTCAGGCAAGTGAAGTTCCCGTAGCCCAATCAACTCATCCGTTGCTCTATTGTACAGTTGAAGCCCGTGACGCTGCTGATTCAACCATACGAAATCACCGTCAGCATACAGATTGGGCAAGTCCACTTCGGCATCGACTTGCCATGCTAATTGTGGGATATGATAGTTGCGTATACCAGTAGTATCAAAACTGACAATGGCTCCTTCATCGTAAGCCGCCACCCATAAATTTCCTTCACGGTCACAGATCATCTTCGTGTAATAACGATGAGGAGACAGATAAGGAGACACATCCACGGGTATCAGTTTCCCGTCGGAATAGCGGAAGGCAAACATCTTGTTGTATGACAACATCCATAGCCATCCCTTCCCCCGATCTTGCCGGATGCAGAAGAAAATGCCCTCCTCGGCTCCTGTTGACGTATTGTATACATGGTGCCGCAACCAATGACCGCCCGGTCCGTTCCCATCGGGAAAGAGCTGCCACAATCCCTGTCCCCAAGTGCCAATCCAATAACGCCCCTGTGCATCTTCATACATGGTACACGCCACTCCCTGATTGGGCAAAGGAGGCATTGGTTCAAACTTCCCCTTGTTGCCGCGCAGCAAAAGCCCGCCATGGCACATCACCCATAGAGCACCCTGACTATCGGTATAAATACCGTCAATAGCTTGTTTTTCCGGTAACGAAGCAAAAGGATCTATCTCCTCAACCTCTGTGCAGGTGGAGTTACAATGGTAAAGCCGTTGCCCTATAGCCAACCACATACCATCGGCTGCATCACAGTGAAGACCATCAACGTGCCGATGGCAAACACGCTCGTCGCGAGGAACAGAGAACTGCCCGTTTGACTTATTATATAAGGTAAGCCCCTGTTCACTTACAATCCATAAAAGGTCAGGGGTGTCTGCCAGCATACGGATATTATTATCAACCAACAGGTACGGATGACGCCCGTCGGAACGAAACGTGAGCAACCGATGACCGTCCCAGCGTTGTAACCCGGAAGTCGTGCCTAACCAGATAAAGCCTTCACGGTCCTGGAACAGGTCATACACTTCATTCGTAAACAACCGGCGTTCAAATGGGAATTTCCTGACCAACAGTTCCTGTGCACAAACAGCCGGCATGACCAACAGGAACAGTGCCATCCACCATTCCCTCAACCTGCATCTGCGTATCCCCCGAAATCTGATTGCCAACGTCTTCACCGGTCTGTTTACTATTCTAATATACAAATATAAATAAAAATCACAAGTTCCGTATCAACAGGATAAAAAAGAATGGATGCCCCATCGAGTAGAACTCAACGGAGCATCCTTCCATCTACAAAAGTTTCGTTATGCAGCTACGGGCAATGAATTTGCAGTCAAGATCAACACCAGAAGGCCCAGAATGGCATACAACTCAGGGAACACCGCCAATACCATGGTTGTACCGAAAGCATTATGACCGCCACCGATGGCTGAAATACCGTTGGCACACACCTTTGCCTGACGGATGGCCGAGAACAAAGCCACCAAGCCCAATGCAAGACCTACACCTAAAACGGCAGCAGCTGAGAACATGTCCATACCTTCATATACATGGGGTTTCAACATAAAAAAACCAACGAAACCATACAGTCCCTGTGATGAAGGAAGGGCCGCCAAACCCATATAAGAGCCCGAAGCAGCAGGATTCTTCTTGTAAGCCCCGATAGCCGCGTTACCGCAAATCGTCACACCATAAGCACTTCCCACACCAGACAATGCCACCACAAGTGCAATGCCCAAATAAGCCAATACAATTTCCATAATAATAATGTTTGTTTAAATAATTAATTGATTTTGTTATTTCCTTTTATAAGTCTTTATTCTGAAGGGTGAATATTCTTTGCCGCCACCCTCAAACTCGGCGTTCTTGAAGTATTCCACGAAAGTCAGTCGCATGGGATGAACAAATGAGCTGATCATACACAATGCAATATTGATGCCGTGTCCCAACAAGAGGATAATCAACAGAGGTAACCAGCGGACAAGCCAAGGCAAAGACTCTGTCATAGTAAAGGCCAGCTCATTGAACACGCCGCCCAGCACGCCGCCCGTCAGGCCGAGAGCAAACAAGCGGATGTAAGAGAGCAAGTCACCCAACAGACCGGTCGCCATATTATAAGTACCCCAGATGCCGGAACCAAAGTTCATCAGGATGTTCTTGTCGGGGGCATTGTAGAAATAGATGCCCAGCGCACTGACGCCTATCAAGCCGTAAAGCAGATACGTGACAGCCATAGGCAACGCAACCCCACATTCCGGCAGGCCGAAACAGATGATGGCAGATACAAGTGCCGTTACCCACGAGAACTTGCCTATACCGAATTTCCATCCGTAGAGTCTTATCGATTTGACTGCACTCATGCACATACCGATGAGTACCTGAATCAGGCCGATGAACACCGAAATGACCATCATCGGACTATAGCCGAACAAGGTAAAGTTGGCGTCGTTGATAAAATACGGTCTCACGGGAGCTAGGAAAGCCCATTCCTGCTTTGACAAGTCGATACCGAAGAACGAGCCGGTAAGCAATCCGCAGACAATCGTCATCGTGCCGAGGAACGCCCCCAATGTGCAGAAAGCCTTCATATCCTCACCCAACCGACGTTTCATCATCAGGCTGATGGCCAGAATCAGCACGCCATAGCCGGCATCACCCATACACAATCCGAAGAAAAGCATAAAGAAAGGCGCCATCACCGGCAACGGGTCTACATCATGATAATTCGGCAACGAATACATTCGCAGAATAGGTTCGAACAAGGAATTGAAAGAGTTGTTCGTCACCTTTACCGGAACATCATCATCGAAAGCCGGATCTTCCATTTCATAGCACACGTGCTCACGCTCCATCACAGCCTTCACCTCATCCGACTTCTCTTCAAGCACCCAGCCCACCATCAGCCGCACGGCATCGCCGGCCAAAGATTCCGAACTCAGACGCACCTTCGACAAAGAAATCCTGTTCTCATTCTCCACCTGAGCCGCCGCCAGCAGTTCCCGCGCTTCGGCATTGATGCGCAAGACATGCTCATGTGAAGCCTCAAAAGCAGCCTTCAATGCGCCCTCTTCCTTATTATAATAGGAAAGGGATTCTGCAGGAAGCTCCAGACGCTCGGCCGAGATGTCGGGACGTTCGTCAGAGAATGTCACGAAATACAGTTTCTTCTTCCATTCAGAGACCGGCACGGCAAAATACTCGTCACGCCATTCCGTTTTGAACATCTTGGCAGGGCATGCAAAGAAGTTCACCTGGCATCCTACCTGGTTCAGACGGTTCACGCCGTCCCAGTCGAAATTCCCCCAAGGCTCCAACGCCTGAATGCACTTTCTCGTTGCATCCAGCTTATGCTTCAAGGTATTCTCGTTGGCAAGTTCCGCCTCCAGTTCATCCAGCACCCTTACACCGGCTGCCGCCAACTCGTCGGAAGACATTCCCTCTATGCGTTTCGGTTCATAAGACCGGCTTGTCTTATACATTTCCCTGGCAAAGTCCAAAGCAGTAAAGGCATTCTTATAGCGTTCCGCCTGTTCCATACCGTCACGGAACTCCTCACTGGTGGCTCCGCTTCCGAGTTCCTGCACATGTACCACTCCTATCTCCCGGATTGTAGCCAGGAAATATTCGTATTCTTTCGCCGTTACCAGAAACGTGAGTTTCTTCATTTTCTCAATCATGCCTCGGCCTCCTTTCTTTTCTCCTGAAGTGACTTCAGAATTTTTTGCGAAGACTTGGACAGGTTTTCCTCATCTTCCATAAACCGCTTAATCTTCCGTACAGCCTCCTGGAATCCCGGAATCTGCACCTTTTCAAACAGGTTCACCTTCTGTGTGGTCTTCTTCCGCGCATGCTCCAGCAAGTCAAGTTTTGCCAGCACGAACTCACGTTCCACCGCAGTCTTGGCAAGTCCCTGCAACAGGTTTATACCGTCGAAATACCACTTCGGGCTGCTGAAAAGACCGAAAGGACGGACCTCAAGACGAATGTTATTCAGCACGGGTACCCTGACACCCGCTATCTTCTTCACACTCAGTTCCACATCCTTGAGCGCCACCAGCGACGGGTCGAACTCCCCCCATAACGCATACATGGACTCGTATCCCTGTATCTGCCTTTCCAGTTCCTTTTCCAACAACACCGCATCAGCCTTGCATTTCTTCACCTCAAGCCGCAGTGCCGTCTCCTTGCTCTTGATAATGGGCAAGGTACGCTGCCGCAGCTTCAGTTGCTTTTCGATTTGCTGGAGCGATGTCTTGTTATATTGAAACTTTATCATGCGAAATTAATAATTAAGAATTAAAGAATTAAAGAGACCGACGGGAAGTATTGATGATACAGACTAACATCCGTTTCAGTTCTTCATTGTCCTCACTAATCGACACGTAAGAATTCTCATCCAACACATCTGTCTTGAACAACAGTTCCAACCAATATGAGGTTTCGTTTGCTTCTTTCAACGCAATCCGCATTTTATGGATAAAATCCTGTTTACTCTCCGCATATTCGGCTTCCCTCACCAATGCTCCTATTGCCGTGCCGGAACGGGTTACTTGGCCGGATATATCAAATTCCTTCCGCATCTGTAGGAAACGTTTTAACTTCATTATCCGAATAGCGAAGTCCATAGTTTTCTGCCGAATCACATTGTCCGCCTTCACTCTTTCATTCTTTCATTTTTCATTCTTTCACTCTTTCATTCTTTCCAGAACTCATCGGTAAGTTCCTTCTTGATATTGATTTCTTCCAGTTTGAAGTACTTACGGAACAAGCTCCAAGTCACGTCAAGCATCTCCGTAGTATCCAGGTTCACGTCGATGGCCAGCAACTTGTCGGCATATTCACGGGCAAAGTCCAGGCAACGGTTGTCGTATTCCGTCAAGTCGAAACCATTCTCCATCTTCGTCTTGGCGTTGGCCGCATCCGAATAAAGACGGATGGCCGCATTCATCACCTGAGAATGGTCCTTACGGGTCTTCTTTCCGGCCACGAGCTGTTTCAGACGGGACAACGAACGGAACGGATCGACGATAACCTTACCGATATCACTGTCGCGACGCAGGAAGAGCTGTCCCTCTGTGATGTAACCGGTATTATCAGGTACGGCATGCGTGATGTCGCCGCCGCTCAATGTCGTCACGGCAATAATCGTAATGGAACCTCCGCCTGCCTCTTCGGGGAACTGCACCGCCTTCTCGTAAATCTTCGCCAGGTCGGAATAAAGCGAACCCGGCATGGAGTCCTTCGAAGGAATCTGGTCCATACGGTTGGACACGATGGCCAGAGAGTCGGCATAGGATGTCATGTCCGTAAGCAGCACAAGCACCTTCTCATGCTTCTCCACGGCAAAATATTCCGCAGCCGCCAGGGCCATGTCCGGTACGAGCAGACGCTCCACGGCAGGGTCTTCCGTAGTATTCATGAACGAAATGATACGGTCGAGCGCACCGGCATTGGAGAATGTGTTGCGGAAGAAATAATAGTCATCGTTTGTCATACCCATACCGCCGAGGATAATCTTGTCGGCCTTGGCACGCAAGGCCACCATGGCCATCACCTCGTTGAACGGCTGGTCGGGGTCGGCAAAGAACGGGATTTTCTGTCCGGACACCAACGTATTGTTCAAGTCGATACCGGCGATACCCGTTGCAATCAGCTCACTCGGCTGACGGCGACGCACGGGATTCACAGAAGGTCCGCCGGTCTCCACCTCACGGCCTTCCACTTCCGGTCCGCCGTCGATAGGCTTTCCGTAGGCGTTGAAGAAACGTCCGGCCAGCTGGTCGCTCACCTTCAAGGTAGGCGACTTGCCCAGGAACACCACTTCGGCATTGGTCGGGATACCTCCCGTTCCTTCGAACACCTGAAGCGTCACGTCATCGCCCATAATCTTCACCACCTGTGCCAACTTGCCGTCGATGGTAGCCAGTTCGTCATAACCTACGCCCTGTGCTTTCAGCGAGCACGTCGCCTTGGTTATCTGACTGATTTTCGTATATACTTTTTGGAATGCTGTTGTTGCCATAATACTCCTTATTTATTATTATGTCCGGCAAGCATCGCCTCGACCTGTCTCTTAAAGTCGTGATACTGTCCCGACTTATAAACCGAATAGTTCATCTGCTTGCAAAGGTTAATCATCTTTTTAAAGTAGTCCACAACATCGAGGAACGTGTCGAAAGTGAACTCCGTGTCACAAATCTCTACCACAAGATTCAGAATCTCTTCCTGACGTTCCAACGGCGTCATGGCATCCACCTCATCGAACGCATCCTGCTGCAGGATGACAAAGTCGATGATTTCCGATTTCCAGAAAGTCACATGGTAATCCACGGGCACACCGTCGTCACCCAGGATATTGATTTGTTCGGCAATCTCCTTACCGCGCTGCATCCTTGTCTTCAGCCCGTTCACCTTCTCTATCCAGCCCGCTCCGATACGTTTCTCCACATATTCGGCAAACTCCGGATATTCCAGATACTTGGAATAAGAATCAATGGGATTGACTGCCGGATAACGTTTCTTGTCGGCACGTTCCTGCTCCAATCCGTAGAAACAGCGTGCCACCTTCTTGGTGTTCTCCGTCACAGGCTCTTTCAGGTTACCGCCGGCAGGAGATACCGTACCGATAAAGGTAATGGAACCTACTTCGCCGTTGTTCAGATATACATAGCCGGCACGACCATAGAAGTTTGAAATCAAGGCCGAAAGGTCCATCGGGAAAGCATCGGGACCGGGAAGTTCCTCCATACGGTTGGACATCTCGCGCAACGCCTGCGCCCAACGTGATGTGGAGTCCGCCATCAGCAACACGCGCAAGCCCATGGCACGATAATACTCCGCCATGGTCATGGCCGTATACACGGATGCCTCACGGGCAGCCACGGGCATGTTGGAAGTATTGGCGATGATAATGGTACGCTCCATCAGCTTACGTCCCGTATGCGGGTCAACCAGTTCGGGGAATTCGGTAAAGATTTCCACCACCTCGTTGGCACGCTCACCACAAGCCGCAATAATCACGATGTCGGCCTCAGCCTGCTTGGAGATGGCATGCTGGAGCACCGTCTTTCCGGTTCCGAAAGGACCGGGAATAAAGCCCGTACCGCCTTCCACGATGGGGTTCATCGTATCGATGGTGCGCACACCCGTTTCGAGCAACTTGAACGGACGCGGCTTCTGCTTATAGTTCATCATGGCGAACTTCACTGGCCAGTGCTGGATCATGTTCACCTCAATATCCTGCCCGTTCTCATCGGTGAGCACGGCAATCACATCTTTTATCTTATACTGTCCGGCGGGGACAACCGTCTTCACCGTGGCCGTTCCTTCCATCTGGAACGGAGCCATGATTTTCAGCGGCTGCGAATTTTCCATCACCTGTCCCAGCCAGTCGGAGGCCTGCACCTTGTCGCCCGGCTTTACGATAGGCGTAAAGTCCCATATACGGTCCTCGTCGAGCGGGTCGGTATACTGCCCTCTCTTGAGGAATACGCCGTCCATCTTGTCAAGGTCGTTCTGCAGACCGTCGAAATTCTTCGACAACATACCCGGTGCGAGTTTCACCTCAAGCATGTGTCCTGTAAATTCAGCCGGAGAGCCGACTTTCAGTCCGCGTGTACTCTCGAAAACCTGCACATACACATCGGAGCCGACTACCTTAATCACCTCGGCCATCAAACGGTCTCCACCCGTCTCGATGTAGCAGATTTCGCCTTGCGAAACGGGGCCGTCCACTCTAAGCGTCACCATATTGGCGATGACGCCTCTAACAGTTCCTTTTGTTATCATATCTGTTTTCTGTTTTATTTCTTAAATTCATCCGGTACACGCGCCTCACTCCGCAGATTCTCAATAATCTGCCGGAATGTCTCACGCCCCGTCTCCACATCGAGCAAGGCCCACCGTTCCATCAGTTCCAGTTTGGCAATATAGGCAAACAAGGCCTCTATCGAGAAGGGGTCGAAGAATGTATGCTCGTCGAGCCACACACATTTAAAGGCATCGATACGCTTTTCTTTCTCCACGGGATTCTCGCAGTCCACGATTTTCATCAGTTCGTTCACATAGTCGAACTCATTCGCCAGCCCGAAATCCTTACCGTTGTTGTGGCGTATCATCTCACAGACTTCGCCGCCGCCCATAATGTAGTCGGAAACATTCCAGCCGTTCTTGCGGGCAATCAGTGCCGTAAGGATATTGGCGATGTCCACGTTCAACGCATACCATTCCGCCATCACCTTGTTGGGCACCTGCATGGCATACCGGTAATATTCCAGCATCATGACATCTGAAGGGAAATAGCCTTCAACATCCTTGTTATAGGCGTAATCACGTGCGAACTTCGACATGAAGGGCGGATAACGGTGTACATTGAAGTTCATCTCACGCGCCGATGTCATCAAGTCGACATACTGCTCCATCGTGTAGTTGCCCCGCGGGTCGGTTTCCGCCTCCGGATTTTTAAGCAGTGCCACCAGGTTGCGGCAGTCATATTGCAGGAAGAACACATCGAGCAACGCCTTGTCGGCTTTCGTCAGTTGCCCCTCCATGTTTTCTTTCAGTTCCTGTATCGAAGGCGCGGCCTTGCTGTCGTCAAGCGACAGGTCGGGCAGGCCGGCCATCAGGCAATAATAATGTCCCATAAGCTCTGGTTAAAACAACATTTCCACCAGTTGCGGACGCAGGAACTCCTTGAAATAGGCCACGAACTCCTCTTCACCGAAGTTCATCTTATACGAACCGTCTGCCGGAGAAATGGAGAACGAAGCCGGCTTGCCGTTCACTTGTTCAATCTTCACGCCTTTATCCAGCAATTCTTTGGCATGGGCCAGGAAATAGGTTTTCAGCCCTTCGGCGTCAGCGGTTGAAATCACCGGAGCGTCGCCCGATGCCCAGTTCTGCGCCATGGCCACCATAAATTCACCGAGAAAATCCTTGTCGGCCATCTGTTTGCCTACCGCACCGGCCACCACCTTGTCCGTAAGCACATTGGCAGCCTCGCTCTTCAGGGCATTGAGTGCCTGCGCCGCGTAGAGTTTCAGTTCCGACTTTGTGTTCGCATTCAGCGCTTCAACGTCTTTTCTGGCTCCGGCCACAATGTCCTCGGCCTTCGCCTTGGCTTCGGCGATAATCCTGGCAGCTTCGGCCTTTGCCTCTTCCACCAGCCGTTGCCCTTCGGCATTGCCTTTCTCCACGCCTTCGCGATAAAGTTTATCGGTCAATTCTTGAATCTTTTCCATGTCGTTTTACGTTTTTCTGTTTTTCATTTTGATTTCTGCCGATAAAATTAGGCATATTTTCCCGTATGGTAAAACGAATCATCGGAATCTTTTGACAAAAGAATCTTAAAAAGGGATTTTCAAACAGAAATGCGGCCAAAAAGTACACAAAGAAGGAGCATGCACGGCATGACGCATGAAATTGCAACATGCGTGATTTCGCACGCACACGGCGCGAAATCACGCAACATCCTTTGGGAAAGCCGAAAAGAAAACGTAACTTTGCCCGCGTTATCATTCTCTCACATATCGGAATGGCAGAGGACTCACTCAAGGAAAAAACAGCCAAGGGAATTTTCTGGGGCGGAATCAGCAACGGCCTGCAGCAACTTTTAGGACTGGTGTTCGGCATCTGTCTGGCCCGTCTGCTCACACGGGAAGACTACGGCATGGTGGGCATGCTGAGCATCATCTCGCTCACAGCCTCCACCCTACAGGAAAGCGGATTCATCGCCGCGCTGGCCAACCGGAAAAAAGACTGTCACGAGGACTTCAACGCCGTGTTCTGGTGCAGCCTGTTCATCGGTATCTCACTGTATGTCATCCTTTTCTTCTGCGCCCCCCTCATTGCGGCATTCTACCAGCAGCCCGAACTCATCCCGCTGTCGCGCGTGGCCTTTCTCGGCTTCCTCATATCCAGCATGGGAACGGCACAAAGCGCATATCTCTTCCGCCACGTCATGGTGAAACAGCGGGCCATCGCGATTTTCATCGGCATCATCGTGTCCAACCTCACCGGCATCACACTGGCCTTCAACGGTTACGGTTACTGGAGTCTGGCCATACAGAGCAACATATACGTGGCTGTGGTGACATCCTGCCTGTGGTACTTCTCACCCTGGCGCCCCACCTTCACCTTCAACCTCCGGCCGGCACGCGAGATGTGGGGATTCAGCAGTAAACTATTGGTCACAAACATCTTCCAAATCATCAACAATAACTTTCTCTCCGTCATCCTGGGCCGGTATTACGGCGAAGGGAAAGTGGGCGACTTCAACCAGGCCAACAAATGGAACTACATGGGCTACCAGTTCATTTACGGGATGATTAACAACGTGGCGCAGCCCATACTGGCCAACGTGGCGGACGAAAAGGCGCGGCAACGGCATATATTCCGCAAGATGTTGCGTTTCACGGCCTTCATCGCATTCCCCACTCTGTTCGGCATGTCGTTCATCTCACGTGAGCTGATTCTTGTCACCATCACCGAGAAATGGATTGTCAGCGCCGACCTGATGCGCATGCTGTGTATCGGCAGCGCATTCACGGTGATTTCGGGCCTGTATGCCCAACTGATGGTCAGCAAGGGTAAGTCGCAGATTTTCATGTACAGCACGGTCTCGCTGTCGCTCGTGCAACTGGCCGTCATGCTCCTGAACCGTTCCGCCGGCCTGTATGCCATGACCTGCTGGTACGTGGCCATCAACATCTGCTGGCTGGCCGTATGGCAGTTCTTCATACACAGGGAGATCGGACTCACATGGTTTCAGGCCGCAAAAGACATCCTGCCCTATGCCGCATGCGCCGCCTTTACGATGTGCGCCGTAGGCTGGCTCACCGCAGGTATCGGCAACCTTTATCTGCTGCTCACGGCCAAGATTGCCGGTGCGGTGGCACTCTACACGCTCCTTATGCGCCTGTCGGGTTCCGTCACATTCAAGGAAAGCATCCATTATCTGCTTCACCGGAAGTAGCCTCCGTCCTGCACCTTATACGCCGTAAATTGCCCACCTGTATGCGAGAAAATGCACACAGGTGAAGAATGAAACGCTCACCTGTGACCGATGAAACGCACACAGGTGAGAAAAAAGAGGACAAAAAAGAGCCTTTCCGCCATCCTCGCGCGTACATTATATATTATATGCCATACGCATCTCCTGCCGACACACGCATCCCGTAACGGAACCGGAATAAAAATCATCCGCGAACCTTTGGGAAAGCAAAAAGGAAACCGTAACTTTACCACACGAAACATACAGAAGCAAACACATGAACCAACACAACGAAGTACGTGTCATCGCATTCTACCTTCCGCAATTCCATCCCACACCGGAGAACGACAAGTGGTGGGGAAAAGGATTCACGGAATGGACCAACGTGGGAAAAGCCAAACCGCTGTTCAAAGGACACTACCAGCCCAAAGTGCCGGCCGACTTGGGATATTACGACCTGCGTGTGCCCGAAACCCGCAAGGAACAGGCCGACATGGCGCGCGAATACGGCATTGAAGGTTTCTGCTATTGGCATTACTGGTTCGGCCACGGCAGACAACTGCTGCAACGGCCGTTCAACGAAGTCCTGCAAAGCGGGGAACCGGACTTCCCGTTCTGCTTAGCATGGGCCAACCACAGCTGGGAGGACAAACAGTTCAACCGCGACGGCGGACACAAGATGCTGATGGAACAGCTCTATCCGGGCGACGAAGACTATATCGCGCACTTCAATGCCGTGCTCCCGGCCTTTAAGGACCCGCGCTACATCCGTGTACACGGCAATCCGGTCTTTGTAGTGTATGCCCCGACCAAACTGCCGGATGCCGCACATTTCATCCGGTTGTGGCAACAACTGGCCGAACCGCACGGCTTCCGCATTCATTTCGTCGGACACACCGACCGCGCGGAAGACATCCCGCGTTATCTCCAATGGGGATTCGATGCCACGGTTGCCGTACGCCTGTACGATGTGTTCAAGAAAGACTTCTCGCTTTGGGAACGCATGAACGCCAAGTTCCAGCGCATCGCACTCGGACGGGGAAGGCACATCGACTACGGCAGGGCGTCACGCCATTTCTGCGGAGAAGAGGAGAAAGCCGACAACTGCTACCCCACCCTGATTCCCAACTGGGACCACTCCCCCAGGTCGGGAAATGCCGGACATATCTTAGTGGGCTCCACCCCCGACAAGTTCGGACGGCATGCAGAAGCCACATTCCGGCAGATAGCCCACAAGGAAAAAGAGAAACGCATCGTATTCCTGAAGTCATGGAACGAATGGGGCGAAGGCAATTACATGGAGCCTGACCTGAAATTCGGACGGGGTTATCTGGAAGCCCTGAAACAGGCCATAGATAAAGTGTTCTGAAACATCTCACGCCCGTCACATCAAAAACCCACGGATATATGACAGCACCCATACTACTCTTCACCTACAACCGTCCCGCACACACCCGGCGCACGGTGGAAGCGTTGCAACGCAACACGCTGGCTGCCGAAAGCGAGCTTTTCATCTACTCCGACGCACCGAAAACCGATGACGACCGGACGGCCGTCGACGAAGTGCGCCGCTACCTGCACACCATTACGGGATTCGGGAACGTCTGCATCACGGAACGCACGAAGAACTTCGGGCTGGCACGCAGCATCATCGACGGTGTGACCACACATGTTAACCGTGCCGGAAAGGTAATCGTCCTGGAAGACGACCTTGTCACCGCCCCCTACTTCCTGCAGTTCATGAACGACGCGCTCGACATGTACGAACACGACGAACAGGTGGGACACATACAGGGCTGCGACTTCACGCAAGACCCGTCGCTGCCCGACACCTTCTTCATCAAGTTCACAGGCAGCTGGGGCTGGGCCACATGGCAGCGCGCATGGCAATACTTCAACCCCGACGGACAGGCCTTATTAGACGAGATGGAACGACGGAAGCTGGGCTACACTTTTGACTTCAACGGCAAATACCGCTACGTGCGCATGTTGCGCCGGCAGGTGGAGGGCAAGAACAACTCATGGGCCATACGCTGGAACGCCACGATGTTCCTGCGCGACATGCTTTCGCTCAACGTCGGCAAGTCGCTGGTGCAGAACATCGGGTTCGACGGCAGCGGCACAAACTGCGGTGGAGGCGGGCTGTACGACTCCAAGCTCTACATGCAACGGCTGCCCGTCAAACGACTTCCGCTCACGGAGAACAAGGAAGCCCGGCAGGCATACGTGCGCTACTATGCCCGCACCAACTCTTTCTTCGCCAAGGCCATACGGCGCATCAAGCGCACACTCAAAGGAGATTTCGGAGCATAAACCGCATAAAATGAACACGGGCACTATCCACGGGAACAAAAAAAAGCATTATCTTTGCTTTCGCGAAGATAGGATGCGGCCCGGCATAGTCAAATCAGAAAACTTCGTTTTCATTTGCCTCTGCACTCACCTTTCACTATCTTTGTTCCCATAGTCAGCGTATACTCATGAAACTTCTACTCGAAAAACTCAAGCTGTCGCTGCAGAAGCGCACCAAGGTGACCCAAAACAAGAAAAGCTATGCGGCATGGGCGGCTAAAGGCTACCGGGACGAACCGGAAACCAGCATCGTCATACAGTCGCATAACAAGAGTTTGCAGGTGTTGCACATCCTGCCCAAGTTGCGCCTCGTACCCCACTCGGAGATTATCGTCATCGACGACGGGTCGGACGAAGCACACACACACCGTCTGGCGCATGCGCTGACCGGAGCCAACGAGTTCCTGCTGCGCTGCAACGACTTGTACGAGAACATCACCTACGACCGATGCATCCGTTTGGCCAACGGCCGGTATGTCGCGCTGTTGCAGGACGATGACGACTTTGACACGACGGAATGGGTAGACCGTGCCGTAGCGTTGTTCCGCGCCCACCCGCGTATGGCCATCCTCGGCGGTTGCGACGCCCTCGACCTTGTGGTCGACGCGGGAGAGAAATTCATGCACGGCGCGACATGGACCGTCCACAACCGTGACTTCTGCAGGGTGCCGGCCGTGAACAGAGCACCGATGTGGGTCAACAAAGAGCTTTTCACCTCACGGCTCGGACGTATCGACTTCCGATTCGCCCCGTTCCAGTACGACGACTACGACCTGTGCGCACGTGCATGGCTGGACAATCTGGAGGTGGGCTGGTATGATGCCAGCTTCAAATCGCTGACCGTAGGCGGCATGCGCCTTTGGAACAACAGCTTCACCAAGGAACAATGCCAAAGAAACGGCCGGCTGCTGTACGACCTGTATGCCGACAGCATCGAAGAAATACACCGTAGGGTAGACCTCGCAAACGAACAGTCATGAGAATCCTTATCGTCAACACCTCCGAATACACCGGCGGGGCAGCTATTGCCGCCAATCGCCTGACGGAAGCGTTAAGGACTTCCGACATCGACGCAAGCATGCTGGTCATGGACAAGGAAAGCCACCGTGAGCATGTGATTGCTGTGGGAAACAAGTGGCAAAGAAAACGGAACTTCTTATGGGAACGGTGCGTCATCTGGGTCCACAACCTGTTCAGCCGGAAGAACCTGTTCAAGGTGTCGATTGCCAACACCGGATTCGACATCACCAGGCATCCGGCCTTCAAGGAAGCCGACCTGATTCATCTGCAATGGGTCAACCAGGGGATGCTGTCCCTTGACGGCATACAACGCATCCTGCGGTCGGGCAAACCGATGGTATGGACCATGCACGACATGTGGGAATGCACATCCATCTGTCATTACGCCTACCGCTGCGAACGTTTCAAGACATCCTGCCACGACTGTCCTTTCCTGCGTTTTCCCGGACGCAACGACTTGTCGGCAAAGACATTCCGAAAAAAGAAAAAGATATTCGAATCTTCCAACCTGCACATCGTAACCGTCAGTTCATGGCTGAAAGAACAGGTGGAACAAAGCAGTCTGCTGGGCGATAAGGCCATAACGGTCATCCCCAACACATTGCCTGTCGAGAAATTCACGCTCTACGACCAAGCGGAAAGCCGTGCATTGTCGGGGCTTCCCCCCGGCAAGAGAATCATCCTGTTCGGGGCCGCACGTGTGGACGACCCTATCAAAGGACTTCCGCTCTTGTTGGAAAGCATAGATTGCCTGTTGAAAAGCGGACGGATGAACAAGGATGACATGCACGTGGTCTTATTCGGCGGCATCAAAGACCGCCGGTGGCTGTCCCGGATTCCCGTAAGCCACACCTATATGGGGCATGTCAAAGGCAACGACACCCTGAGCCGGTTATACTCCGCAGCCGATGTGACGGTCTCTGCATCCTATTACGAGACATTCGGACAAACACTCATCGAATCGCTCGCATGCGGATGTATTCCCGTGTCGTTCGGAAACAGCGGGCAGCGGGACATCATCACACACAAACAGAACGGTTTTCTGGCTGATTATCTCTCGCCGCAAAGTCTGGCCGACGGCATTGTATGGGCCTTGGAACAAGGCGGACAGGACAAACGGGAAAGCATGCGCCGGCAAATCATACGGAAATACTCGGCCCAGGTCGTAGCTTCCGCTTATTCGGAATTATACAGAACACTGATTGTTTCGTAAAATGAGAGTATTACATATCAACACATCCGACTGGGGAGACGAAACCGCCGTGGCAGCGAACCGGCTGGCAGACGCCCTGAAGAACAACGGCATAAAGGCCAAGATGCTCGTCCGCCACAAAAGGACGGAGCAAATCACCGTAGCACGGCTCCCTCAGTCGCCCCTGTCGGGCATACGGACACTCTGCGGAAACCTTTCCGCATGGAAAACCAACCGCATCCGCAAGTCTACCGGCTGCCGGCTCGATACGGCAGACACAGGGACGGACATCACCTCCCTGCCCGAATTTAAGGAAGCGGACATCATCCACCTGCACGACACGACGGACGGACTTCTTTCCCTGAAAAACATCCGCAGCATCATCGACAGCGGCAAACCGGTGGTATGGACCCTGCACGATGTATGGCCCTTCACCGGCATCTGCCATCATAACGGCACATGCACGGCATACCGTACGGCATGCAGCAGATGCCCCATGCTGAACGGCCAAGGCAAGGAACATGACTTGTCGACTGCCGTATTCAAACGCAAGCAGCAGATGTTGCGCGGTGCACACATCCTGTTCGTGGCCAGCACCGGATGGCTCGAAAAGGCCGCACGGCAAAGTGCCCTGCTTACCGGACAGGAAATCGTATGTATCCCGAATACCATCTGTACACACACGTTCCATCCGGAAGGACAGAAAGCGGCACGCCTGGCCTTTAACCTTCCGGCAGACAAAAAACTGCTCCTGTTCCGCACATCCCCGACAGGTACGCAACAGGCGGAATACGACACGATGGCGGAAACCTGCCGCATACTGAAAGAAACAATGGGAAAAGAAGCAGAAGGCATAGGCATCGTCGTGACGGGAAAAGACGCGGAACTGTCCGGAACAGCCCTCCCGTTTCCCGTATATACCGTCGAGGACATCAAGGATGACAAACAGTTGGCCAAACTGTACAATGCCGCGGATGCCGTTGTCGCAACCTCGTGTGAAGGCGGACAGTCCGGCCTGCTCATGGAAGCGATGGCCTGCGGCGTGCCATGCGTCGGCTTCGATACGGGTGACTTTACCGAAATCATCACACACAAGCAGAACGGTTTTCTGGCAAAGCCGCACCACCCGGAAGAACTGGCGGAAGGCATACGCTTTGTGCTGGACACCGATGTGCACGGGCATCTGTCCTCGCAAGCCGTGCACAAGGTGCTGTCTGATTTCGGAGAGACCCACATAGCCTCGCGATATATCGCACTGTACCACCGCATCACCAACAAAAGGTAAAAATCAATTCATACCCATGTGCCCCATAAAAATCACCATAGCCACAGTCACCTATAATGCGGAAGAAACCCTGCAACGCACGCTCGACAGCGTGGCGGAACAGACATACGCCGGTATCGAGCACCTGATTATCGACGGGTGTTCCAAAGACCGCACCATGGAACTCATCCACCGTTATGTGGACGACAACACCGGACGTGAAGTCACGCACGACATCGTGGTCGTACGCGAACCGGACAAAGGACTCTACGACGCGATGAACAAGGCATTGGAGAACGCTACGGGCGACTACATCGTATTCCTTAATGCAGGCGACAGGCTGCACAGCCCCGATACACTGGCACAAGCGTTCGGCAACATGAAAACAACCGCCGGACACCGGCCTGCCATCGTATACGGGGAGACCGACCTTGTGGACGGGGAAGGACGTTTCATCCGCCATCGCCGCCTCCAGGCTCCCGCCCGACTGAGCTGGAAAAGTTTCCGATGGGGCATGCTGGTCTGCCATCAGTCGTTTTATGTACGCACCGACCTTGCACGGCAAACGCCTTACAATCCGGACTACCGCTTTTCGGCCGACTACGACTGGTGCATCCGCCTGATGAAACTTGCCGACCGTCTCCGGCTACCTATTGTCAACAGCAGGGCCATCCTCACGGACTACCTGCACGAAGGACTCACCACCCAAAACCGGAAGGCCTCTCTTTGGGAGCGTTTCCACATCATGAGCCGGCATTACGGACTGCCGGCCACGCTGGTCCAGCACGGACTAATCACAATAAGGGCCGTGTTCAAGAAATAGAAAGGTGCGGGAAACAAGCGTAAAACGCGTTCTTGCTATTTTATGGCGTATTTGTATTAAGCCCCATCCCTTCACATTCTTTATTTTTGTGCATGTTTCATCTTTTAGTTATCAACACATGAAAAATGCACTGAAAAGCAGCTGGCTTTGTTGCCTCGTGCCGTTCCTTTCCCTCTCGGCACAGCAACCCACAGCTTTCGAAAAAGTAGGCAACGGAGACGAATCCGTCCAGAACTTCTTTCCGGGCGAGCACCGTGCGCGTCCCGTTCTCGGAGACTATACCAATTCCGGCAGGATGGGACTGTTTTCGGGAGGCCAGGACCTCGGTGGCTCCACCGGATGGTACGACGACGAGCGTTGGGGCGACCAGGGTGACGGCACCTTTGCCAATCCTGTCCTGAACGGCGACTACTCCGACCCTGACGTCATCCGCGTGGGCAACAAGTACTACATGACTTGTTCCGAATTCCATTACATAGGCATGAACATCCTGGAATCCGACGACATGGTCAACTGGAAGATTATCGGACGCATCTTCAACAGCATCGACCTGCCGGGCTACTCCGACATGGGCAAATACGGCGGCGGCACATGGGCACCGGCCCTGCGCTACCATGACGGCAAGTTCTGGATGTTTGTCTGCACACCCAACGAAGGCCTGTTCATGTCGACGGCCACCGACCCGGCCGGCCCGTGGAGTCCGCTCCATTGCGTGAAAAGCGTATCGGGATGGGAAGACCCCTGTCCTTTCTGGGACGACAACGGGCAGGCTTTCCTCGGCCGCAGCCAGTTGGGCGCCGGTCCTATCATCCTGCACAAGATGAGCCCTGACGGCAAGTCTCTCCTCGATGACGGAACGAAAATCTATGAGGGGCCCGTGGCCGAAGGCACCAAACTCTTCAAGAAGGACGGACTGTACTACCTGAGCATCCCCGAAGGCGGTGTGGGCACAGGCTGGCAGACCGTGATGCACGCCACAAACATCTACGGACCTTATGAGGGCAAACGGGTATTGGAGATGGGGTCGACAAGAGTCAACGGCCCGCACCAGGGCGCACTGGTCGACACACCGGAAGGCGAATGGTGGTTCTACCACTTCCAATCCACCGAGCCACAGGGCCGCGTGGTGCATCTGCAACCCGTGACGTGGAAAGACGGTTTCCCCGAAATCGGCACGGACTACGACAAGAACGGCATAGGCGAACCCATGAAGATTTGCCGCAAACCGAACACGGGCGTCCGGCAGACTCCCTTCGCACCGCAGTCGGATGACGACTTCGAGTCAGCGACATTGGGCCTGCAATGGCAGTTCAACCACAATCCCCACAACGCCTACTGGTCGCTGACCGACAAACCGGGCTGGCTTGAAATCAAGACACAGAAGGCCGGCAAACTGCGCGACGCCAAGAACCAGTTTACCCAGAAGACCATGGGCAACAAGGGCGTGGTCACCGTCAAGATTGACTTCTCGCAGTTGGCCGCAGGCGGCCGTTGCGGCATCGAGTGCATCGGCAACAGGTTCGTGGGCGCGGGTGTGGCCATGAATACCTCCGGCGGGAAGCCCAAGGCACAGCTTTACTTTGAGAACAACGGGGAAGCCAAGTTGCTGACCAACATCACCGCCGTCATGGACCAAGGCATTTACATCCGTCTGGAAATTGACGCCCTGCACAACAAGCACCACTATGCCTACAGCCTCGACGGGACAGACTACACCGCCTTCGGCGATGAGTTCGAGTCCGGTTCGGGCGACTGGAAAGGAAGCCGCATCGGCCTGTACGCCTACTCCACCCTCGACTTGAAAGGCAGCGCCTACTTCGACTCCTTCACTTATGCGTTCGACGGCCCCGGCAAACTGACCGACAAACCCTAAAAGCACACACTCATGAGAAAGATATTCATAGCGGGCCTACTGGCCCTGACCGCAAACCTGAACGTTCAGGCACACGTTTGGGACGAGCTGGCCATACTGGCCCGGCCCAATGCCGACGGAACTTTCAGCTTGGAGAAATACAGTCCGCTGCAACCCAGCATCTATACCAACGGAGTCTTCCTCGACTTCGACAACGACGGCAACCTCGACCTGCTGATGATGGGACAGGGCGGCGACTGGAACATCAGCGGCGACGTCAAGTTCGTGCTGCTCTACCGCAACTTAGGCGCCGAAGAGGACTACCGATTCGAGAAGGTGACGGACGCCGGTTTTCTGCAATACCGCGACGAAGGATACTACAATCCCATCTCCACGGGCGACTACAACCACGACGGATACACCGATGTCGTCCTGATGAGCAGTCGGGACGGCAGAAAGGTCGACCTCTACCTCAACGACAAGGGAAGCGGCCGCTTCATCCGACAGGAACAAACTTTCGAGGCCGCTACCAACGGGTCGGTCATGTTCGGCGACCTGAACAATGACGGTTACCTGGACATCGAGTTCTCCGGCTACAGCGACCGGACCTCACAAGCCTTGAAGACTTATATCAACCAAAAGAACGGAACGTTCGCCGACTGCACCCCGGCAAATCTGAAAGGTGCCTTCCAGGGACAGTCCACCCTTGCGGACATCGACGGAAACGGCACCCTGGACATCATCAGCACCGGAAACGGCGACAACTGGGTGTGCCTTGCCTCCACCTATTATAATACGATAGACAAGAGCGGAATGCCGACCTACCGTTACGTCAGCGAAGCCGAAAGCGGCATTCTCGGCGTAAGCCGCGCCAACCCGCTTGTGGCGGACTTTAACGCAGACGGCAGAATGGACATGATTGTCAACGGTGAACCAAGCAACGGCACCGGCTTCCGCAACCGCATCTACTATCAGAACGAAAACGGGAAGTTCACCATGGACTCCTCATATCCCATCGTGCCCGTCAACCAGGACGGTGGCATCAACATGGGAGATGCCGACGGCGACGGTAACATGGACGTCATTGTCGGCGGCTATGTAGGCACCTACCACGTCACGCCCTCCGCATATTATTCGTCTCCCCTCCGCGTCTACCTGAACAAACCGGAAAAGAAGGGACTGGAAGGCAACACATTCCCGAACGCCCCCACCAAGGTCAACGCAAGAATGGAGGGAGAGGAACTGGTGATTGAATGGTCGGACGGTTCGGACAAGGAAACGGACACGGCCGCACTGCGCTACAACCTGTTTGTCAGGAACAACAAGACGGGAGAGACTTACAC
The DNA here is from genome assembly GCA_900548345.1 of uncultured Paraprevotella sp. Lineage (GTDB taxonomy): Bacteria > Bacteroidota > Bacteroidia > Bacteroidales > Bacteroidaceae > Paraprevotella. The sequence continues at coordinate 53,125 of URKA01000011.1, read as the reverse complement.
CATGATACCGGCCGACATAGAGACCGGAAAACTGAAAGTGGGCAACGACCTTCAGACGTCCCTGTCCTCGGCCGTCAAGAGCTACCGCATGACCGTCTTTGGGGAAGGAGAATACACCGTGGGCGTGCAAACGCTGGACCAGTCGTATGCCGGCAGTCCGTTCAAGACCGCATCCCTGCAAGTGACGTCAAGCGTGACACAGGCCACCGCCGGGAAGGATTTCCGGATGGTGCGCACCCCGTCGGCCATCGAGGTCAAAAGCCCAACCGACGACAAGGTGGCCGTTTTCACAACCGACGGACGCAAGCTCGCGACCGGCAACACCAACGAACAGATTCTGCTGCCCGGCCACGGTGCATACATCGTCTCCGTAAAGAAGCACAAAGAGAAAATACTCTTCTGACGGTCTGAATCCGTCATCACTCAAATTTCAAGTGTAGCCCGCCATTGACCGTCCAAAACGTCAATGGCGGCTTTATTTGGATGCCACGCTCCGCCCCATCATCCGGCTCTGCGGCCATGTTCTCATTCAACGCAGGACCAAAACTTAAAATAAAAGCTTTGGTTTTGAAAACAAAAGTTTTATTTTTGAAAATAAAAGTTCTGGTTTTAAAAATAAAACTTTTATTTATAGTTTATCTCAGAACTTCGGGAACTTTATGGCAGGAGTTCAAACCGTCGGATATGCAAGAAGCCCCAAAAGGCAACCTGCGGCCACAGGTATACGATGATACGCCCGACAGGACAACTTCCGCCAGACAACACATATCGGTCCATCCCCCACATGGGGAGAATCGGGGTCAAACATCAAAAAGGGAATGTACGTGTGAAAAACAATTATCCTAAAAACAATCTTCTTACCCTTAAACACTAACCCGTAAAACCAATCATTAACCTAATCTCAATATTAACTAACTGCAATGCAAAGTAAACACTAAAAAAGCTGTTCGGGTAGTAAAAATGATGCAAATAATAGGGATTTTTGTTCAGAATGCCATAAATGCACTATTCGTGTCATTTTTCCCATACGAATGTGATAGAACACGGATTTACGCACATCTTTTCCTTGAAGTTTTCGGGGCACTTCACAAGCACCTTCGCATCCCATCCTTCAAAAAAGCACCATTTGAACGGTACTTCCTAACGCCACGAGGGTGCCGGCTTATGGAGCCGGCACCCTCGTATATGGTTACAATCCGTATAGCTTCCGGTTACCTCATGGCAAAGCCTGCTCCACCACCTTCGCCACCTGGTCGGCCAGCACCTCGAAACCTGCGTCAACGGGATGCGTACCGTCGCCTCCGGCATAGTATTCGGGGTGGTCGATGACCAGGCCCCACAGGTCGTCCACCTCGATGCCCTGGCTATGGATGTACTTCAACGCAATCTCGTTGCGCACTTTCAGGCGTTCCGTGATGGGCGCCAGCTCCTTCATGCCCTCGCCCTGACGTACCGGGGTGATGGTAGCCCAAATCAGTTTGGCATGCGGAGCGTACTTGCGGATGGTCTTGACCAGTTTCGGGAAGGCCTTTGCATACTCCTCTTCGGTATAGTCAAAGCCATGCAGGCCGTTGTTGAAGTGAATCACGTCGAAATGGTTGTGCTTGAGGATGGCGGCCACCTCGTCGAGCAAGGCAGGGTCGCCCACGCTCTTGGAACCGGACAGACGTCCCACGTAAGCCTTGCCTTCGAGACGCTTCTCCACCTTCGGCTGGTAGCCTCGTGTGATGGAGTTACCCAAGAGCAACACATGCGGTTTGTCCGTCTTGTCGGCCCCCGTCAACCATACGTCGGACCATTCGATATATTCACGGGCGATATGTTTCTGTGCATTCGCAGGCAGGGTCAGGCAACATAAGGCCATTGCCCAAGCCATCAATGATAACCTTTTCATCTCTTATGGTTTACTTTTTATGGAAACGATAGATTCTTGCATCCTTGGCCGGCACGGAATAGTCCAACCGGTCGCCCGGCACGGAGACGGTCTCGCCCGTCCACAGTTCCTTCACCTCATCGAAGGCACCGGCCTTGATGTCCAGGGCCTCGAAAGGCAGGCTGCCATCCAACGCCTCTTCCTTGAAGTTCACCACGGCCACATAGAGGTATTCATCCGTATGTCTGAGGAAGCAGTTCTCGGCATCCCACGCGTTCCCGTTGAAAGGCTTGTAGCCATAAACGGGACGGAAGGCGCGGCCCAAGTTACCCAACTCATTCACGTCGCGGTTCATCAGCACCTTCTCGGCACGTTCGCGCGACAGACGGGCGTCGCCACGGCCTGACTTGTCGTTCAGGCTATAGTTGTCGGACACCAGCAACATACCGCTTATGGCACCGTTAGTCACACGGGCGCGGTTCTCGCCCTCGGTCTCCTTCACCTCGTCGTTGCCCACAAGCACCATGTGGTCGGGGTCGTTGTACTGGTAGAAATTGTTTGTCCACCATCCGCCGCCCACGGCGTTCAGGCTATATTCAGACTGATTGATTTTGCCCCATGTGTCGCAGGCGATACGGCGGGAGTTACCGTACTGGTAGGGAAAGACGGGAGCGATGGAGAGCGCGATGAAGAGCGGTTCGCCCTTGTCGGCCTCCTGCAGGAAGTAAGAGAAGCCTTCGTTGTAGGCCTCCACACCCGTCTTGACCGCCGGGTTATAATAAGAGTCGGCCTCTATGATGCCGTTGTCGGTGAAGTCCACCTTCACATACTTAAAGCCCTCCGCTTTCAGGCGGCCCACGTCATACCGGATGCGCGCCTTGGTTCCGGGGTGCGTGGGGTCGAGACAGTAGGCACCGTCGTACTTGTACGGCTGGCCGTTGACCTTCAGCACGCAGTCCCATCCCGTATATTCGTCCTGGCCTTCCAGCTTGTGGGTCTTCAGCATATCCTCGTTCCACCAGAGGCAGAAAGGCGTCTGGTAGGTTCCGGCAATCTGTCCGTTGGCCTCGCAGCGCTTGCACAGTTCCATCTTCTGCTCGTGCGAAAGATTGTCCCACGCATCGATGCTGATGATATTCACGCCCTGGTCGTTGCAAAAACCGGCCGGTTTCAGCGTGCTGTGGAAATAGTCGGCCACATCGGTATCCACCTCAAAAGAGTTCTTGTCGGCCATCACGCCCCAGCTCTGCCAGCCGAAGGGAGTGCCGCGCTTCCATGTATCACGCATGGGCTGCACCAGCGTGTTGGCCGTGGCGAATGCTTCCATACCCTCGCGCCAGTCGGCATAGCAGCCGATGAACATGCGGGCGGAACGAACCACGGGACCGCAGAGCTTACCGTGCGGAAGCACGTCGCGCGTCTCGTTGTCGGCCACGCCGGAGAAGAGGGTCAGGGTGTCGAACACCTTGTTGCCATGGGCCTTCATCTTTACGGCACTCTTCCAGTGGTTATGTTCCACCGAGCCGAGAACGATGCCGCGGCGCGTCTTGCCCGAAAAGAGGGCACTGACCTCATAAGAAGTCTGTTCGCGGTCCAGCGGAGCATAATGGTAGCGCACAAAACCGTCGTTGTCGAAAGGCACCTTCAACATGCGGTTGTCGACGTCGGCCTCAAAGGGCGCAAAACCGGCAGCCACTTTCACGGGCGCGATATAGTTGGAGCGCAGCGAGGCATCACCTTCCACCGAGGCGTCGGTGAGCATGTATTCATGTCCGCCATACACGTAGAAGTTCTGGCGCAGGGCCACCTTGTCGCCGTTGTCGGGGGCGGAGAACAGGAAGCTGAAACATACGCCCTTGCCGAACGCATCCTTGATTTTCTTTTTCTCATAGGTCACCCGGCCGAACGACGAGGCGTTCACCGTGCGGCTGCCTCCGCCGGCAATGTCGTAAGTGGCCTCTGGCGTGAAGTCGGACAACACGTCCTGCTTCTCCTTACCGGTCATGCGGCAGGTCACGTAAAAACTCTTGTTCTTCTCGTAGTAAATGATGGTCCATTTGCCGCTTTGGGCAACCACATCGGCGTTCTTGACGACCACTTCCTTGGCATTCAGCGGGCCCCACGGACACACGGCCGCAAGCAACAGGACCCACAATAGATTCAATACGGTTTTCTTCATGTATAAGTTTATTATTTAAAATTTACTTTTCCGGTTTCTTCCGTCCCATCGGCATAGCGAACCTTGACGATGGCCACACCCTTGGCTGCGGTGACGGGCACCGACACCTGCAAGCGGTCGTCCAATTCCATCCCGTTGAGCAGTTTGCCCTGCACGTCGTACACACGCACCGACGACATATTGCGGCCCGCATATACCATGACCTCGTCCGGCAGCGACACCAACGTCAGCTTGCCGGCATTCTCCGTCTGCATGGCGTCAACAATACCCGTAGGATTGGACTTCGTGAAGCGGAACATGCGCGCATCGGCCGAAGGCACGTTATAGGGAAGGCCCTCCGAAGTCGTGGCAATCACCTTGTCCGTCCACAGCTCGCGCACCTCGGTGAAGTCCGCCGTGCCGAAGCCCAGATCAGTCCAAGGAAGCGTGCCCTGCAACGGGGTCTTGTTCGTGGGGTTGTACATGTCACCGCCATTGGTAAAGTTGAACACGGCCACATAGTAGTAGTCTCCCGTCTCGTACTGGAAGTAGTTCTCGGAGGAGATCCAGCTTGTGCCGTCCCATTCCTTGTGGCCGTAGACCGGGCGGAACGACTTGCCGATGCTCAGCATCTTGTTGATTTCGCGGTTCATCAGGAACTTCTGCGCGCGACGGCGGGAAATCTCGTTGCTGCCGCGGCCGCTCTGGTCGGACGGGCTGAAGTTGTCGGCCATGAGCACCATACCACTGCAGATACCGTTAGTGATACGGGCACGGTTCTCGCCCTCGGTCAGGCCGAACTGGCCGTTTTCCGACGAGCCCATCATCACCAGTCCGTCGGGGTCGTTGAACTGGTACAGGCGGTCGGTCCACCAGCCTCCACTGATGGCATTCATGCTGAATGAGCTCCAGCCGATGGTGCCCCACGAGTCGCAGGAGATGCGGCGGGAGTGTGCGAACTGGTGCGGGAAGAGCGGAGCGATGGACAGGGCGATGAAGATGCCTTTTTTCTTGGCCTTGGCCATCAGGTACTTCATGCCTTGGCAGTAAGCCTCCACGGCAGTGTGCACGTTAGGGTCATGATACGAATCGGCCTGCACGATGCCGCAGTTGACGAAGTCCAGCTTCATATACTTGATGCCATCAGCGGCCGCGCTCTCGATGAAGTTATTGATGTCACTCTTCGTAATGGGATGCGTCGGGTCACGGCACCAGGCATTGTCCAGCCACATCGGCTTGCCGTTGGCAAAGAGCACCAGACTGTTCTGGGGATATTCCTTTCCACCGTAATTCACCGTACCCTCGCGGGGGAAATCGTTCTTGCCCCACCACAGGGAGAACGGTGTGCCGTAGCAACCCACAAACTGGTTGTTCTTGGCGCAGTCCGCACTGAACGTCTTGTGCTGGTTGCCCGAATGGTTGTCGGAAGCGTCCAGACTGATAATCTGGTAACCCTTGTCGTTGACGAAACCGGCCGGTTTCAGCACGTCATTATAGTAGTCGCGGATTTCCACGTTGGCCTCGTAAGAGTTCTTCTCGGCCAGCACGCCCCAGCTCTGCCAGCCCACCGGCGTACCGTATTCCCAGTCGTAAGTGCGGGTGGCAATCTTCGTACACAGGTCAGCAAAATCCTCCATTCCATCGCGCCAATCCTCGTAATAACCAATGAGCATGCGTGCGGAGGTGATGGTGGGACCTACGAGTTTGCCGTGGGGAATCACATCGCGCGTCTCGCTCTGCTTGGGATCGTCCTTGATGTCGGCCGCACCGGAGTACACGCAGACCTTCACGGCGCCGTTCTTCGACGTGGCGTCCATCATCACGGCACTCTTCCAGTGGTCGTGGTCCACGGAGCCCATCACCAGACCATGGCCGTTGTTGCCGTTAATCACGGCACCGGCCTCGTAGGATGTCGTCTGGCAATCCACCGGAAACTTCTTGTAGCCGTCGAAGAAGTCGTTGTCGAACGGCACCTTGAGCAGGCGGAAGTTATCCTTGCCCTCATTGGTACCGAAGAAGAAGAGTGCGTTCTTGTTGCTCACCGGTGCCAGGTAGTTGGAGCGTATCTTCTCGCTGCCGCTGATGCTCAGGTCGGTCACGAGATAATCGCAACCGTCGTACAGGTAGAAACGCTGCGTCATGGTGATGTTGTCACCGTTGTCGGGCTGCGAGAAAGTGAAGGTGAGGCAACGCCCCGTTCCCAAGTCGTCGCTCAGCGCGACATCTTCCACGGTATAGGTGGCAAACGAGGCCGAGTTGACCGAACGCTCCTCGCCGTTCTCGTTGTCGTAGTTCACCTGAGGGTGCGAACGGAAGAACAGGTTATGGCCGTTCTGTGTGGCACGGAACCAGTAATCGTGTCCCGCTTCGTCTTCCAAATTCAGGTAGATGGCCCAAACGCCATGCCGGATAAGTTCCTTCTGTACGGAAGCAAAGGCCGGAACCACACAAAAAGAGCATACCATGAACAAAAGACTGGATAAGACTTTGTTTTTCATTTTATCTATGTTTTATGGTTATTAAATTTAAGTACGGTCTGTCATCGCCCGCTGCAAAGGAACAAAGAAAAACGGACGTACAAAGGAATAAACGCTGCAAAAAATGATAGATATGCTTCGGCATGCTGTCTTGAGCACATCGGGCAGGAAGAAAACGCGCACTTGTACGGAGTCTTTTCCGCACAAGTGCGCGTTTGAACAGGGGCGTGCCATGCATGCCACCCACAGGGGGCTACTTCACCACAATGGTGCGGTTGAAGAGAATCCGGTCGGAAGAACGACCCACCTGTATCTCGAACTCACCGGGCTCCACCACACGCTTCATGTACTCGTTGTAGAACGCTAGTTCATCGATAGGCATCTCCAGGTCGACCGTCACCTGCTTGCCGGCTTTCACCTCCACCTTCTTGAAGGCTTTCAAGGCCTGTATGGGCTGCGACACGCTGCTTATCTTGTCGCGCACGTAGAGCTGCACCACTTCCTTGCCGTCGCGCTTTCCGGTATTCTTCACCGTCACACGGGCTTTCAGCACGCCGTCGGCGGCGAACACCGTATCGTTGAGCTGCAGGTCGCTGTACTCAAAATCGGTATAACTCAGACCATAGCCGAAGTTCCAGATGGCATAGGGACGCTCGAAGATGTAGTGCAGGCTCGGCTCCTCATAGGTGCCGCCCTTGTCGTACACGTTCTCGCGGTCGGTGGGATAGTAATTGTAGAAACACGGCGTGTTGCCCGTGCTGCGGGGGAATGACACGTTCAGTCGGCCCGATGGGTTCACCTTGCCCAACAGCACATCAGCCATGGCGTTACCCTGCTGCTCGCCTCCGTAGAACTGCACCAGCACGGCATCGGCATTCTCCTTGGCCCACGTCATCACCAGCGGCTTGCCGGTGATGAGCACTACAATCACGGGCTTTCCCGTAGCCTTCACGGCTTTCAGCAGGTCGAGCTGGCGTCCGGGCAGCTCCAGCGACGAGAGGTCGAAGCCTTCGCCGGACGTGGCGCGGTTGCCTTTGGCATCGCGGCCGAGCCACCAGCTGCGCGTACCCACGGCCACGATGGCCAGGTCGCTCTGTTCGGTCAGGCGCACGGCCTCGGCGATGCCGTCACCGTTCTGGCTCCACCAGTCGCAGCCGTCGGCCTGTGTCACTGTGGCCTGCTTGCCCAGGGCGGCCTTCACCCCGTCGTAGAGGGTGACACACTCGTGGTGGTCACGGCCTACCCAGCCGTAGTCGCCCACCACGCCATAGTTGCTGTTGGGACCGAGCACGGCGATGTTCTTGTAGCGGTTCATGTCGAGAGGCAGGATATCGTTCTTGTTCTCCAACAGCACGATGCTCTCGTCGGCCATCTTCTTGGCCAGGGCCACGTGCTCCTTGCAGCGCACCACCTTATCCACCTTGGAGGGGTCGCCATAGGGGTCGTCGAACAGGCCCAAGCGGAACTTGGCCGTCAGCACACGGCGGCAGGCGCGGTCGATATAGAACTCGTCGACGACTCCCTTCCGCACCTGCTCTTCCAACGTCTGGTAGGCATTGTCCCACACGTCCATGTCGATACCGGCCTCCAAGGCTTTCTTCGCGGCATAGGCCGAAGATTCGGTGGCGAAATGGAAAATGCGCAGACGGTCGACAGAGCCCCAGTCGGAATACACGAAGCCCTTGAAGCCCAACTCACCACGCAGGAAGTCGGTCATATAATAGGCTGAGTGCGCCATAGGCACACCGTCGTAGGCACTATAGCAACTCATGACGGCCACAGGGTCGGCATCGCGGAACACCTTGGCAAAGGGATAGGCGTACAGATTGCGCAGCTCACGCTCGCCACCGGACACGTGGGCGCAGTTCAATCCGCCCGAAGGCGTGCCGTGAGCCACGAAATGCTTGGGCATGGCTCCCACGCCTTCGGCCTGCGCGCCGCGCACGTAGCGCGTACCCATCTCACCAATCAGGAAAGGGTCTTCGCCGTAAGTCTCTTCCACACGCCCCCAGCGCAGCTCGCGCGCCATATCCAATACGGGGCACAACACTTGGCGCACGCCGATAACACGCGCCTCACGGGCGATGGCTCCGGCCATCTGCTCCACCAGGTCGGGGTTGAAGGTAGCGGCCTGTGCGATGGCTTGCGGGAAGATAGTACAACCGTTCTGCAACACACCCTCGATACCTTCCACCGAGGTCAGCGCCGGAATACCCCATCTCGTCTGCGACAGCAGATAGCGCTGCATCTTGTCGAACAACAGGGCGGCCTCGGCGGCCGACTTGCTCATCTCGTGCACGCTGCCCGGACTTTCGTTCCCGTACATGCCCTCAATGGCATTGATGTCGCTTGTGGAATTGTTCTGCAGCTGCAGGCACTTCTCGTGCAGCGTCATGCGGCGCATCAAGTCTTCCACACGCTCTGCCACGGGGAGCGACGCGTCCTTATAGCGGAGCGCATCCTGTGCCGAGGCACACATTGTGGCCATCAGACCGACCACCAATAAGAGTTTTTTTTTCATAAGTATAGTACTTTTATTAGGTTTCACGAAGAGGTTCGGCGCAAAACGCCACCAAGAAAGACAAGGCCGGCCTCGGAGGATTCCTCCAGGCCGGCCGTCCAAAAGGGCATTGCCCCATTGTTGATCTGTACCTTTCTGGTTTACTTAACCACTTTGACAGCCTTGTTGCCAACCTTCACTACGAAGACGCCACGGCCGTTGACAGTAATATTCTGGTTGGTCATACCGGTAGCCACCTGAGCACCCTGTGCGCTGTAAACAGCGACCTGAGCAGCCTCGTTGCTGACAACTACCAAGCTGTTGTCGTTGATGTTCACCTTGAAGCCACCGTCAGCCTCAACCTTATTGACAGCCGTGCTGTTCTTAACTTCCAAAATAGTAGTGGCAAACTCGCTGGCCATGTAAGACGGGCTTACAGCCTGCACACCTATTTCGTACTCACCGTTAGGCATGTGTACGAAGGTGTAAGAAGGATAGTCGCCACCGGTTACATAACCACCGAACGGCAGGTAACCGAGCTGCACACCGGTCTCCATGTTGGCAGGTATCAACATAAAGGTCTTTCCAGTCTCCATATTCTTGATATAGAGGTTGTACATCGGATACATACCGGTTGCCAAAGAAGAGGGATCCCACTCTACCATGATTTCACCGTCAGCACCTTCTACTTCTACCGCAGTAACCGACTCAGGAGCCAAAGGAGCTTCGGGCTTTCTCTCTACCATGTTCCAGTTGACACCCATATTGTCTTCAGCCGTTTTGTTAGAACCATCCTCATTGACAAGGCCTTCAACCGGCGTCCAGCTGCCACCCCAAGAGATGTGCATGAAATCAATCAAGCCGTCGCTATCAAAGTCTCCGAAAACAAGGTTATTGTCATTCTTGTCGAAGTTGATGTCATATTTTTCGGGGTCTTCACCATCTTCCATATTATAGAACATATACTCACCCGGAGTTCCCTGACTGGTGATGAAAGCTGTACACCAACCACCGCCAACTTCACTTTTACCCGGATGTACATAATCAGAACCACCGGACAGATAGATGTCCATGATGTCATCACCGTTCATATCAAAGAAGAAGGACGGACGCTCAAGAGCCCAATATACATAAGAGAAGCCGGAATTCACCTTGCGGAAAGACCATTCCTTTGTATCTTCGTCAATATCAGACATAAGCACCATAGAGTGACGTACGCCACCAGCCTCTATATTACAGAACAAGTCCATGGTTCCGTTCTGGTCCCAATCCACGGGAACAAGGTGTCCACCCTCGAATGCAAAAGCGTCAAATACATCCTTCACAGTTCCAGAGGGTTCTCTGTTTGACTCTGTCAGAATTACTCCGGCCACAGGTATCAGCTTGTCGGTAGCATCCTTGAAACGGCCGTCTTTGGTATTCTCGTAGTAGCGGAAGATGTAAGTGCCGCCCAACTTGTCATTCATGGGGTCGTTGGCAACCTGGTCGCTGCCGTCTGCGTATCCGGCAATAATAATATCCAACCAACCGTCGTTGTTAAAGTCGGCCATTACCACATGACCATTACGACATCTCTGCGGTACATAAGTGGGGTCGTTCGGATTATATTTACCGGGAATAATCACTTCGGGATCATCTTCATCGAAAGAGTCCGGTTCACGGTTATACAGTCCGGAAACATTCGGGTCTTGGTCCAAAGGCAGCGGGTCGAACACGTCGGCAATCGTAAAGCCTTTACCTTTCTCATTGTGGAACAGCGTCACATTACCACGGCGCGGCTGGTTGCTGTTCCAGTGTTCGGACTGAATGATGAAATCGGGATAACCGTCACGGTCGTAGTCACCTACCGCCAAGGCACCACGCTTGGCATTCTGGTTGATACCTTTATCCCAGACTTCATTACCATCGTTGTACATCTCAAAGGCATCGCAATATACCTTCTTGAAGTGGAAGCCACCAAGGTTCTCCAGGATAAAGATACCTGCTCTCACGCCGGCATTCTTAATGTTGCCCTCAGAAGCGTTCAAGACCACATAGTCCAACAAGCCGTCCTGATTATAGTCGATGGGCAACGAGTTCCATGCATGTCCCATACCAGGGATAGCCTCGAAACCTTCTTCCAAGTCCAACTTGGGATAGCCGGTGATAATCGGTGTACCGTCTTCGTGTGTAGCATATACGGGATTACCGTTTTCATCAACCTTATCCTTGAGTTCATACTTGTCGTTGCCATTCTCATCCTGTTCAATGATAGGATTACCCTCTGCATCGGTCTTGATATTGCCGTTTTCGTCCTTCTCATAAACGGGCACACTCTCCTGCTCTACCTTATAATAGGGATTCGCAGCGTCATACCGGGTACCGCCGTAAGACTTGAACATCTTACCACCCAGATTCTCAAAAACGACACTCTTGTTAACATCCCAAGACCAGCCCAAATAACAGCTGGCGCCATTGGCGATGAAGTCCATCTTGCCATCACCATTGAAGTCGCCGACAAGAGGATAACTTCCGCTGTTAGTCGGGAAGTCTCCCATAAACTTCTGACCCAAGTCCCATTCCCAGTAGAACTGCATTGAATAGTCATTCTTCGGTCCCATGTTGTTGGTCTGCGCCACAACAGCACCTGAAGCCACCAACGCAGCACCGAGCACCAAATTTCTTAAAGTAACATTTTTCATAATACAATTGTTTAAAAAGTAACGGTGCAAATATAGCGATTGCACCGAGATAGGGTTTGTAACTTTTACGTCTATTATTATAAGAAAAGCGTAAAACGGCGGTTTCATCGCCATTTTACGCCCTTTAACGCTTTATTTCAAGAACCATTTGTCGCGGTTGAGCAACGCGGCCTTCATGGCCTCCTTGCGCTCACCGAAACGAACGGCCACCTTCTCGGCCATATAACCCGGGAACTCGTTGCGGTGGCGGGCCACACGCAGGAGGTCGAAGAAGCGGTTACCCTCGAAAGCAGTCTCGGCGGCCATCTCGTCGACAATCATGTCCTCAACAAAGAGGATGGAGTCGTTCATGGATTCCTCCGTGTGCACACCGACCATCAGAGGCTCATACACGGGAACGTCCTCCATCACGGGGATGGTCTGCTCCTCGTCCTCCCACATCAGGTTACCCTCGTCATCGGTCTTCTGACGCTGCTCGAATACGGGGTTGCCCTCATCGTCTAATACCGGCTTGGTGATATCGTCAATCACATTGCCCTCGGCATCCTTGGCCACCGCCCACTCACGGGTGTAGTTAGGAATGGACAAAAGCTCATTGACGTTATCTCTATTGGAAGAAACACCGATGCCGCGTCCGCGCTGCATCGTACCGCGGTTGTTATTGAAGCGGTCGGCCGTGAAGTCTACATAAGACGCATTCACCTCCCAAAGGTTCACACGGCAGTTGGCACCCGACGTAGTGGTCTCGCGGCGCAAACCATTACGCAACACGGCCATGGCCACCGACGGACGGCCGGAACGGTTCAACGCCTCGGCATAGCGGAGATAAACCATCGACGTACGGTAGATGGGCACAATACCGGTAAACCACAACGCGCCGTTCACCAATTCATTATCGGGGTCGTAGCCCGAAGAGGACGAACGTGCCGCATTGTACTTGGTAATCAGCGTGTGCATATTATCAGCCTTGTCAGCGTATTTGCCGTAAGATACGGATACAAAGTTACCATCCTGCTGCGGCATGGCACCGCGTGCGTCGCCGGTACGAATGTCCACACCGTACATATCATTCTCGTTATCACGGAAGAAGTAAGGCTTCTCGGCCATGTAAGTCACGAAAGACTCGGCCGGGATGATGGCCGGCGTGGTGTTATAGGCCATACGTATCAGCTCAGGATGGTATCCCGTAGGGGCTTCGTTGGAAGGCAGGCCGCACAACATCTCACCGGTATAGCTACTGATGAAGGATGCGCTACGGGCATAACCGTTCTGGTCCAGCTCGGCCCTGTAGCCGCTCACGTCCAAACTGTTCTTGTAGATGTAGCGGTAGTAGGCCTCGGCTGCCTCGTCGTAACGGTTCAGATAGAGGTAGAGGTCGCCCAAGAGCAAGTCCATCGGAATGAAATAGCGATGCGAAGAGTAGCTGCCGATGTCGCCATAGTCCAGCTCACGCGTGCCAATAAACGGGGTGAGGTCCTTAATCAGTTCCTCGGCAATCTCGTCAATGGTCTTCACCGGATGCTGCCTGTTGGCATCGTCGAGCGAGAGGACCGGCTCGGTCATCCACTTGGCATCGCCGCGCAACAGGGCAATCTGCCAATAGGTCCATGCACGCATGGTCTTGATGGCCACGAATTCGGGCATCATCTCCTTTGTGTCGAAGTTTACCAAAGAGGTGTCCATACGGGTGATGGCAAAGTTACAGTTGTTGATGACGCTGTAGTAATCGGACATGTCACAGTAAGCATTGTCCGGCGTGACGTTGAAGTTAGCCACGTCCTGCAAGGCAAGCACCGCATTGCCGGTGGTGTTCATCAGGTCGCCGCGCAACTCACCCATCAACACGTAACGTTCGCTGAGTTTCTGCATCTGCCCCAAGATTCCCATTGCGGAATAGAGGGAATCGGTGGGTCTGTTCAAGGTATGGTCGAACACCACCGAGTTGGATTCCGGCTCAAACATGTCCGAACAGGAGGCGGCCACTCCGAGGCCGCAAAGCGCAAGGAGGAAGGTCCGCATATTTTTCTTGTATTGTTTCATATCGTGATGCTGTTTTATAGATTATAGACTGATGTTCACACCCAACTGGAACGAACGCGGCTGCGGAATATAGCCGGCATCCACGCCCTGATAGAGGGTGGAGTTGCCAAACGAGAACTCTGGGTCGGGACCGAGGTACTTCGTCAGCGTGCAGAGGTTGTTCACCGCGAACCATACTGAGATGGCCTGCAGGAAGTTGGTCTGGAACGGAATGCTGTAGCTCAGGCTCAGGCGCTTGAACTTGAGGTATGAGGCATCCTCAATCCAACGGTCGGAGAAACGGCTGTTGCCCATCGGGTCGCCATAAACGGCACGGGGAATGTCGGTAGTCTGACCGTCAGCCATCCAACGGCCCATCATGGCCTCCGTCTGGTTGTGCAGGCTGGAACCGGACTCTAAGTTAGCGCGCAGGGCGTTGTAGGCATCGTTGCCCAAGGAGTAAGTAAACAGGGCCGACAACTCGAAACGCTTGTAGCGGAAGTTCAGGTTAAAGTTACCGTAGATGTCGGGATTGGGATTACCGATAACCATGCGGTCGTTCTCGTTGATGATACCGTTGCCGTCTTTGTCGTTAAAGCGCATGTCACCGGCACCGAACGGAATGGCTTGTCCGGCCTCGTTCACCATGACCACGTTGGCCTTGGCAGCCTCCTCGGCTGTAGAGAACACGCCATCGGTGCGGTAGCCGTAGAACACGCCCAAGGGCTGTCCCACCTCGGTCAGGATGTCGCCACCGGCCACGTTAGTGATATAGCTGCCTCCGTTGAGGGAACGTATCTTGTTCTTGTAATGTCCTATCGTGGCACCGATGTCAAACTTGAAGTCCTTCTTGTCTACCGTGCGCACCTTCACGCCGATTTCAAAGCCGCGGTTGAGCAGGCTTCCGTCATTAGCCCAATAATATTCCAGACCACTGACGTCGGTCAACGACTTGCGGTTCAACAAATCCGTGGTCCTGGAATTGAAGTAATCGGCGGTCAACATCAAGCGGTTGTTTATGAGGCTAACGTCCAGTCCCACGTTCACACGGTGGGTGGTCTCCCACTTCAAGTATTCGTTACCGATGTTGCCTAATACCAGACCCGTGGCGTAACGGGAAAAGTTCTCCGAGGTATAGTAGGTACGGCCGGCGAACAAGGGAAGGTTGTCGTTGCCGGCCATTGTATAGGCGGCACGCAACTTCAGGAAGTTCACCACGTCCTGATGCTTCATAAAGTTCTCGGATGAGATGAGCCATGCTGCAGACACGGTGGGGAAAATGCCCCATGACAGGCCACCGATGTCCAAGCCACCGGCTTTGCGGCCGAAACGTGAAGAGGTCTCCAACGAAGCTCCCGCACTCACGAAGTACTTGTTCAGGTAGTTGTAGTCGGCCTGCAGATACCATGCGCCGTTGCGGTCGCGGTAGTCCAGACCAGTAATGGTACGCAAATCCTGATTCGTAGCACCCAAGTGGGTAATCAGGTCGTTACCAGTATTGTATCCCTGCCCCATCGTGTACTGATAGGTAGTGCTGTAGAAGCGGCCACCGAGTTGAGCGGTGAGGTTGTTCTTCCAGCCCTTAAGAATCTGCCAACGCAGGTAGGTGTCGATAGACAAGGTAGTCTGGCGTGCCATGAAGTCACGTGCCTCGTTGAGGGCGGTAGCATAAATTTCGTTGCGGTCGGTGTACAGCGGAGTGTCGGCCAGACCGTTGTCCGGCAGGAACATGTTCTCGTTGGCCTTATCATAGGTGAATCCGAACAGGGCTGAGAGTTCCAAGCGGTCGGTAATCTGGTAAGTGGGACGCAAGTTGAGGTTGAAACGATACTTGTCCACGTCGGCCAAATAATCGTCGGTCAGCATCATGGGGTTACCCACATTCAGCTCGTCCACGTCGCTCTTGCGCTCGTTCATCGAACCGTCGCGGTTGAAGTTGTACGGCGCATAGAGCGGAGACTTAATCATAGCCAGATAATAGGGTGAACGTGCGGCGTCGATGCCGGTGAAACCCATATTGCGGTTGGTTTGCGCATAGCCGATATCCAGCAGCACCTTAAACTGCGAGGTGAGCTTGATATCGGTGTTGAAGCGGATATTCAAACGATTGAAGCTCGTGCCGTCGATGTTACCGTTGTTCTGGCCAAAACCCAAAGAGAAACGGTAAAGGGCCACATCGTCACCACCACTCACGGCCACACCGTAGTTCTGCATCAGTCCGAACTGGCTGATTTCGTCCTGCCAGTCGGTGTTGTTATGGTTGGCACGGTAATATGACGTGTTCTTGTCGTCGTTGATGAACTGGAACAGTTTGGTCTCTTCCGGGTCCATACCACGCATGACATCGGTGGCATAAAGGCGATAGGCGGAAGCGTCCATCATCGGCATCGACTTGCCGGGCATGGAGAAACCTACCGACACATTGGCGTCAATCTTGGTCGCCATCTCACAGGCACGCTTGGTCTCGATGATGACCACGCCGTTGGCCCCCTTGGCGCCCCAGATGGCAGAGCCGTTCTTGAGTACCTGCACCCGTTCGATATCCGAAGGAGCCAGCAAAGCCAACGGACTGTTGTAGTACCCGTTGATGGCCGAAGAGGCGTCGTACTGCATCTGCCATTCCACGCCGTCCACGATGAAGAGGGGTTGCGAAGACATGTTGATGGAGTTCAAACCACGGATATAATAGGTAGCACTGCTACCCGGCTCACCCGAAGAGGTGACGGTGCGCATCTGTCCGTTGAGTAAGGAAGACAAGTCCTCAATCACCGTCAGGTTCTTTTCGGAAAGTCCGTCTATCGTGGCTTGACCGGCAGAGACGGAAAGCTCGTCGTCGTAGAGACTATGCTCGCCATTGTAGGTATAGAGTTCCACATTCACCTCGGAACGCCCTTTCACGGCAACCAACTGGCGTGCATAACCGGGCGCCCTTACTATCAAAGATACCTTGAGCGAGGGCAATGCGATTTCATAGTTTCCTTCCTCGTCGGTCATGGCTGAGGTCTTCACCCCCGGCGCGGAAAGTTGCGCGCCGGCAAACCCCTTGCCCGTAGCCGAGTCTATCACCTTACCGCGAACTTTGTAAGGCATATCTACCGCCGCACGCTCCTTGCGCGCCAACGTGTCTGCCGCAGCTGCCTCCTGTGCTTGCACACCGGAAGCCATAAGGCATAAGCATACGCAAACGCCTGCTGTTTTCATCTTATTTATATTATTCATGATGTTCAAACTTAAACAGGTTATTACTCAATCACAGGCACCAGACGAACGCGGTCGATACGCAGGATGCGTCCCCAATTCACTTTGTCGCGGTTCTCAGAAGCAGACAGACGTGTCTGCACCTTCAACTTCGTATTCGTGACAAGGGTCGTACTGCCATTCTTCTCGTCACAGCACCACATCGGGTCGTAGTAGTCGGCGATGGGGATGTCAATCTCGGTCACCTTCTGTGAGATAACCCCTTCTTTCTCTTCGATGACAGGGAGGCCGTCCACAAACTCATATTCCACAGCATTCTGCAGGACATAGTTGTTGTCGCGGAAGGTCTTCTGCGGAGTACGGGGCGCAGTGCCTTCGTCCGTCGTATAAGCGAAAGTATAGTCGCCACGAGCCTTCTGGGTCATACCATCAACGATAGGAGGCAGATAATCCACCCATATCTCATATTTGCCGGAAAGTACCTGCCAGAACTGGAAGGTCGCGCCGTGGGTGTTGTCGGCAGGCGTAATCTCCAGGTATGAGTTGTTGCTCACGCCGCGCACATAACTGTCCGACGTGATGCTGCGCACATTGGGAGACACACCTTCATCCGACTTCACGTCGCCGAAGTTCTCGCCTTCTATCTCAATCGTGGGGTTCCACGTGCAGGTGTCGGCCATGTTGAGGTGTCCCTTGGCTAAGTAAACCCAACCGTTAGAGACTTTCTCACGCTCGTAACCGTTGAAATAGGTCTGAAGGTTCTCCTTATATAATAGGTGGCGGTCCACGGTGAACAGGGAGTCGTACACTGTCGGCTCGATGAAGTCGCCTTCCGCGGTCTGGAACTTGCGTGCGGAGAAAGTCAGACCGGAAAGGATGGCCTGTCCGGCACGAGACTCACTGACTGAGTCCTGATAGGCCTTCAAGTCGTCTCCCTTCAGTTTGGCGCCGGCCTTGAAGTAAGGCTTCAAGCGCGTCATAGCCTCGTCCCACGCCGCATTGTCGGGAAGAATCACTGTGTAGAGGGAGTCCTCGACATTCAGATGGCCGATGCCATACACCTTGTCCACCATCATGGGATTGTAGTCCACATATACGGAGTCGTAGGTGGTGCTCAAACCGGCATCGTACTTCCGGTACGTCCAACGGGTAATGAACTCATACACCTTCGAGTAGTCCGGGTCGTTGGCAATACGCTCCAGCACATTCGGACGATAGGGTATCTGGTCCTTCATCACGTGAAGCACCCCGTTGCGTGCCACTAAATTGCCCTCCGCGATGGATGCGTCCATATACTGGCTCGCATTCTTGAACGACATAATCTTGTTGTTAAGCATGTGAATCTGCTCGTCGGGTGAGGTGGACGTAGGGTTGGTGTAACGTCCGATATGGTTGCGCACCAAGCGGCGCAACGCATCCATATCATTCATGTCCACGCCTTCGAGCGCCTCGTTCTGCGGAGCCCAAACCGTATAGGTCTGGGAGGAAGTCAGCAACGTATCTTCCTGCGTCTTTTCCACGATTTGGCAAAATTTCTGCAAACGGCTGTCCTGACGGAGAAGGTCCATCAGGCTCACATCCGGAACGCAGCCGTTAGTCTCATAGTGTTGGTTCCATTCGTCGCTACACGATGCCAGCGAGGCCAAACCCACCACACACAAGCAAGCGACACCATTTATATATCTGTCTAATTTCATATCTGCTGAGATTTATTGATTAACCACGGTCTTCATCCTTTATCATGTCTACAGGTATCAGCTCAATGTAGTCGCAGCTGAACTCCTTTCCCTGGAAGTCGACTGAACGCACACGCAGGAAGTGTTCGCCATAGCCGCCGCGCCAGTCGTAACGTCCCACGATGATACGGAGAGCCTGATACATGTTGCGCAATGTAGTACCACCATTCTGGAAGCACCAGATAGACTCAGGCGCCTTCATGTAGCCATGGTTACGCATCAGCTTATCGTTCTCCACACCGTCGTCCGAGGTCTCGGAATCCTTCTGCCAGCCCACACGCGGGTCGTTTTCCTTATCACCGATACGCAGGTCAACAGGCGTTCCGGCAATCTCGCCGTCCACGAAGAGTTGCGACATACCACGCCAACTCTCGGCACGGTAGCCTACGCGTAGCTCGTATTCCCCAGGCGGAACCGGAATGAGGCGTACGGTAAAGTCAAAACTTTCCTTCATGTTAATCTCATCTTCCTGATAAGCACTCCAGCCTTCGCTCGCCCACAACAGGCAAACACCGGCATCGTTGAACGTAAAGTACTTGCCGCAATAATCGGGCGATACGGTATAACCGCCATAAACGCCGCCCAAATCCGTCAACGTCCAACGCATGCCATTGTTCGTGAACTGCGGAGCGCAGGCGAAGAAGTCGAAACGGATACGCTTGTGCAACACATCGTTCCTCATCACGTTTTCATCGTAAACCAACATATTGTCGAGTGCGTGAACCACACAGTTACGGCCTGCGATATTGTACATGCCACGTTCGGTGGAATACTTCACATAGCTTCCGTCACGGCGCAGGTTGATACGATTGTTTCCGTCACCGATGGCTGCAGGTGCCTGAGCCACGATAATATGGTAAGGCAGCAGTGTCTCGTAATACTCGCAGTTCTCGGCAGCCCACTTCGAAGTGGTCAGCCTACCTGTGTAGATAAGTTCGTTGGTCAGCAACTGACGGTCCAGGATATGGTAAGCGATGAACTTATACAAGGGGTTCTCCGGGTTAGAATAGTCGCCTATATGCTCGTTGCCGTAGTACTGACGTGCATAATCCTCCATCATCTCCAAGGAGGTGATGCCGGCAGCGGCCAATACATCGTTGGTCTCCGCAAAGATGGTGTAGCACAGCTTCAACTTGTCGGGACACTTGAACGGCGGCCAGCCCGGATAGTTGTAATACAACACACCGTCCTCGTAAGGGTTCACATACGACTCGTCGTACATGGCCTCCATCCGGTGGTAAATGCCGGTCGCAAGGAACGCCTCATACCAAAGACTGAATACTTCGTGGTCCGCGATGACCTCTATCGGGGTCTTTTCGGAAGGCTCCAGTACGGCATCCACCACGTGTACCACACCGTTGTGTACCTCGTTGTTGGCACCTATGATTTTCGACTGACCGTTAATCCATATCTCTCGCGTACCGTCTTCCGCCGTATTGAAAGAGACGCTCACCGTACGGTCGGCCATGGACACTTGTCCTAAAGCTCCGTCGGGGAACTCATCGGTCAAGTAGGTAGTGCCATCGCTACGAATCAAGCTGTTGTACACTATCTTTTTCATCATGTCCTCAGGAATGGTCTCAAGGGTCACACCGTACTTGTCCAAGAAAGCCTGCACGGCCTCATTGGTCGGTGCGAAACACGTATAATGCCCGTATACGCCCAACAACGTCAGGTTATCGGTACGTTGCAAAAAGGTGTAGTACATGGACAATTCAGGTGTCTCCTCACAGAACGAAGCCACCGTCTGTCCGGTAAAGGTGTACATGGCCCCTTCTTCAAGGTCGTCGCTGTCACAACTTACGGGCAAGACCGACATGCCGACAACGCACAGCGCCGTGGCGGCCCACTTACACCATCTGTTTATCATATTCAAAGTTGTCATACTTATCAGTTTTTAGAAAAATCGTTAGATGTCTTGTAGAACTCATTCTGCTCCAACAGCGTGTTCAGCTTCAACTCATTCTCATTGATGGGAAGATAGAAAGCTGCAATGGAACTCAGCTTGCTGCTATACACAGACTGCTCCATCTTCATCTGCTTGTAGCGGACAGACAGATAGTTGTTGACGATGTCCTGAATGTCTCCGGTACGGCGCAAACGGCGCATGAGGTCGAAATAGCGCTTGCCCTCGAACAGGAACTCACGCCTGCGCTCGTCCTGAATCTCGTCAAGCAGCTGGCTTTGGGATGAAGTCGTAAACGTACGGGTACCCTGAGACTGCGTGGCACGGTCGTATACTTCGGCAGCTGCCTCGGCGGCATCCACCAGGTTGCCTTCGCAAGCCAACGCCTCGGCCTTAATCAGATAGACATCGGCCATGCGGTAAAGAATCCAATGGCGCTGGCGGGTATCGCCACGACTGAAATCATTCGTACTTACCGACGATGAAATGCTTCTCCTATAAGACACGTACTTGTGAATCACCTCACGTTCGTCGTCTCCGCTGTATCTCCAGAAAGAACCGATATAACGGAGGTCCATATTCCGGTCGGTAAAGAGGTTGTCACGGTAGCCGTAAGCAATCAGACGGGGTGCCGTATTGGTAGAACCGCCATAGAAGTTGTTCATGTCGTCATTACCCGTATTGCTGTCGAAAGGCAACTCCCACAAGCTCTCATGAGAGAAGCCGTTATAAAAGACAGTGTTGAAGTAGTTGACGGACTTCACCAATTGCACGGGATTGGATGTCGTGGTCAGCACCTTGTCGCAATAAGTGACTGCGTTGCCATATTCACCCAACCACAGATACATGTCGGCCATCAGTGTCCAGAGTGCCTTTTGCGTCACACGTGCCTTGGTGTAGGACAGGTTCTCTTCGAAAAGCACCGTCGCGCCGTCCTCCACGGTCTGGAGGTCAGCCAGCAAGGTGCGCAGAATCTCGTCGCCGTCGGTCTGCGCCACCTGATAATCACGCGTGTCGTCCAGATAAGGCTCCGTGATGAAAGGCACATTGCGGAAAGTACGCACCAGCGTAAAGTAACAGAACGCACGGATGGCCTTGGCCTCGGCCATATAACCTTTGAGGTCAGCCTCCGTAAAGTCGGGATCATTGGCCTGCACTTGCGGCGCTTTCTGTATCAACACATTGCAGTAGTTGATGGTTTTGTAGAAATTTCCCCAGTCGGTATAACCGTTGGTGGGCTTGATATTCAGTTCCATCAAGTCTTGCGTATCCTTATCGGGGTTGTTGTACAGCACATTGTCCGAACGAACCTCGCCCCAGGCTATCAGACGTCCGACAAAGCCGCCGTCGAGCATGCTGCGGTAGCAGGCACCCAATTCGGATTCCACATCCGTCTTGTCCTTCCAGAAGTCCTCGGCAACCATCGCCGTATCGGGCATCACCGTGAACCAATCGTCACATGAAGCAGCTCCCGCCAACAATGAGAGCGACAATGTCAAACGGCCTATCTTATAAAATATATTTTTCATGTTTACTCTTGTTTAAGTTTAAATACCCACAGTCAAACTGAACGTAAAGTAGCGTGAACGCGGCGTACGGTTGCTATCCGCACTGATACCCACATAGTCTCCGCTCAAAGCCGGAGAGATTTCGGGGTCTGCTCCCGTGTACTTGGAGAACGTGCAGAGGTTGTTCATCGTGAGGGAGAGGTTCAATGCGTTCAGGTGCGCCTTCTTCAACAATTTCGGGTCGAAAGAGTAAGTCAGCGTCAACTGCTTGAAGCGCAGGAACGATCCGTCTTCCACAAAACGGTCGCTACCTAACCAGTTGTAACCGGCGTTATAGAGGGCACGGGGAATCTCGGTCACGTCGCCGTCCTTACGCCAACGCCAGTTTACGGATGCGCTCTGGTTGTAAGGATAGTACATGTTTTCTGCATTCATACGGCCCAAGTTGATGACCTTACCACCCACACGGTAGTTGAAGAAGGCATTCAACGTGAAGCGCTTCCAACGCAAGGTAGCACCGAAACCTCCGTCAAACTTCGGATTGGAGTTACCTAAGTAAACGATATCCAGTTCGTCGATGGTACCATCGTGGTTGATATCCTCGTAGATGGCGTCACCGCCGCGGAACTTGTAGTTCTCCTGACCATAGCAGAAATACATCGGGATGGTCTTGCCACGGGAGTCGAACACGACATTGCCATTGACGTCGCGTACGACAGGCGCGGTAGCCGACGGATTGTCGGGCTGGTAAGTATCATACTGGTAAACACCCTTGTAACGGAAGCCATAGATAGAACCCATGGAGTTGTTCATCTGGATACGTTTCAGGTAAGAACCGTTGTTATGGTCGAAGTCCTTGTTCCATGCGTTGAGCACAAGGTCGTCCATCTCCTTGATGGTGTTGCGGTAATTGGAGAAGTTCAACGTGAGGTCTAAGCTCCAGTCTCCTTTCTTAACCATGTTGTTGGTGCTGAACTCCAACTCCCATCCGTCGTTGTCCATCGTGCCGCTGTTGAGGTATGAAACGGAACCGAAACCGGTAGAAGACGGAATACTAGGATTCTCAAACAACAAGTCTTCGGTATGGCGGTGGTAGACATTGGCTACCAAGTGGTATCTGTAATCGAACAGGCTGAGGTCAACACCCAGGTTATAGGCCGAGGTGCGTTCCCACTTCAGGTTGGTCAGCTGCAGGTTCTCCGGCTTGATGGCCGGCATGCTCAGGTAGCCGGTACCATAATTGGAGTATTTGCTATAATAAAGGTATTCATAGCTCGGTTTGTTACCCGTCACACCCCAACTCAGACGAAGCGCGGCTTCAGACAGCCAGCTCTTTGTCTTTTCCATGAACTTCTCCTCGGTGATAATCCACTTACCGGAGACAGAGGGGAAGAGTCCCCAACGGTTGGCCGTACCGAAGCGTGAGCTGGCATCCCAACGGGCAGACACATCAAGGATGTAACGGTTCAGGGCAATGTAGTGGGCCTGCAACAGGACAGCCATGTTGCGGCCTTCGCTACGGCTGCTGGCGAAACCGTTGATGGTACGACCCAAGTTGGCCACGTCGGTAGCATCCGTTGAAGCCAGACCGCTACGCTGGAATTCCTGGTAGCGTGAGTGGTACACGTCCATCTGCCAGGCTCCGTAGAGTGTCACGGAGTGGTTGTCGTTGATGTAGGGTTGCCACGTGATATTGTGGTCGGTATAGATGGACAAAGCCTCCTGTTCACGTGAATAGGCCTTGTTCACATCGTCACTGTTCCAGTTCTGGGTGGTCAGGTCGCGCGGAAGGAAACGCTCGTCACGGTTGTTCTCAGAGTCGAACTTCACGTAACCGGAGTAGCGCAACTTGGAGTCGCCGGCCGGATCAAGCAGGTCGTACTGCAGGCGCAGCGTCGGCATGATACGCATGTTCTTCTGCTTGTTGGAAGCCAACTTGGCATAAGCCACCGGGTTACGGTGCATGGCATACGTACCGCCGTCGGGGAGGTTACCGCCGAAAGTCTGGATCAGGGCGGAGTTCTGGCTCATGCCGAAGTAGACATCGGTATCCGCGCCGTCGATGGTCTTGCGGAAGATGGACATGTTCGGCATACGCTTGCGCGCGATGTTCAGCAGGTTGTCCTGCCCGTAACCGTCGTCCTGGTAGTTCTTGTCGTTGTTCGTATAAGTCATGGAAAACTCGGCGAAGAACTTCAAGCGTGAAGACACGGCATACTCTAAGTTCATACGGTTGGAGAAGCGCTTCAGTTCCTGCTCGATAACCGTACCGGTCTGGTCGAAGAAGCCCAACGAAACGCGGAACTTGGCCTTGTCGCCACCACCGCTGATAGCCAGGGTGTGGTCGTGGGTCACACCGAACTGCGTCACGGCGTCCACCCAGTCGGTATTGTTGATATAGTTGGGATAGTCCTGCGCCGTACCGTAACGGGTGAGGAACAAATCCGACATGTAGTTCAGTTCGGGGATGTCGCACTGTTGGTTGTTGCGGTTGCGATAAGCCTCTTTCAGCATGGACGTGAACTGGTCGCCCGTAAGGAGCGTCGTACCGGAAGGCTGCTTGTAGCCTGAGAAGCGGTAAGTATAGTTCACGCGCGTGGGACCGGTCACACCTTGCTTGGTCTTGATGTCGATGACACCGTTGGCACCGCGTGCACCCCAGATGGCACAGGCCGCACCGTCCTTCAACACGGCGATTTCGGCAATATCATCAGGGCTGATGCTCAACAGCTGTGCGAACTTCTCCTGGTCGGCCGACGCGAAGTCGAAGCCGTCAAGGTTGCTCTCGAACGGCACGCCGTTCATCAAAATAAGGGGTTGGGTGTTACCGTTGATGGAGGTGACACCACGGATACGCATGACGGAACCGCTACCCACGTCACCGGAGTTGGCCACGATGTCCAGACCGGCGATACGTCCCTGCAAGGCATCATCGATAGAGGCTACCGACATACCTTCAAGCATCTTGGTGTCGAATTTCTGCATGGCACCGGAGAACTCGCGCTCAGGGATGGACAAGCCACCGCTTCCGCCAGTCATTTTGGAAGCCTTCACCATGACTTCCTTCATCACATTGGCCAAGTCCAGCTTCACGTCGAACTTACGGCGTGCGCCGATGGGCAGGCTCTTCTTCTTGTAACCTACATAAGAGAAGGTCAACTCATTGTTGGGGTTCTTAATCTTCAAGGAGAAGTTTCCGTTGAAGTCCGTCAGGGCGGAGGAGTAGATACGTCCGTTCTTATCCACCTCTATGACCGTGGCTCCGATAAACCCCTCAGGCTCATCGTCGGCAAAGACCTTACCCGTGACGATGGCACCGCCTTGGGCGAACGCCATCCGGGTGCAGAACAGCACCGCAAGAAGCAAAATAAATCTTATCTTGTTCATATCTGATTGTATTTTTATTATTTGTGGTAATTCAGCGCACGGTCTACCAAGTGGATGACGGCACGGCTCGATGCCAGAATCTGCGTGGCATCATTCAGGGTCTTGTTGTTGGCGATGATGTCGCGCGTCAGCAGATTGTAGCAGGCGGGGTCTGCGGTAATCACATTAGCCTTCTGGTTATTGACGGTGCAGGTGAAAGTCAGCTGTCCGTTGCTACCCGTGACACGGATGGGCGTATAACCGACACCCACGGCACGGCGTGCGGCCGTCTCGTATTCGCCGTCCACCACAGCCTTTGAAGATACAGGCAACATGGCATCGATAAAGTGGTAGTGCAGGAACTCCAGCAAATATCTCACCTTCTCGGCAGCACCGTTGACATCACCGGGGTGCATGCCAATCCATTGCTTGATTTGCTCCCAGGTCATCAGATTGGGGTCGGCTGCAAATGCCGCGTCCAGTGCCTCGTCGGTAGGAACAAGCACCGTATAGCGGTAGTTCTGGAACGTAGACACGGTCATGCCCACACCTATCGACTTGTCGCCGGCCTGATTGCCGAAGATGGACACGATGTCCGGGTTCTTCTTGTCTGCATGGATATCGGCCATCACATCCTCGTCACCGACCAAAAGCGCGAAGAACTTCCCGAACTTGGGCTGCTCCTGCATGGTGGTGTAAACCGACTTGAACGGGTCTTGCAGAATCTTGTCGATAAAGAAGGTATGACCATTCTCCATCTGGTAATAGGCCTTGCGGTCGCCACTCTCGTTCATCACGACGTGGGCAGGCTCCAATTCGCACTCAATCTCACCGCCGGCCTTCACCGTAACGCCCTCGCCGGTGCCTTCCGGCATCAGCAAAGAACCGCCCTTGGTCATGAGGAAATCCAGCGAACCGTTGTCGATATAGTTCGAATAGGGGTTGGTCTCGCTGTCGGCCACCACGATGTGAAGGTCAAGAATGTCCTGCAAACGGTTGTTGATGGTCCAGCGGTCCTCCTCCGTACGGATGAAGTTTCCTTTCGTACCGTCGGCGTTGGCGGCGTATACATCAGCCACCACAATACCGTTGGACAGGCGGAACGACCAGATTTCGCGCGTTCCCCGGCCTGTATTGGCATAGATGGACCAGCTCAGCGGGTCGCGGTAATATTTCATGGCCTCGTCGGTGGGCACCAACAGGTTGTAACGGTTGTCCAAGGAACGCAGGTAGAAGTGATACTTCATGTTGTAGTCGTCATCCTGCTCGTTCTTGATAATGGGACTCAGGAGCGACGTCTGTGCCGATACCAGCACCGGTGCATAGACACTTTGGTAATCCACGGGCGCGAACACACGGTTCGTCAGATATACCACGCCGTTGTTGGCCATGTAAGTGCGTATCACGTCATCTTTCTTCACGCCCATCTCCAGACCTGTCGGGTCGGTCATGATGTCCCACGTGTGGGGATAGGAGCCCTTGAACGACGTGCGCTGGTGATTCTGCAGGAAAGCCGAAATCACGTCCGTGGCCACAGCATCGAGACTTTCGTAGTTGTCGCGGAGGAACGCACCTTCGGGCGAGTTCCAGTATTCTTCCAGCGCGTCGTTGGAGGGCACGAAGATGGCCCCCATGTCCGTATTGCCGCCCCATTGGTTGTCGGCGGGGTCGTAAAGCAACATGCCGTAAGACGGCACGTCAATCTTTCCGTTCGGATCGGACGAATAGTCGATACGGTTGAAATAACGCTTCATGAAAACAAGGCTGTCGTCGGTTTCCGTGGGCAGGCCCTTACTGATGCGTACCTGACGGTCGATGTTTCCATCATAATAAGGAAAGGAGAACTTGTCCAACAGCGAAGAGAAACGCGACATCACCGGCTCGCGGGCAATGACCTCCGCCATGTTGTCCAGCGGTTCCACCACGTCCTGGGGCGAATGGATGTAACCGTTCTCGCAAATCATGTCCACATTCTCCGGAGTCACGTGGCTGCTGTTGATGTACATTCCCCTGCCGTCATAGGGCATATTGGCATTACCCTTGACAATCACGTCCCAATCTTCGGGAAGGAGATTGGAGTTGGCATAAAACTGCGGAGTGAAGTGCACCATGGGACGCACTCCGTTGTCGGCCAGATATGTTCCGCCTTTCGCGGCAACCTTGGCCCAGAACTCGTTCTTCGGCAGATTGGCAGCCTCCACATAGGGCACCTTGTCCAGATAGGTCAGGGCCGTATTATGCCGCAAGGCCATACCCTCACCACCGCCGATGTCGCTCGACTCCACATTGGACAGCTGATGGGCCAGACAGGTCATGGTCAGCATCGAGGCGTTGAGCAAATACTTCTTGGAAACCTCAGGCAATCCGTGCACCAATTGTTCCACATCACCCGTCTTCCCCTGAGCTGCGAAATAACGGGCAAACGCCTCGTCCGTGGCAGGGAAAATCGTCAAGGTTCCGGTTCGGCCAAACATGTCGGCATAACCCAAATCATCCACCAGTGCCTTATATGCACGGTAATTCCCGTCCTTCTCAAGATACTGGTAAAGCGTTCCGTTCAGCCAGTCGGGTTCCTTGTCGTCATACATGTAGTCGTCCTTGCACGAATTGAGCAGAGGAAGGCCCAGCATAAGGCACAAGCAAACGCCCGACGTCAAAATTCTACTTTTTGCATGCATTTGTTATTGGTATTAGATATTTGTACTCTTGTTTTTCATCGGCCGGAGCGTCTGTCCCTCTTGTCTTCACACGCTTCCGACACTACAAAAATACAGTTTGCGCTGCAAAGGTATGTTAATAGATGCTTCTAAAAATAAAAGAAATGATGCATTATTGCAACAAACGAATCATCTACGCAAAAAACGATGAAAACGGGTTTTTTCAACGTTTATGAATAGCAAAAAACGCCCATTATGGGTGTAAACGGGACACTCTCATTTACCCTCTTGACGCCCCTCACCCCGTTATATTCCATTCATTGTACTGACGAAAAGTTGCGTTCTAACTGATTAGTTCTATAAATAAAAGTTTTGTTTATGAAAACAGTGATTTTATTTTTGAAAATAAAACTTTTATTTTTAAAAACAAAACTTTTGTTTATAGTTTGAATGCCTTTTCCATCTAAAACCGTGCACAGCGTCCTTCCAATATCCATAAGGAACTTATCTATCCTATCCAATACTTGCGTCCCGGCAGCCGACTTAAAAGCCCCACGTTTAATTCAGTTTAGTTCAGTTTAAGTGTTTTGCCTTTCGGTTTCGCCGACATGACGAATTCCAAAGTTCCGCCCGCCATAATGTCTTTATGAGGCAGCACACAGCCCGTCAACTTGCGTCCGTTCAGTTTCACGCTCTCCACATAAATCGCATCGGAAGACTTACGTTTGGCTACAATATTGAATGCTTTTCCTCCGGGCAGGGTTATCACGGCATTGTCCACCGTCGGACTGCCGAGTATATACTCTCCGGATGCCGGATTCACAGGATAGAAGCCCAAAGCCGAGAAAACATACCATACGGACATCTCACCGCAATCGTCATTTCCGGCATAACCGGACGAAGAGGTGTTGTAGAGCGTACGCTTGATGTGGTCGGCAAGCTGCTGTGTCTTTGCCGGCTGTCCGGCCATGGCATAAAGATATGCCACATGATGGCTCGGTTCATTGCCATGGGCATACAGACCTACGAATCCAGACGCATTGTCGTTCTTCTCGCCGCTGGTCTCGGAAGAAGTGAAGAACTCATCAAGTTTCTTGCAGAACGCATCCTTACCTCCTGTCAGAGCTATCAGATCGGGCACATTCTGAGGAACATACCAATAATACTGCCAAGCATTGCCCTCTGTAAAAGGATAGCCGCCGTTGGCACCGTATTTACAGGGGTCGAAAGGCAATATCCACTCTCCTTTGCTGTTCTTCGGCTGGAAGAAACGCGTGTCGGGATTGTGCAGGTTGCGATAGTTTGCCGCACGTTTGGCAAAGAACTCATAATCCTTCCGTTTGCCCATAGATTCAGCCAACTGCGCGGCACACCAGTCGTCAAAACTCTGTTCCAACGTGATGGATACGGACTGGGTCTGAAGGTCTTCCGGCATATAACCATACTGGTCCCATACCTCGAAAGGTGAATTGAGGTGTGAGGTTGTCAGACTCTGTTTGACTGCTTCATAAGCCTTCTGCCTGTCGATGCCGGGGATTCCTTTCAGGATAGCATCCACAACCACAGGAACGGCATGATTGCCAATCATACAGTAATTGTCCTGCCCCCACAACTGCCAGATGGGCAGATAACCGTAGTACTCATACTGACGGACCATACTGTTCACAAAATCTGCCGTACGTTCCGGCTCGATAATGGTATACAAGGGATGTGCGGCACGGTATGTATCCCATAAAGAGAAGGTCGTGTAATGCTTCTCTCCCGATTTCACCCGTCGTACGGAGTAATCTGCCGCCATGTAGTCGCCATTCACATCAGACATGACATTCGGCTGGATCATGGAATGGTAAAGTGCCGTATAGAAAATCTCCTTTTCTGTCTCACCGGCTTTGATATTAATCTTGCCCAACTCCTTGTTCCACTGGGCATACGCATTGCGCCTGATGTCGTCAAAGGCTTTTCCTGCCACTTCAACCTGTCCGTTCTGACGCGCATTCTCTATGGAAACAGGCGACAATGCCACCTTGCATTCCACCACATCCTGCCGCCCGAAGTCGAACACGGCCTTCAGGTCCGTACCGTTCACCACAGCCACATCCTTATAAGTCTTGTCACCGTTCTTCATCTCGGAAGCAACAATCGGAGCGGAGAACTCTGCATGGAAGTAAATCTTACGCATCTTCGCCCAACCGGTGATGATACGGTATCCTTCAATGACAGTGGGACTTACCACACGAATCTGTGAATTAATGATGCGACGTCCCCAACTGCCCTTGTTCGCAGAATGGTTCAAGTCAAAGAATATCTTTGCGTTCTTGCTCTTGTCATAATAAGTATAACGGTGAACACCGGTGCGCTCCGTAGCGGTCAGTTCCGCGCGGATGCTGTCGTCCTGCAACAACACACTGTAATAGCCCGGTACGGCTTCCTCCTTGTCATGACTGAATCTCGACTCCTGACGGTTCTCTGTCATGGGCAACATCAGGATATCAATCAAATCGGAAGCACCAGTTCCACTCAAACGGGTATGAGAGAACCCGAAAATCGTGCGGTCGTTGTAATCATAGCCCGAAGCCTGTGCCCAGTCCGGCGCCTCACGCGTATCGGGAGAAAGCTGCACCAATCCGAAAGGAACTGTAGCACCGGGATAGTTGTTCCCGCTCAGACTCTGCGCCACCGCACCGGTTCCGATAAAAGGATTCACATATTGTGCGCAATCCTGCGCATGAAGTCCACCAACCAGTGAACAAACGGCTAAAGTTGCAAAAAATGTCCTTTTCATCGCTATTTTTACTTAATTTCCATTATATCTCCTTTTTTCAAATACATCACCACACAATGTGCGTCATCCAGGTTCTGGACTGCCTTGCGGCCGTTGAGCAGTACGGTATAAGTACGGTCTGCAGGAACCTTCAAACGGAACAATCCGTCGGCAGTAGCTTTCAAAGATGCCTTTTTGATGCAAGCGTTCTTCCATTCGGCAGAAACCTCGGCGCCACCTTTCACACAAAGACCGCTGAAACTACCGTCTTTCCATTCTTCGGGCAGACAAGGCAACAATTCCACATAACCTTCATGTCCCTGTACCAGCATCTCGGCGATACCTGCGGCTCCGGCAGCATTACCGTCGAAGATGAAAATGTCGTACGGCGCACCGGCAATGCCCTTCGGGGAGATACTCAGCAAATTCTCACGGGCGAAGTCGCTCAACAGGATATTGATGCTTTCCTCAGCTTTCTTGGCATTCTTCAAACGTGCGTAGAAGCATATCATATTGGCACGGCTCCATTCCGTATCTTCCCATCCCTCGGCATTCAGACGACGGTCGATTGTCTTCTCTACCGCTACGGAAAGTTCCGGATTCTTCTCCATTGTAATCTGATTATAAGGATAGAACGACAACAGGTGAGAAGTGTGACGGTGGTTCGGGTTCACATCGTCATAATCTTCATACCACTCACAGATACCGCCGTATTTGTTGATACGTATCGGCGGGAACTTGGCCAGCGCCACACGGATGCTGTCGGCAAAATCCTTGTCCACACCCAAGATATCGGCAGCCTTTGCCGTAGCGGTCAGGATTTCATAGGACAATACACGGTCGCAAGTCGGCATCATGGATGCACCGAAATGCTGTCCTTTATAACCAAACGAGTTTTCGGGAGAAACGCACGGTCCAGTCACCATATAGCCCGTATTGGGGTCTTCTACCATGAAATCCATCAGGAATTCGGCATTTCCTTTTAATAAAGGATAGGCAGTATCAGCCAGGTACTTTTTGTCAAGCGTATACTCGTATTGTGTCCACAAGTGTGTAGCTATCCATGAACCGGCACAAGGGAACAAGCCCCAGCCCATACCTTCGGAAGGAGCGGTAAATCCCCAGATATTCGCTACGGTGTGTGCCGTCCATCCCTTACAGCCGTAAACAGTCTTCACTGTCTTCGCGCCGTGACGGGCAAGGTCGGCAATATATGTAAACAAGGGAGTGTGACATTCGGCAAGGTTACCCACATTGGCAATCCAGTAGTTCTGTTCGGTATTGATATCCAGATGGTAGTCGCTCGTCCAGCACATGTTACATGCTAAGTTGTCATTGAAGAATCCCTGCAATGCCACCGGCAAAGGAGAGTTTTCACGCGAAGAGGCAATCAGCAGATAACGCCCGTACTGGAAGAAGAGTGCCTGCAAGCCGGCATCTTTCTGTCCCTCGCGCAACAACTGCCAACGGCGGTCAACGGGCAGGTCGTCCTTCCGTTCCGCACCCAATGCCAGAGACACACGGCCGAACAATGGCGCATAATCTTCGATGTGCGCTTTCTTCATCTCGACAAACGGTTTTGCAGCCGCCTTATCTACCGTAGCGGCACACAACGCCTTGTAACCGTCGTTCTTGAAATTCGTACGCACATCGGCCACAATCATGGCCGCATCGGCATTCTTCACACGCACCGTCTGACCGTCTGACTCCACAGTACCGCCGGTTGTTTTTACGCGCACACGTCCCTGGAACATCACGCCACCTTTTCCCTGGTTCGGGAAAAGAGCCTGTCCGTTGAACACGAGCTCAGCACCATTGGCCTCCACTTTTGCCGCCGTAATCATGCTCATGCCCATCTCGAACGAAACCGCCCCCTTCTTGTTGGCAGTGAAATTCATCACCACGGCATCCTGAGGATTGGAAGAAATGTATTCACGGTGATAAGCCGTCTTTCCTTTCTTGAAATCTACCGTTACAACGGCATTCTCCATATTCAACTCACGACGATAGTCCGTCACATCCGCATTTTCCGGATAGTCGAACTTTATCTTCAGGTCCCCGATAGGGAGATGGGTACCAAAGGAATGAGGCGTACCGACCAACTCAGCACCGGCAATCCGGTTGCCTTCTTCGATTTTTCCTTCAAAGAACAATTTTCTCAATGCATCCAGACGCTCACGTCCGAAAGGCTTCTCCTGATTTGGGTCATATTCCCCGGCCCACATACTCGATTCGTTCAATGCCACAGTCTCTTCATCCACATCGCCGAAAACCATGGCTCCCACGCGACCGTTTCCTACCGGCAATGATTTCATCCATTCGTCGGCCGGCTTGTCATACCACAACACAGGCTTCTGAGCGAACGCAAGAGACAACGTCCAGCAAAACAAGCACAACACGACAGGTTTCAATAGTTTCTTCATATTCATCATATCAGATTTTGTTATTCAACGCAAATATAGAAAGATAGTATGACTGGAAATGCAAACAATCATCCTTAATCTATAAAAGACGGAGCCCGACCGACCTTTTGAAGCATTTGTGGCAAAATTTGACGAATACACCCGCCATACTGTGTGGGAGAACACACCTCCGATACCACTTTTATAGCCGACAAGTATGTGTTTGAATGTATATTTTATTAATTTTGCAAGGAAATCTATTCATAAAAGACACATGAACAAGCCTTTCTTCCTCAGCATGCTTCTCGGCCTGTGCTGTTTCTGCCTGTCGCACGCACTTGCGCAGGATATGCAGAATTACTCGTTCGTACATATCAATAACGAGAACGGACTGTCGCAAAGTAACGTAAAGGCCATCATACAGGACAGTTACGGTTTCATGTGGTTCGGAACCAAAAACGGCCTGAACCGTTACGACGGTAAATCCGTGGTGCAGTTCAACTGCAACGACTATACACTCAACCGCAGTAACCATAACATATCGGCGCTGTTCGAAGAAAATGAACGTACCCTATGGGTGGGAACGGACGAAGGAGTTTACCGGTACGACCCCATCACCGACGTTTTCTCATTCTTCGACCTGAAAACGGCACAAGGAGAGATGATTACCACATGGGTGTCACAATTCGAGCGGGATAAGAACGGGAACATCTGGATAGTCATCCCCAGCCAAGGCATCTTCCGCTATGACCACAAAAAACTACATGTATACCGCCCTGAACCGACACCGATACCCCATAACATCTGCATCTGCGACAACGGGGACATTTACAGCGTGGCATGGTATACAGGCCTTTTCAAATTCGACCGCCAAAAGAACATCTTCCGACAAATCACGAAAGATGCCACAGGACGCTCCTTGCTGAACATCGAAACCAACACGTTGTGCCAACAGGGAGACTATCTCATCATGGCCATACAGAACGGGGAAATGAAGAAATACAACTTCAAGAAGAATCTGTTGGAAGACATCACCCTGCAAGACTTCAAACATACGTTCGTACGCGGTGCCGCCGTCTATGGCGATGAAATATGGGTATATACATACGACGGGTTGTATGTGCTGAACGAAAAGACACGTTCCGTAAGATGTTTCAGACAAGACCTACTCCATCCGGGCAGCCTGTCGGACAATATCGTGTATTCGAGCTACCGCGACCGTGAAGGCGGAACATGGATTGGCACCATGTATGGAGGCGTGAATTACCTATCCAACAGCACCATACACTTCAACAAGTACATTCCCGGTTACTCCCCGAACACACTCTCCAGCAAAAGAATCAGGGAGATTACGGAGGACGGGGACGGCAATATATGGATAGGAACGGAGGATGCCGGCATCAGCATCCTGTCGCTGAAAGACCGGCACATCACACGATACTCTCCGCCGAACTCCAAGTACGACACGCACGTCACACTCGCCATCGGTTCTTTCTACGGGAAGACCTATTGCAGCCTGTACAAGGACGGGCTGATGGTGGTGAACAAAAACGGACAGACGAACTTCTACAAATATGATGATCTGAACATCAGCTTAGACGGATACAGCATCTATGCCTTGTATGTGGACAAACAAGAGACGCTGTGGGTGGGCACCGACTACGGCCTGTATTACGCCCCGAAAGGAAGCATGCACTTCACCCCGGTGAAAGAATTGGCCGGAAGCTGGATATTCGACATCATGCAGGACAAAAACGGGGTGTTTTGGCTCGCCACAATGGGCAAGGGCGTCTGGAAATGCGACCTGAAGAACAAGCAATACAAGCACTACACCTACAACGAAAAGGACCGTACACAACTCAGTTCCAATTCCGTCAGTTCCATCATGCAGGACAGCAAAGGCAACATCTGGCTGTCGACCGACCGGGGCGGCATCTGCCGTTACAACCCGAAAGAAGACAACTTCACCCGGTTCTCCACGGAAGAAGGCATGCCCGACGACGTGGCCTACAAGATACTGGAGGACGATCACGGGCACCTGTGGTTCGGCACCAACCGGGGATTGGTCCGCTTCAACCCGGACACGAAAGATATCCGCGTGTTCACCGTGAAAGACGGCCTCTACGGCAACCAGTTCAACTATAAGTCGGCCATAAAGGGCAGCGACGGCAATTTCTACTTCGGCAGCATAGAAGGGTTGGTTTCCTTCAACCCCAACATGCAGGAACAGACGAATGCCTTATCTCCCATCTACATCACCAGGCTCTCCATATTTAATAAGGAGGTAACGGTTCACACGCCGAACTCTCCGCTGACGCAAAGCATCATCGGAACAGACAAGATTGTACTGCCATACGACCAAGCCAACATCAGTCTGGATGTCGCCCTGCTCTCTTACTCCACCTCGCAATCCAATGAGTACTCCTACAAGCTGTCCCCCATCAACGAGGAGTGGATCTCGTCGGGAAAAGAGAACAACATATCCTATGCAAACCTCTCTCCGGGAAAATATACGCTGGACATCCGTGCCACCACGGGTGAGGACGATACCGGCTACGCCACACGCTCATTGACCATCATCGTCCTACCGCCTTGGTATGCATCGACATGGGCGTACATTCTGTACTTCATCATAGGTGTCACCATCTTTGCCTTCTGGTTCCGCTGGTACCGGAAGCACAAGAACGAGCAATTCTCCGAGAAACAGAAACTGTTCGAGATAGAGAAACAAAAGGAACTCAACGAAAATAAGGTAGAGTTCTTTACCGAAATCGCACACGAAATCCGAACTCCGCTGACACTTATCAACGGACCGCTGGAAATTATCCGAGAGATGGACATCAAGGACAGCAAACTGCTCAAAAACCTGCTCGTCATTGAACAGAACACGCACCGGCTGCTTAATCTTGCGTCACAACTTCTGGACTTCCAGAAACTGGGCGCGAACAAACTGACCCTGAACTATGAGACGGTCAACGTATCCGATCTGCTGAAAGAAACCGTCAACCGCTTTGAACCGACTTATACGCATCAAGGCAAGGAACTGGTCACGGAAACCCTTGAAGAGGACATCTACGCAAGAATCGACAAGGAAGCCATCACCAAAATATTGAGCAACCTGCTGAACAACGCGCTCAAATACGGCACACATCACATCTCCGCCCGACTGGTACGAAGCGGAAAGAACTTTGAAATCACCGTGACCAGCGACGGCGAAAAGATACCCGCAGAGAAAGCAGAACAGATATTCGAAGCATTTTACCAGAATAATAAGGAAAAGAAAGAAAAACAGGGCGTAGGCATCGGACTGGCCTTAGCACGGTCATTGGCCCTGCTCCACAAAGGTACACTGGCTTTGGACACGACAAATGCAGATAACGCTTTCGTACTGACCATTCCTGTCAATATGGAAGAAGATGAACTCAAAGACAGGCTTTTCGAACCCATTGATTCCCCGCTCAACGAAAGGATACCAACCGAAGAGAAAGACAAAGGAAAAAGCATCCTGATTGTGGAAGACGAGGACAACATCCGGACGTTCATGAAAGACCGCCTGTCGGAGTTCTTTATCGTTGAAACAGCCGCAAACGGTAAAGATGCACTCGATGTGCTGCACAAAGAACATATCGACCTCATCATCAGCGATGTCATGATGCCCGTTATGAACGGTATCGAACTGTGTAAAGCAGTCAAGTCGGACATTGAACTGTGTCATACTCCAATGATATTCCTTACAGCCAAAAACGACCTTGACAGCAAGATTTCCGGTCTCAAAGCGGGTGCCGAGGCTTATATAGAGAAACCTTTCTCGTTCAACTATCTGAAAGCACAGGTGTTCTCACTGCTCAACAACCGGCAAAAAGAACGCGAGGCTTTCTCCAAACGCCCCTTCTTCCCCGTACAGAACATGCAAATGAGCAAGGAAGACGAGGATTTCATGACGCGCGTCATACAAGTCATCAACGACAACATTGACGATGAAAGTTTCAATGTAGAACGTATGGCCGAGGAATTATGCCTGAGCCGTTCCAGCCTGCTGCGCAAAATCAAGACGCTGTTCAATATGTCTCCGATAGACTTCATCAGACTGATACGGTTGAAAAAGGCGGCTGAACTCATACAAGAAGGAAAATACCGCGTAGGAGAAATCTGCTACATGGTGGGATTCAATTCACACTCTTATTTCAGTAAACTGTTCTGCAAACAATTCGGCATGACCCCGAAGGATTTTGAGAAACAAGTCTCAGAAATACGCAACAAGACAAGACAAACACAGGAAATAAATATAGAAGATTTAATCCAAGGAAATAAAACAAATCCTTAAAATACGAGAAATGCTTCAAACGTAGCATTTTCTGATGTATCGCTTTTAGCCGGATTTTCTTTCATATCTTACTTTTGCATTAGATAAATTTCAAAGTCAATGCCAAACGGATAATGAAAGAAAGTCCGGCTTCTCGTTAATCTTAAACACAAAACATACAGCAACATGAAACTTAAGAATCTATTTCGCATGTTTTTGTGCACGGCATTCTGTACCGTAACAGGGCAAGCACAAAAAACGTATCTGCACAGCAGCACCAATGGCATCTCATGGACAGTCATCCCCCAAGATGAGATTGGCACACAAGTACAGGACCTGTTCCAAACAGGATATACCAACGACAAGGCGGTAAAAGCTGTTGTTCCGGGCACTGTATTTACGTCATACGTAACAGCCGGTCTGGAAAAAGACCCGAACTTCGGTGATAACATCCATCAAGTGGAGCGTAAAAAGTATGACCGCAGTTTCTGGTATCGCACGGAATTCAACGTACCGGACAACTTCGATAAAGAAATCATTTGGTTGAACTTCAACGGCATCAACCGTAAGGGAGAAATCTATCTGAACGGTAACCATCTGGGTACTTTGGACGGATTCATGCACCGCGGACATTATAATATTACCAATATGGTGAAGCGCAACGAGCCGAACACGCTCGCCGTCTTAGTAGACATCCCCAAAAAGCCACTGGCCAACGAAGGAAGCCCCAACTACCTCTCCAGCGGAGGATGGGACTGGATGCCTTACGTGCCGGGCCTGAACTCCGGCCTGACGGACAAGGTTTGGATCGAGAACACCGGTGCAGCCACCCTGACCGACCCGTGGATGCGTTCCGACCTGCAGTCGCGCGCCAAGGCAGAACTCACCTTGCAGACCGAAGTGAGCAACCATGGCAAGGCGGACGGCAAAGTGACGGTAAAGGGTGTCATCACCCCTGGCGACATCACTTTCAGTCAGGATGTTGACCTGAAGGCAGGCGAGACCAAAACCATCAAGTTCGACAAACGCTACTATCCGCAGCTTGTGGTCAACAACCCGCGTTTATGGTGGCCTAACGGCATGGGCGAGCCGAACCTGTACACCTGCAAGTTGGAAGTAAGCCAGAACGGCAATGTGTCGGAGGCCAAAGACATCCGTTTCGGTATCCGCAAATACTCTTACGACAAGAACGACGGCGTGTTCCACATCCACATTAACGGCGTGCCCGTATTCATCAAGGGCGGCAACTGGGGTATGAGCGAGTACATGCTGCGCTGCCGCGAAGACGACTACAAGACCCGCATCGAACTGCACAAGGAGATGAACTTCAATATGATTCGTAACTGGTTAGGTTCGGTTACCGACGATGAGTTCTACCAATACTGCGATGAATACGGTCTGATGGTATGGGATGACTTCTGGATTAACTCCAACCCCACGCTTCCCTACGACCTGAATGCCTTCAACAACAATATGGTTGAGAAGATAAAGCGCGTGCGTAACCACCCCTGCATCGCAGTATGGTGCGGTGACAACGAAGGTACACCAGAGCCTCCCCTCGAAGGATGGATGGCCGAAAACATCCGCACGTTCGACCACGGCGACCGCTATTTCCAAGGACGTTCCAACCACTACGGTCTGAGCGGTAGCGGTCCATGGGGCGCCAACGACCAACGCTGGTACTTCACCCCCTATCCCGACTGCAAGTCAGGTAGCGGTTTCGACCGCGGATGGGGCTTCCGCACAGAAATCGGAACGGCAGTCGTTCCCACGTTCGAGAGCTTCAAGAAGTTCATGCCGAAGGAGAACTGGTGGCCCATTGACGAGATGTGGAACAAGCACTACTTTGGTCCCAGCGCCTTCAACGCCACTCCGGGACGCTACACCGAAACCATCGAGAAAAGCTACGGCGGCGCAAAGGATGCCGAAGAGTTCTGCAAGAAGTCACAGCTCATCAACCTGGAGAGCAACAAGGCACTCTACGAAGGCTGGCTCGACCGCATCTGGGACGATGCTTCGGGTATCATGACATGGATGAGCCAATCGGCATATCCCTCCATGGTATGGCAGACCTATGACTATTATTACGACCTCACCGGAGCCTACTGGGGCTGCAAGCAGGCTTGCGAGCCGGTTCACATCTACTGGAACCCCGCAACCGAGGAAATCAAGGTGGTGAACACCACGGGCAAAGACTACGAAGGCCTCACCGCAGAAGCTACCGTATACAACATGGATGGAAAGTCCGTGGCACGCTACCACAAGACGGCCAAGGTAAATTCGCTGTCCAACACCAACGCACAGTGCTTCGTGATGGACTTCAACCAGGAACGCGAGAACCTCTCTTTAGGATGTCCGGCCATAGCATCCTCGACCACACAGGGCGAGCCGGGCTACATCACCGACGGTAAGGACGACACCCGCTGGTCGTCATTCCGCGCCGACAACGAATGGATTTACGTAGACCTCGGCAGTGTGAAGCCCGTAGGTGGCGTACGCATCAACTTCGAGGCGGCCTTCGGCAAGGCCTATAAGATTCAGACTTCGCTCGACGGCAAGTTCTGGAGCGAAATCTACAGCACCGAAGACGGTAAGGAAGGTATCAACGAATGCTACTTCCCCGAAGTGGAAGCACGCTACGTCCGCATGCTCGGCATCCAGTTAGGCTGGTGGTACGGCTACTCCATCTGGAGCATGGACGTGTTGGGCGGCACGAAGCCCTCGGAAGGCCTCAGCGACGTTCACTTCCTGCGCCTGACTCTGAAAGATGCCAACGGCAAACTTATCTCCGAGAACAACTACTGGAGAGGAAACAACCGCACCGACTTCACGGCAATCAACAACCTGCCGGCCGTCAAGCCGAACGTATCCTCCAAATTAGTGCGCAAGGACGGAAAGGCCACGATACAGGCCAACATCACACTGCCGAAATCCACCAAATCAGTGGCTTTCGCTGTCAGGGTACAGGCCGTACGCACAACAGACGGCGAACGCATCCTGCCGGCCATCATGAACGACAACTACTTCACTTTGGTGCCGGGCGAGACCAAGCATATCGACATTTCGTTCGACGAGGCTCTCCTGCAAGGCGATTCCTACAAGCTGATTGTAGAACCCTATAATAATAAGGTAAAATAAGACATCGGTTTCATCGGGACACATACAGTCCCGATGGAATCCGCTACTAAATCATAATTATCATGAATATCTTTCAAAACATCAACAGTAAAGCCCTGCTCTGCGTTGGAATGATTTGTTACGGCATCTCAACCCCGTTAAGCGCCAAGGTCGTACTGCCAGCCCTGTTCACATCCAACATGGTCGTCCAGCAGAAGACTACCATGAAACTTTTCGGAGAAGCCGCTCCGGGCAAGAATGTCACCGTGACCACCGGATGGAACAACAAGCAGTACGAGACCCTTGCCGACGAACAGGGAAAGTGGAACGTGGAAGTGTCCACCCCGAAGGCCGGCGGTCCTTACCACATCACACTCTCTGACGGTGAAGAGACTGTGCTCGATAACATCATGTCGGGCGAGGTCTGGTTCTGCTCCGGACAGTCCAACATGGAGATGCCGGTGGCAGAATGGGGCAAAATCAAGAACTACGAACAGGAAATAGCTGCGGCCAACTACCCGAACATCCGCCTGTTCCAAGTCAAGAAACACACAGCTGCGGCACCCACCGACCAACTGGAAAGCAATATGGGCGGATGGCAACCCTGCTCTCCCAACACGGTGCCTGAGTTCTCCTCCTTGGCCTACCTCTATGCCCGTGAGCTTCACCGCAACCTCAACATACCCATCGGTGTCATCGACTGTACATGGGGCGGCACACCGGCAGAAGCATGGACCTCAGCCGAAGGACTGAAGGACGTGATGGGCTTTCAGGAAGCCATCACCGAGCGCGAGGCATTAGGTTTCAACCGTGAGAGCATCATGGAAAAATATAACCTGGACCACAAGATATGGCAGAAGAAATGTGAGAAGAAGGACCGCGGCCTGAACAACGGCAAGGAATGCTGGATTGCCACCGACGTGGACGACAGCCAGTGGCCCACCATGAGTATCCCAGGCAACTGGGAGTGGCAGGGACTGAACGGTCTGGACGGCATCGTATGGTTCCGCAAGAGCGTCATGATTCCGGCCGAATGGGCGGGAAAGGATCTCCAACTGAATCCCGGCTGCATCGACGACGAGGACATCACCTACTGGAACGGTGTGAAAGTCGGACAGGGTTGGGGATACACCACACCACGACACTATACCGTACCGGGACATCTGGTGAAAGCAGGCCTCAACGTCATCGCCATCAAAGACACCGATAACGGCGGTGAGGGCGGCATCACCGGCGACGCCCACAGTATCAACGTCAGCTGCGGCGGACAGACCATTGCACTGGCCGGCGAATGGAAGTACAACATCGGCGTCTCTTTGGCCGAACTCCCCAAGGCTCCGGACAATCCGGAAGCCTCAGGTGCACCCTCTGCCCTCTTCAACGGCATGGTACACCCCTGCCTGTCCTACCCCATTAAGGGTGTCATCTGGTATCAGGGCTGCAACAACGTAGGCTTTGCAGAACAATATGAATGCCTGTTCCAATCGCTCATCACCGACTGGCGCAAGCAGTTCAACAATCCGGACATGCCTTTCTACTTCGTACAGCTGGCCAACTACCTGCAGCGTAAGGATGTGCAGCACGACTCACAGTGGGCAGCCCTCCGCGAGGCACAGTCGAAAGCACAACACTTGGCCCACACCGGCATGGTGACCAACATCGACCTGGGCGAGGCAAACGACATCCACCCCAAAAACAAACAGGAAGTTGCACGCCGCTTAGGTGCCCTCTCATTGGCCGATACATACGGCAAGAAGATTCCGGCACAAGCTCCCGTCTATAAAGACAACATCGTGGAAGGCAGCAACGTGCGCATCCGCTTCACGCTCCCTGCCATCGGCGAGAAGTTCGTGCAGGACAAGGACATCAAGGGCTTCACGCTTGCAGGTCCCGACCGCAAATTCTATCCGGCACAAGCACATACCGAAGGAGAAGAAGTGGTGGTCAGCTCACCTTACGTAATCCAACCGGTGGCTGTACGTTACGGCTGGGCCGACAATCCTGAGTGCACCCTGCAAACCCCGTCGGAACTTCACGTAGCCCCGTTCCGTTCGGATAAT
This sequence comes from uncultured Paraprevotella sp., assembly GCA_900548345.1. Taxonomy (GTDB): domain Bacteria; phylum Bacteroidota; class Bacteroidia; order Bacteroidales; family Bacteroidaceae; genus Paraprevotella. The sequence goes on along the minus strand of URKA01000011.1, from coordinate 10,403 downwards.
TGGCCATATAAATATTAATTCATCACACATAATTCTTATCAACACATGAAAATCAAAACAATCTTATCCTTATGCCTTCTGACGGCGGCATCGTACGCATCGGCAGACGAGACAATACAAATCAATACCGACCGTATCGGCATGGTACTGAAAACTGCGGAGAACGGCAGAGTGTATCAATCCTATTTGGGAAAACGCCTGCATGATAATGCCGACCTGTCGCATCTTCCCCAAGGACGCGAGATTTATCTCACCCACGGCCTGGAAGACTACTTCGAACCGGCAGTAGAAGTTTGCCATAACGACAACAACCCGTCATTGTTGCTCAAGTATGTATCCCACAACACGAAAACCGTACAACCGGGTGTGGAAGAAACCATCATCGCATTGCAAGACGACAAGTATCCCGTCACAGTGAACCTTCACTACGTGGCCTACCAGAAAGAAAACATCATCCGCACCTACACCGAAATCAGCCACAAGGAAAAGAAACCCATCGCACTGAAGAAGTATGCCTCGGCCATGCTTCACTTCGACCGCGCACAGTACTACCTGACAGAGTTTTCAGGTGACTGGGCCGATGAAGCACATGTCAGCACGGTGCCGCTTAACTTCGGCAAAAAGGTGGTGGACACCAAATTAGGCGCACGCGCCAACATGTTCACCCCACCGTTCTTCATTCTCTCGCTCGACAGGGAATCCAACGAACGGGAAGGCGAGGTCATACTCGGAACATTAGGCTGGACGGGCAACTTCCGTTTCACCTTTGAGGTTGACAATAAGAACGGCCTGCGTGTCATCGCCGGTATCAACCCCTATTTCTCAGAATATAGTCTGCCCGCCGGCGAAGTATTCCGCACTCCGGACTTTTATTTTACCTACAGCAACTGCGGAACGGGAGCGGCAAGCCGCGACTTCCATGACTGGGCACGCAAATACCAGCTCAAGGACGGACAGGCTGACCGCATGACGTTACTGAACAACTGGGAAGCCACCTATTTCGACTTCAATGAAGAAAAGCTCTGCGGTCTGATGGGTGACGCCGTGAAATTAGGGGTAGACATGTTCCTGCTCGATGACGGATGGTTCGCCAACAAGTATCCGCGCCACAGCGACACTCAGGGTTTGGGCGACTGGGACGAAACGGCCGACAAACTGCCCAACGGCGTACAGAAACTCGTGGATGAAGCCAGCCAAAAAGGTATCAAGTTCGGTATCTGGATAGAACCAGAGATGGTGAACCCGAAGAGTGAACTTTACGAAAAGCACAAAAACTGGATAATCCACCTTCCCAACCGCGACGAATACTACTTCCGCAACCAGCTGGTCCTCGACCTGAGCAACCCCGAAGTACAAGACTTTGTGTTCGGCGTAGTAGACAAACTGATGACGAAATACCCCGGTATCGCCTTCTTCAAATGGGATTGCAACAGCCCTATCACCAACATCTACTCTCCCTACCTGAAGAACAAGCAGAGCCACCTATATGTGGATTATGTACGGGGATTATATAAGGTATTGGACCGCATCAAGGCTAAATACCCCAACCTGCCCATGATGCTATGCTCCGGAGGTAGCGGCCGTATCGATTACGAAGCACTGAAGTACTTCACTGAATTCTGGGCAAGCGACAATACCGATCCCATCGAACGTCTCTTCATTCAATACGGATACTCATTCTTCTTCCCTGCCAAGGCTACCTGCGCACACGTAACGACATGGAACAGCAACGCAAGCATCAAGTTCCGCACCGATGTGGCAATGATGGGCAAGCTCGGCTTCGACATCAAACTGAATGACATGAGCGGCGACGACCTGACCTACTGCCAGAATGCGGTGAAGAACTACAAACGTCTCCGTCCGGCCATCATGGAAGGCGACATGTACCGTTTGGTGTCTCCCTACGACGGCCCGCACGCCTCTACTCAGTTTGTAAGCAAAGACAAAAAGACCGCAGTCATATTCGCTTTCGACATTTATCCGCGCTTCGGTGACAAGCGTTACAACACCCGGTTAGACGGTTTGGATGCCAACAGGAAATACCGCGTGAAAGAAATCAACATGATGCCCGGCCAGAACTCCTCATTAGAGGGCAACAACAAGACCTATTCGGGAGAATACCTGATGAACGTGGGATTGAACCTCTTTACAGGCAACAAATTGCACAGCCGCGTCATCGAAGTGACAGCCGAATAAACAACCAACCGAATTAGCTGAGGTTGACTAAAAAGAGAGCGTATCTGATGAACCACATTCCGATACGCTCTCCTTTATTTATACATCATTGAAGCAAGACATCTGCATTACAGCAAATCCCAGTATACGACATAACGTTGACGATGCACGTCGTATAAAGGTTTTACGGTCACACCATCAGGAGTGACAAACTCCAAAGCCTTCCCCTTACGTTGCAATACACTTCCGGGACGCTTCTCGTCCCAACGCAACTTACCGGATAATCCCGCAGGAATATGATAGTCATAAGTATAATAATCATTATACAATGCAGGATTGGAATACGGTGCAGGCTCTTGCATTCCTTCCGTACCCAATTCCCCGGCCAGCAGCACAGGACCGTAAAACAACGCACCACGCTTCGTACCGTCCGGCGTACGTTCCAGATGCACCCCCATGACATATTCCACTTCTATACGGTCTCCGTCTTTCCATTTGCGTGACAAACGGATATATGAACCAGGCTTACCGTTCACCTTTACCTTCTTTCCATTCACTTTCACGCTGATACCTTTACTCCAGGATGGGTGCCTCAACTTCACCGCCAAAGTTTTCGGAGTATCCATCCCCATCACAAACGTGACCTTCCCGTCTTCCGGGAAAAGAGTCTCCTGCCGTAAGGTCATGCCCATCTCAGGCCATTTCACCTCGGAAGGTATGAACAGGTTCACAAATATCCCGTCTTCATCATGATAATAAATAGCCTCTGCATATTTGGCATGACTCTCAAATCCACTGCCTACACAACACCAGAACGAATTCTCCGGTGTGCTGTACACGCGATGCGTCCCCGTCTGCAACGGAAGAAAATAAGCAACCATTCCTGTTGCCGGGTCCTGCTGTCCGAGAATATGATTGTACAACGCCCGCTCATAATAGTCCGCCACTTCCGGCAAGGCATCCCAACAAAACAGATGCCGGCTCAACTTCAGCATATTATAAGTACAACAGGTTTCGCCCGTATAGCCACTGATATGTTCAGTAAACCTGTCTGCCGGAAAGAAATGCTCCTTATCACTGCTACATCCCGGAGCAAACGTATGACGGTCAATCATCGTATGCCAGAAGAATGTGCTTAAATCCTTACTGTCCTGTGCGCCGGTCAGTTCATAATTACGTGCTTCCGCCAATACTTTCGGAATAAAAGTATTGGTATGCTTCGTTCCCAAATCGTCTTTTCTCGCCTTCAAAGGGTCAATCACTTCATTATGATAAAAATACTCGGCCAGCCACTTATAATCTTCATTCCCTGTCAAGGCATACAGATTATAAAAAGATTCGTTGATTCCTCCAAACTCGTTTCGTATCATCTTGCGGCGCGTCTCTTCCGAGAGTGGTTTCAGTTTCGCATACGCCCAGTCCCCCATCTTGCACGCCACATCCAAGGCCTGCGCATTATCGGCATAAAGATATTGGTCTATCAATCCGGAGAATATTTTATGCAAGGTATACCATGGCGCCCAAACACTCATCCCCCGTATATTACGGTCTATCAAACCTTCGGCATAGGCACTCAGATATCCGTTCCCATTGGCCTCCTGCACCTCGGCCAACCCGGCAACAAGACTGTCTCCTTTCAGTTTAAACACTTCACTTCCCGTTGCTGCGTACATCAACGAAAAGGCCGAAAGAATATGCCCCGTGGTATGCCCTCGCAGTTCACAGTCCAATGACTCCCATCCACCCAACTTCTTTACGGTCATGTAGCCACCTTCCCGCCCTGCAAAAACACCGGCAGTGGTCCGGAAACTATGCAACAGACGATTCGCTTCAAGAGACACCATCCAGGCTGAGTCTCTCACCATGTTATCACGGAATCTTCCCGGCAACAGCCGTACATTCTGCAATTCAAAGCATTCCGCCGCAAAGGCGACCTTCGTCCCCTCCTTGAACTTTTCTTCATACACACCAGGATAAACCGACTGGGCACATACACCCATTGATATAGCGGCCGCACAGCATACCGCACACCATTTCTTCTTCTGTTTCATCTATTTATTGATTGATTTCTTATTCATTATGTTGGAATCTCACCAAACCGTCCTTATACGACACAGGGGTAGGTTCTCCGTTGACAGACAATGAAGAGGGTCGTTTTGCCGCCCTGAGCCTCACATTGACGAACGGTTGTCCTTGCACATCCACATCCAATGTCCTGCCATCGGTATGTTGCATGACAAACAGCTTCGACAGGGAAGAATAATAAGACAGCTCTCCCCGACGCAAGGCACTTCCATAACAAATAAAGAAGTCTTCAGCCTCAGCCGGGTCGGTTCCTTCGTCATACGTCACTGTGAACATATAGGCATCCGTAGTCCACCCATTGGCTTCAATCCAAGAATTACTGTGCATCAGCCGTCCGTCGGCCAACTGGTTGATGTACATGTCGGTCACTTTACCGTCACGGCGCACGCGCAACCCAATCCAGTCCTTGCCTTCCATCTTCTCCATGTAAGGCAAATCCTTATCGTCGGGATAGTCCTTCAGGACGATGGCCGTCAATCCCTTGATACGTTTATGCTCACCAGGCAGATGGAACGAATAATATTCCTCTTCACCTTTCAAATCTTCCGTCGGCCCGGTCTTTACCTCCCAATACAAATCTTCCGGATAGTCGTGTACGAAATTGGACAAGGCCAGCAAACGGGGATAAAGCGGACGGATAATGACTGAGGCACTGTCTGACGTGATGTTCAAATCCGGTCCTCTCTTCACAGCCTTCCCGTTATAATGCCACAACCATTCAAAATGCCCGGACCGGTGTGCCTCAATGTCATCCAGCACGAAAATCACCTTGTCCATCCACAGGAAGTGGCGGAAATTGCGGGAAAACTTATCTGCCATCGGCCCCGTACCGTTGGCCAGCACATACTTCATTCTCCCGTTATCCATCAGGTGATGCAGATTTCCGCGCAGATAAGAACCTTCATACTGCTGTTCCCGTGACTGTCCCTCGCCATTGAAAAGCACTACATTGTGCGCATCACTCTGGAAGAAATACCCACGGTATTCGGGATTAGGATAACTGCAGTTCCCTGCATCCTTAATGATGTCCACGCCCTTATGGAACAGAACCAGCGAATTGGCGTCGGCATGCGAATGGTTCCATGTATGCCCGCTCTTGACGGCCAGCATCGTAGCGTCTTTCTTCCACGAATCGCGCATCATGGCCCACCCAAAGTCTTTCAGCATCCAGGATGTCGGCAAGTCCGGCCTGTCGGGAGCTTTCCGCACATCCGGCATGTACAGGAATCCCATGGGACGGTTACGGAAATAGCCGTCGCGGTGCTGCCCCTCCTGCACCTGATTCAGGTACCATAACATATCCGGACGTTGTATTCCCAAAGCATACAAAAGCATCATGCTCGACTCGGCTGTCACATTCTTATGGCTATCGCCGAAATTGACATCATAAAGCATGCCGTACGCGGGATAACACACCTGCATGAAATAATCGGGCAATTTCTCCAGTTGCGGAACGGGAGAGGCTTTCTGTCCGGGATGAGCATTCTGCCAGGCTATTCTGTACTGTAAAGCCTCCTGTATGCCGAAGTTGGCATAATTCAGGCTCTCATACATGCCGCCGGCGCGGTCAAACGTCTGCATTTTGTTTTGCAACACATCACCGGCAAAACCGAACCATTCGGGCATGACCTCGTTCAATGTGTCAGCCCATCCGCGAACCTCAGGCAATTCGTTTTGCAAGGCCAGTGCCAGGATACCGGCATTGTACACACAGGACGTCCACCAGTTATGCCCCATGGTATTAAGGGAGTGGATGCGTGTGGGCTCCAGCACCCAATCGCCCAAGGCCGGTTCCAGCCCAAGGCGGAACAAAGCCTCTGCCAGCTCTTTCCTTTCTTTTGACGAAAACGTCTCATAAACGGCATCGTAGGCCAAGGCCGCCATCAGACACTTATGGGAAAGTCCGAGGTCGGACCGCCACACAGGCTTTCGCGACAACATTTCTTCGCTGCCCCACGTCTTGGCACTCGTCAACGATTGCAAGATAGTCTTCAGACAGTCGGCATAACGCCGGTCGCCCGTCATCAGATAAGCCAAGGATAAATAATCCGCCCTTCGGAAATTATTCCCTTTTAAGGATTCATCGGCCACCTTACGGATATCCGACCAACAACGCGCCATGCACGTGTCAGACTCCATTCTTGATTTGGCCGCTTCCACACGTGCCTTTGTAAACAGCAAGGCCGGATGCTGCATACGTTGCGCATACAGCGAAAGGGAAAGGATAACACCTCCCGCACACACTAAGAACTTCCTCATATTCTGCTTCAATTATTACATGCCTTTATATCCTTATACGTTTGAGGGCCGCAAAACACTGACAAGAATGAGAAAAAAAATCCTCCGATGTAAGTAGAAAGCCTCTTTTCCTTCAGAGCGTCTGCTGTGCTGATTCCACACAAGTACATTTAAAGATGTTGGCCAGTACACAATTGATTGCAGACTGGCCAACATTCTCAGGCATACAATTTATACCTATAATATTGATTTTATATTCATAAGAATACACCTTAGTTTCAATATTTACCTGACAACATAAAAGCTACGTTCCACGGGTTCGACCGTCTGCACCTGTCCCGGCAAACCGTATTGCCAGGCTACGACCGTAACTTTTACAGGGAATTTGGCCTTAGGCGGGATGCGGGTCAGACGTAATGTAGCACCTTCCACTTCGGCCGGCCCTTCTTTCACATAATAACGGACAGGCAACCCGCAATCCGAAACGGCCCTGAGCGACACAGCGTCCGTTCCCTCCCTGACATCTTCCAACCCTGGGAAAAGCACACATTGCCTCCGTCCTTCCTTCAAAGGATAAGGAATACGAATAGTAAGTTCCTGCACTGCACTCTTATAACGTTCATCGCCATCGTAACAGGCCACCAAACACATATCTGCCGTCCGACGCGGATTATCCGTGCCCATGCGGTAGAAATCGACCGTGAAAGTCGTGTCGTCCACAACCTTCACCGGACCGCAGATTCGCTCAATATAGGGATGCCCCTTCACCTTCGGATACACTTCCGACTGACGGAGGCTATCCGTGAAGACGGGTTTCAGATGAAACGTCACTCCATCGGCGTCCGGCTGGAAACGTGGGTTGGCCTTGACATGCCGCTTCGCGTCATAACCTACCAGACGGCCCTGCTGTTCCACACTTAAATACAACTGTTCTTTTCCGCGCTCTTCGGCATAACGCGCTTCCGTGGCTTCGGCCATCTCACGGTCGAAATACCAGAACGCGTCGTGCACGTCACCTTTATATTTTGCAAAAGGTGCTGCTTTGGCCCGACGCGGCTGCACAGGATGCCAACGTTCAGCCAACCAGCCGTCTTCAGGCCGCACCTTGCTCAATTCCGGCGCACGACCTTCCGGACATGTATCCGGCAAACGTGCCTGCATGGCCTTCTTCACAAACAGGGCGATATATTCCGCCGTACGGTCCGACACATCGAAATGGCCGCGCCCCGCATCGCAAAGGAACGAGACACAACTTTCGGGATACATCATGCGGAAAGCCAAAGCCGGATTGACACGGGCTTCCCACCATTCATACTCTCCTTCCACCATCAAACCGGGGATGCCGTCAATATTCCTTGTACGTCCCCACTCTATATTTTCACGTCCGTAACCGGTCAGGTTCGTACGCGGCGCATCGCCATGATAAGACACTACTGCCAACGTACGCTCAGGATGCCATGCCGCAAAATTCCACGGGAAAGTGGCCATGGCGGAATGCCCTAACGGCACGATTGGCACATAAGCCAGTTCCGTATAACCGCTGACTGCGGCCAAATCTTCCAACATCTTCCAATAGGCTTCAGGCGTTCCTTTATCCACTCTCCATTCCTGGTCCCATCCGGGTACGACCCACACCAAAGCCAGTCCCATCCCTTGGATGGCACGGCGAAAGGCCTTATTCTCGAACAAGGTTTCCTCGCACATATTATGATTCCCCACCATAACGGCCTTCACCTGCCGGCAATCTTCCGGAATATAAAGGAAAGCCCTCGGATGCCCTCCCGTCTCTTGAGAAATGACACCGGGAATAGATACCGACCACTGCCATTCGGCAGCCACTGTCCGGCATACCATAAAAAACAGACCTAATAATAACCAACTCTTTCTTTTCATTGTTCCAACGTTTTTTCTTCCTTTCAACAATCTTTTTACCTCAAACCAAACCGACACCTCTACAAATCATTAACCTAATCTTAATGAACAAACGCCTATGAAAAATTTACTTATTCATCTTTAAATACGTTTGAGAACCGCAAAACACTTACTCCTGAACGTTAAAAAGACGAAAAACCTTTGTTTTATTCAAAAGTTCAGACGAAACATGATTCTACACCTATTACCCACCTTCCACTCTCACGATTCCGATCCTCCCTCAAGAACTTCCATAATAAAAAAAGCACAAAAGATATGATATTATCTCTTTTATTCATACCTTTACCACGTCATGTGGAAACTCTCTTATATTTGATTTTCACGGTACAAATATCATAAAATCAGTATCCCGTTCTGAAGACATATATATTTAACACCTTAAAAACAGATGAAAGACATGAGTATAAAAAAGGTATTATTTGCTTTGGTTGGCTTGGTTACAGGCATACAAGTATCAGCTGATGATACATTTTATGACAATGGATTCACTTACTCTCTAAAGGAAAATAAGAGTTCGCTTGTGTTGGAAAGTTATCTGGCGATTCCAGGAAAGGATTATTCTCTGCCGCTTCACATTCCTGCATCTGTCAAGCATAATGGCAAAACATATTCTGTATGGCGTATTGATTCGAAAGCATTCAAAGGAGTAACAGAGGTCCAATCTATTGTTATAGATGAAGGCATTGAGAATATTGGTAACTATGCCTTTGAGTGCTGCACAAATCTAAAGTCCATATCTCTCCCGGCCTCAGTAGAAAGTATTGGTGAGGGAGTCTTTGGCTGTTGCTACAATCTGACATCTATCGTGGTGGATGAAAACAATGAGTGCTATGATTCACGTGATAACTCAAATGCCATCATCGACTCCGACAACGACGAACTTCTTGCCGCATGTCCTTCTACGAAGATACCTTCATCCGTAAAAATAATTGGCAACCGTGCATTCTTCCATTGCAACATTATGGAAGATTTGGTTATTCCCGAAGGAGTAAAGATAATTGGGGATGAAGTGTTTTACGGTTGTAGCAGTCTAAAATCCATCTGTCTTCCGGAGACACTCACGGAAATAGGTGGAAATACATTCGAGGGCTGTAATACACTCACTTCAATCGTGATACCCAAGAATGTAACAAAGATATTCAACAACATTTTTGCGGGATGCTACAATCTTACTTCCATAATGGTGGACAGCGCTAATCCAACATACGACTCGCGTTCCGACTGTAATGGAATTGTCAGAAAAGCCGACTCCGCCTTGATTGCGACATGCCGAACAACAACTATTACCAATGACATAAAAGCCCTTGATGAAGAATGTTTTAGAGGGACAGTCATTCATTCTGTCAATATACCAAAGACCTTGACGAAGATATCTGACTATGCTTTTATAGATTGCTACTGGATTGACACTATCAATGTCGAATCCAATCATCCGATTTACACCTCTCCTAAAGGTTCGAATGCGTTGTTAAGTAAAGATGGAAAGACCCTCCTGTTGGGATGCCGTACTACGATTATCCCGGAAAGCACCGAAAGTATAGGAGACAACGCCTTTTGGGGCAGATACCCTAAACTTGTCCTTCTTATTCCAAAACATATTAGAACTATCGGTTCCTCAGCCTTCAGAAATTGCAACGCTTTGTTTGAAGTTATAATACCTAAGACTATACAAACAGTAAAATCCGAGGCGTTCAGAGATTGTGTAAACCTTTCGGTGGTACAGATTAACGCACCATTAAAATCAATATATGATTATACATTCTCGAATTGCTATAGCCTATATGCCATAAGTCTACCAGAAGGCCTTGAAACAATTGAGAACCATGCATTCGATGACTGCAAGAACTTAAAGCATATTACTATTCCACCATCAGTTATAAAAGTAGATAAAAATGCGTTCAAAGGTTGCCCTAATTATGGGTCAGTAGAAAATTAGTGGGGGAACTCTTTTCAGGTTCGCAAATTATCCCGTA
>URKA01000010.1 GCA_900548345.1 uncultured Paraprevotella sp. | reverse complement strand
AAATGGAATCGGCCCTTTCTTTCTATTGCCTCCTAAAGTTTAGCGGACAGTAATAATATCATTTACTTGCGTTGTCCGAGTTTGTCATCAATATACAACAAACCGGCTTTGCCTGCAATACGGATTTTGTCAACCCATCCCTGTGCAGTAGCTTCCTCTTCAACCTGCTCACGCACATATCCCCACAGGAAATCCTGAGTTGCCATATCCTTCTCTTCCGCTGCAATCTTCACCAGGTTCTCAATCAAACCGGAAACCTTGCATTCGTGTGCATATACATTTTCGAACACAGCTACGGTGTCATCCCATTCCTGAGGCACCACATCTATCTTGTCCACTTTTGCCACGCCTCCACGCTTGATCAGGTAATTCGCCATATCATAAGCGTGCTCCAACTCTTCCTGAGACTGCTTCTTCAGCCAATTGGCACAACCGTCAAGTCCCTCTTTCTGCATATAGAAAGACATGGAAAGATAAAGATTGGCAGACCACATCTCTGCCACAATCTGTTCGTTAATCGCTTTTTGTAACTTGTCTGAAATCATAATCGTATTGTTTAATTTTAATGTGTAGACAAACGATATACTACAAAACAAATGCCAGAAAAGGGATACGGAAACAATCCTATAACTTATTTTATACTTTCGCCTATAATGAATTCCGATGTATCAGTTCGAGAAATTCTTCACGTGTCTTCGCCTGATTGAACGCACCGGTAAAGTCGCTTGTCGTGGTAATGGAATTTTGTTTTTCCACCCCACGCATCTGCATGCACATGTGACGAGCTTCCACCACCACCATCACACCCAATGGGTCAAGAGCTTCCTGTATACACTCTTTGATTTGAAGCGTCATGCGTTCCTGTACTTGCAAACGATGGGAGAACGAGTCTACCACCCTGGCAATCTTGCTCAATCCCGTGATATATCCATTTGGAATGTAGGCCACATGAACCTTTCCGTAAAAAGGCAACATGTGGTGCTCGCATAAAGAAAAGAAGTCTATATCCTTCACAATCACCATGTGGCGGTAATCCTCCTTGAACTTCGCCGAGTTGAGAATCGCTTTCGGGTCCTCGGCATACCCTCGCGTAAGGGTCCTCATGGCCTTGGCCACCCGATAAGGCGTCCTTAACAAGCCCTCACGCCCGACATCTTCGCCCAACAATGTCAGAACGGCCTTGTAGTGCACTTCCAATTCCCGCCGAACGGCATCATTCTGTTCTTCTGTTTCCATCAATAAAATATTTGAATTACGGATTTCACTATCAGGGCCTCATCAAACTGCTTGGTCGCCCTTAATTCATGCAATGCCTGATTGGCTTCTTCGTAGGTGCGGAAGTCTCCCACACGGCAAATCCAGCGCGGGCTCTGAAAGTGTGTATATGTCGGCATATCGCTGAAAAAGCCTTTCACCTTGTTCGCCATCTGCTGAGCCTCCTGTCGGGAGGTTCTTGAATTGCCACCGGCATATACTTGGATACGGTATCCGTTGGCCTTCATCTTACGACCGGTCTTAGGTACAGGCAAAGTGCCATCTTCACCCCCTCCCTGCAAAGTCTGCGCACCATTCTTTGTTTCAGCCGAATCAGTTCCGGCTGCAGGTGTTTCCGTCCGTTTGGAAGGCACATTGTCTTCTCCGTTCACCAAACGTGTGATATCCGCATGCTGAATCACGCGCACCGTACCGTGCCCGTTTGTCTGCTTCGTCAGCCTGTCCAGAAATTTTTCTTGGGCCGATACACCCATCAGACATCCGAGCAACCACACCGATAAGAAGAACCTTTTCATAAACGATACATTATTATTAATAAATAAGACAAAAAACCGACGGTTCCCGCAGTACAAGACAACGAGAACCGACGGATAAAATCATTTATGCCTTCCATGCATCGATGATGCCCTTGAAGTCTGCACACTTCAAAGCCGCACCACCGATCAAGCCGCCGTCAACATCGGGCTTTGCAAAAATTTCCTTCGCATTTGAAGGCTTGCAACTTCCACCATAAAGGATAGATACGTTTTCAGCTGCAGCCGCACCGAACTTCTCTGCGATAGTTGCACGGATAAATGCGTGCATTTCCTCAGCCTGTTCTGCTGTAGCGGTCTTGCCTGTACCGATAGCCCATACGGGTTCGTAAGCCAGGATGATATTAGCGAACTGTTCTTCCGTCAAATCGAAAAGAGAACCTGCCAACTGTGCCTTAACCACTTCATTCTGCTTCTCAGCCTCACGCTCTTCCAAGACTTCACCGATACAGAAGATTACCTTCAAACCGTTAGCCAAAGCCAAGTTTACTTTCTCCTTCAGGATTTCTGCAGTCTCACCATAATAAGCACGACGCTCAGAGTGACCCAGAATAACATACTGTGCACCGGTAGATTTTACCATTGCGGCAGAAACTTCACCCGTGTACGCACCTTTTTCTTTGTCTGCACAGTTCTCTGCACCCAGACCGATCACCTTCTCATCCAAAATGCCGGCTACGGTAGCCAAGTGGATAAAAGGAGTACAGATGACTACATCGCAATTAGGTTTGTCTGCAGCCAATGCTTCGTTCAACTCTGTTGCCAAAGCAACACCTTCCTGCAGGTTCATGTTCATTTTCCAGTTACCTGCTACGATTTTCTTTCTCATATTCTTTTGTTTTAAAAAGTTGATAATTTTATTTTTATGCTTTGTTTTCTTATATAACTTGCTTCCCACCCATATTCTGTCCGCCGTAGTCAGGACAAACAGAGGCAGGATGAACCACAACAGCACCCTTACCATTGTCATGACACGAGAGTCTGCCTGCATCTTGCCTAACTCCGTTTTCTCTATGGCATCACCAAGTTCATCTTCTCCCGGCAGATTATTACAACTCCACTTGTTATAGACTACACCATCTTTCAAAAGTATCAAACCGGGGTTCGAACGTATCATCGTCTTGAGCGTAATGGCATCTGTCTGACAGAACGGATAGTCAGCTCCCATAAAGTCCTGCCACCGCGCTATCATCTCATCTCCGGAAGCCGTCAGACAATAAAAAGCATATCCGTACTCTTGACTATAGTCGTAGAGTTCGTTGATACGTCCGATATTACTGTCATCGGCCAACTCCAGATAGGGAGATACAAGCAAGAACGTATACCCTTCATCATCCAATACGTTTTCCGTCACATCTTCTCCCGAAGGCCACAAGGTCATGGAGAAATCATGAATGGGCGGTATATATCCTTCTTTGACAAGCACAGTCTTGTTTTCCACGAATGTCCATGCGGTATCTTCAGGATAATTGTCCAACGAGAACTCTTTCCGCACCCCGTCTTTCTCCAGAACAAATGTCGTGACATATTCCGGACCGGTCTCTCCTTCGGGAACTTCCATGCCTTTCCTTATGTCCGCCCCTATGTGATAAGGCCTGAAGTCAAGAACCGGCAAACGATAAAGACAAACCGCAGCCAGCACGAACGTAAAAACAATCGTATAAAGGGAAATCATCCACTGGTTGCGTTCCGTCACAAAACGCGGCAGTGACAAACGGTAACGAAACACCAGCCATGCCATCAGAAACAATGCCACGTTCTTTCCGAATGTCTCCCAGTTGGTCAACGGAAAGGCATCGCCGAAACATCCGCAGTCTGAAATAGGATTGGCCAAAGCCAGATAAAGCGTCAAGGGCGTCATGAACGACAAGAACATCATATACAGCCATGATGTCAGACGGCGGCGAATACCGAAAAACATGTAGATGCCGATACAGAACTCAAAGGCAGACAGCAGGACAGAAAGGCATAAAGGCAAGAAATCGGGAACGAACTCTCCCCATCCGAAAGCCTGCAAATAATCCTCAATCTTATATTGGGTTCCCTTCGGGTCCACGATTTTGACAAACCCCGAACAGACAAATGTCAGCGACAATACCAGCCGGAACACATTCACCAGCCCGATTAGTAATCTATGACGCAACTTTCTACTCACCGAATGTCAGTTTTATCAAACCGAAGACTGCATAATTCATCATATCCATGTAATTGGCATCGATACCTTCGGACACCAACGTCTGTCCGGCCAAGGATTCTATCTGTTTCGTCCGGTACAGTTTCATCAGAATCAGGTCGGTATACGAACTGATACGCATACCGCGCCAGGCCTCATCATAATCATGATTCTTCTTCAACATCAAAGCCAACGTCTGGGACGCATACTTGTCATAATGCGCCAGAGCTTGCTCAGAAGTCATATCTTCAGTTTCGGCATACCCCAATTCCAATTGAATCATACCGACAATACTATAATTGACAATACCCACAAACTCCGGCCGGATACCTTCTCCTACAAGGGAGACCCCTTTCACTTCGAGGCTTCGGATTCTGTTGGCCTTAATGAAAATCTGGTCGGTTACGGAAGAGGGACGCATAATCCGCCATGCAGCACCGTAATCATGCAGCTTCTTGGAAAAAAGTTCACGACATTCCCCCAATATTTGTTCGAATTGTTCACGGGTTTCCATATCCTTAATCCTTTATTATACGACAAGTGTTGCAAAGTTAGCATAATTCGGTGAATTATACAATAAAAACGACGTCCTGAAAACAAAGTCGTATTTTAATCCCTATATCATATAAGGTAAAAAATCATTTCATCAGACATGAGCAGACATCATCCGTCTACGATTCTCTATAAAGAAAAGCAGGTATCCGCCGGAAAAGACCCGCAGATACCTGTTTACATATAAGTTCAGACTCTCTTAAGAGCACTTGATAACCTGCCCCGGACGGAGCACCGTCTTGCGGGATATACCGTTCAGCTTGCAGAGTTTAGCCACAGTAGTCCCCCTTTTCGCTGCAATCTTCGAAAGCGTCTCACCCGACTTCACGCGATGCACACGGGATGACGAACCTGCCTTGGCCTTCTGGCGCACGGAATTTCTCTTGGCAAGCGAAGGAGATTGCTTCTCCGCTTCACCAGCACGGAACACATAAAAATCCCCCGTCACGTCCTGTGCCTCGAAATTAAACAATTCTGCCGGATTGATGGCATGCCCCAGCAAACGGGTTTCAAAATGAAGGTGCGAACCCGTAGAACGGCCCGTATTGCCTCCAAGTCCGATAGGTTCGCCGGCTTTTACCACTTGGTTCTCATCCACCAGATATTTGGACATGTGTCCATAAACAGTCTCAAGACCGTTCGGATGACGAATCACCACATACTTTCCGTAACCGCGGGCCTCATAGGCCACGATACGAACTTTACCACTGAATGCCGCACGTATGGTATCACCGATATACACTTTCACATCGATGCCCTTGTGCATCCGGCCGAAGCTCGCACGATAACCGTAATTAGAGGTTACATTGCGACTCGTGGTCGGCATGCAGAAATGCCGCAAGTCTATCTTGTATTCTTCCGGCAACTCCACACCATCATAACGATGGGCATACTGATTGTTCCAATCGGGATAAAGACCAAACGCGGGATTGTCGAGCTGTTCATTGGAAATCAGCCGCTGCAAGGCAACAGAATCCACCGCCCTCATTTTCTTGTCGATAGGTGCCTGCCGAGCCAACAAGTCCTGCCCTGCCACGGGCAGACTCAACATGGCCAAAGCCACTACCATCCCTGTTTTGAGTCTCTTGAATTTAAAAAACATAATTTATTATTAAGTCACATTCTCTTTTCAGATTTCATCTGCAGCATACAACATATCCCACGCGGAAGAGTGATACTCGAAAATCTCCTCAGGCTTGAAGAAACGGGCCAACTCCACAGTTGCGTTTTCCAAGGAGTCGGACGTATGTACGATATTCTGCTGGTTGCTCACGCAATAATCTCCACGAATCGTACCGGGCAATGCCTGCCGACCGTTTGTGGCACCCGCCATCGCACGCACCACGCTTACGGCTTCTTTCCCCTCGAAACAACACGCTATTATCGGAGTAACCATCATGGAATCTTTCAGCAACTTAAAAAAGGGCTTACCGCTCAGATGGGCATAATGTTCATCAAGTAGCTCATCCGTAAGCTGCATCATCTTCATTCCGACCAACCTTAGTCCTCTTTGTTCAAAACGTTTCAGAACTTCACCAATCAATCCGCGCTGCACAGCACTGGGTTTCAACAAGACCAAGGTTTTTTCCATGTATTTCGATTCTTTTTAGATGTTTACTGCAGTGTTCTTTTAACACTCACATCCGCAAAGATAAAGTTTTCATCACATAACTACAAGGAAATTAACAGTTTTTTCGCCTATCGGCCTTCCTTTTTAAGATATTGCCCCCCAATTTATATGGTCTTTCCTTAATTTCTTTAACTGTCTCCAAAGGATTTCATTCTTTGTCGCGGCACAATGGGGATCTTCTTCCAAAACCTTTTCAGCAGTATCACGTGCCAGTTGCAGTATCTGCCCGTCACGCGCCAGGTCGGCCAACTTCAAATCAAACGACACGCCACTTTGTTGCGTCCCTTCCAAATCTCCGGGGCCACGCAGTTTCAAGTCTGCTTCGGCGATTTCGAAGCCGTCGTTGGTCTCTGTCATAATCTGGATTCGTTTTCGTGTATCGGCGCTCAACTGGAACTTGGTCACGAGAAAACAATAAGACTGGTCGGCGCCCCGTCCGACCCGCCCTCGCAACTGATGCAACTGGGCCAGCCCGAAACGCTCGGCGTTCTCTATGACCATCACGGAGGCATTCGGCACATTCACCCCTACTTCAATGACAGTCGTAGCTACCAGAATTTGCGTTTGTCCGGACACAAAGTCCTGCATCTCGGCATCCTTCTCTGCCGGCTTCATCTTGCCGTGCACCCTGCTGATACGATAATCCGGAAACACGCGGCAAAGCTGCTCATAACCTTCTTCAAGGTTTCTGATATCCATTTTCTCGCTCTCCTTTATCAGAGGATAAACCACATAGACCTGCCGCCCCGCATCGATTTGAGAACGTATGCGCCGATAAAGTTCTTCGCGACGGTTATCATATTGATGAATGGTCCGCACGGGCTTACGTCCGGGGGGCAGTTCGTCAATGACAGACACATCGAGGTCGCCGTACAGGGTCATGGCCAGCGTACGAGGAATTGGAGTTGCCGTCATCACCAGCACATGGGGCGGATTGTCGTTTTTCATCCACAGGCGGGCACGTTGGGCCACACCGAAGCGATGCTGTTCGTCTATCACAACCATCCCCAACGACTTGAATATGACCGTATCTTCGAGCACGGCATGCGTACCCACCAAGATTTGCACCCCACCGCTCTCCAGTCCGTCCAACACCTCTTTGCGCCGCCGGCCTTTTACGGAACCGGTGAGCAACTCCACTCTTACAGGAAGGCCGGACAACATATCCCGGAATGTGACATAATGCTGTTCGGCCAAGATTTCCGTCGGAGCCATCACGCACGCCTGAAAACCGTTGTCTAATGCTATCAGCGTGCTCATCAAGGCCACAAGCGTCTTTCCGCTCCCCACATCTCCCTGCAACAGGCGGTTCATCTGTCGGCCGCCCCCCATATCGCTGCGGATTTCCCGGATTACCCTTTTCTGCGCGCCGGTCAGCTCAAACGGAAGATACCGTTCGTAAAACGCATGAAACAACTCGCCCACACGTCCGAACACATACCCTCGATACTTCTGCCTGCGGTCTCGCGCGTACCTTATTATATTAAGTTGGATGTAAAACAGCTCTTCGAACTTCAAACGTAAGTTCGCCCTGCGGAGCTCTTCGGCGGTAGCAGGATAATGGATATGGCGGAGCGCCGTGTCGAGAGCGTCCAGTTTCAAGTTCCGCACGATATAATCAGGCAAGGTTTCGGGCAGGACAAAATCCAACTTCCCGAACAGCGTAGCGGTAAAATGCTCGATGGAACGGGAGTTCAACCCGGCCCTTTTCATTTTCTCCGTAGTCGTATAATAGGGTTGCATGCCCATTGCATTCAACCGGACACCATCGGCCGGCTCCACATCCGGATGCGCGATATTGATGCGTCCGTTGAATGCCCCCGGCCTGCCGAACACAATGTAGTCGGTATGCAGTTTATAGGTCGAAGTTATATACTTCAAGCCGTTGAACCAGACAAGGTCCACAATGCCATGCCCGTCGGTAAAATGAGCTATCAAACGGCGTTTGCGCCCTTCGCCTTCCGTTTCAAAGCCCAGAATCCGCCCGCGGATCTGCACATAGGGCATGTCCGCAGTCAGCTCATGAACATAATACAACCGGCTACGGTCTATATGTTTATAAGGATAGTTATAGAGCAGGTCGTGAAGTGTACGAATCTGCAGCTCATCGGCAAGTAGTTTGGCACGTTGCGGCCCCACGCCGGGCAAAAACTTTATATCCTGTTGTTCGAGGTCAATCATCTGTGTTCGGATAACAAGGCTTC
Organism: uncultured Paraprevotella sp.; assembly: GCA_900548345.1. Taxonomy (GTDB): domain Bacteria; phylum Bacteroidota; class Bacteroidia; order Bacteroidales; family Bacteroidaceae; genus Paraprevotella. The sequence goes on along the minus strand of URKA01000010.1, from coordinate 69,655 downwards.
GGCAATTCTCAGGTCATAAGGCGTGGTAATCTTGATATTTTCATGGTTGCCGGGCAACAACTTCACGTTTGCACCCAAAGATTCCACCACCGAGGCATCGTCCGTAAAAAAGGGCTTGTACGGCTGTGAATATGCAGCCTTCAACAAATCCGCACGGAACACCTGCGGTGTCTGTACCAACCGATATTCGTCGCGGCTTACGGTCTGGCTCACGCCGACCTTTCCTTTTTCCATACGGCGCAACGTATCCACCACTTCCACCACGGGAATTACTGCGGCATAGGCATCCGCCCCCTCATAACAGGCAGTGATGACTTCTGACGACACAAAAGGGCGCACTCCGTCATGCACGGCCACCAATGCACCTTGCTCATCGCCGGGCACCAGCGCCAGCCCGTTGGCCACGGAATGGAAACGTGTCTCCCCACCATCGGCCACCTGATGAGGCACATCAAAACCGTATTCCTCACACAGTTCCGTCCAATAAGCCTGCTGTTCCCGCGGCAATACGAGTATCAGCCGAATCCGCTTGTCGCAGGCATGAAATGCGTCCAGCGTACGCATCAAGACGGGACGCCCCTTCACGGGCAGGAACTGTTTGGGTATGTCTCCCCCCATCCGCAGTCCCTTCCCCCCGGCTACAACAATCGCGTAACGTGTCATTTATCCAGCTCGTTATACAACATGCCGTTCTTCACCTCTTCGGCTTTTGCCTTTCCTGCCAATCTGGCCACGATGGCGTATCCGAACGCGAAAACAGCGGCCGGCCCTTTACCGGTAATGAACGGTCCGTCCTCTTCCACCAAGGCTGCCGTATATTCCGCTCCTTCCAGATTGTCCTCGAATCCGGGATAACAGGTTGCCTTCAGTCCCTTCAGCAATCCCATCCGGCCATATACCAAAGGAGCGGCACAGATGGCAGCCAAAGGCTTTCCGGCTGCATGGTGTTTTCCGATGCCTTCGGCCAGCACGACACTATCCGCCAGATTGTAGGCTCCGGGGAGTCCTCCGGGCAACACGAGCATGGATGCATGGGCAAAATCCACATTTTCCAACAGCGTGTCGGTTTCCACGCGGATACCATGCGCTCCGGTCACCGTGCTGTTGCCCGTCATCGAAACTATCTGCGTCTCGATGCCCGCACGGCGCAGAATGTCTACCACAGCCAGAGCCTCGACTTCTTCCGTGCCCTCAGCAAAAAACAAATATACAGGTTCCATCTTTTTATGCTTTTATGGTCAATTTTACTTTTTATTCATCCGTTCTTCGGTCCACCGTTCATTTCAGGCATTCCAGATAGCGGTGTATCGTTTCTTCCAGTCCGAAATAGAGCGCGTCGCAAATCAACGCATGTCCGATACTCACTTCATCGACCCATCCTATCTGTTCATGGAAATATTTCAGATTTTCCAGACTCAGGTCGTGACCTGCATTCAACCCCAGGCCGAGACTTCGTGCCACACGGGCAGCCTCGACAAAAGGAGCTATCGCCGCTTCCGGACCGGCCGCATAACGGGAGGCGTAAGGCTCCGTATACAGTTCCACCCTATCGGCTCCGGCCTTGGCTGCATATTCTATCATTTCGGGGTCTGTTCCGACAAATATGGACGTGCGTATGCCTTTCTCCTTGAAATCTCCGATTATCTCGGCCAGGAAAGCCTGGTTCTTTTTCGTATCCCAGCCTGCATTCGAGGTAAGCTGGTCCGGAGCGTCGGGCACCAGCGTCACCTGAGTGGGCCGTACCTTCAGCACCAAGTCGTTGAAACGGGGCACGGGATTGCCTTCGATATTGAATTCCGTGCGTAAGGCCGGCCTCAGGTCGTACACATCCTGGTAACGGATGTGCCTTTCATCGGGACGGGGATGCACCGTAATCCCTTGTGCGCCGAAACGTTCGCAGTCCAGCGCCGTCTTCAACACATTGGGATTGTCGCCCCCTCTCGCATTGCGTATGGTGGCCACCTTATTGATGTTCACACTTAATTTTGTCATGTCGCAGTCAGTTATAAATTCGTCACTACTAAGGCAAAGTTATAAAAAAATACTATATTTGTAAGTTCTTTAACGGTAAAAGTATCTATAAATCTCAGCAGAATGGCACAAAAAATACGGTTCGCCCTGTTCGGGAACGTGTATCAGGCCAAAAAGTCGGCCTCGGTCAGACAGCTTATCACCCTCCTGACGGAACGGGACGCCGAGTTGTATGTCGACACGGCATTCTATAACTACCTGACCGGTTCTTTAGGTATCCGTTTCCGCCCGTCGGGACTGATAGACGGTTGCGACTTCCAGGCCGACGTGGCAGTCAGCGTGGGCGGCGACGGCACATTCTTAGCCGCGGCAAGCCGCGTAAGGGACAAGGGGATTCCCATTCTGGGCATCAACATGGGACGTTTAGGCTTTCTGGCCGACGTGTCGCCTGACGAAATCGAGGCGTGCGTGGACAACCTTTACAACCATCATTTCAAGATAGACGAGAAATGCGTGATAGGGGTGCATACCGAAGGGGAGGCTCTGAAGGGCTATCCTTTCGCGCTTAACGAGGTTGCCGTGCTCAAACGGGACAACTCCTCGATGATTTCCATCCGCGTGGAAGTAAACGGAGAATTCCTGGCCATCTATCAGGCCGACGGACTCATCATCAGCACGCCCACAGGCTCCACCGGCTACGCATTGAGCGTGGGCGGACCGATTATCGTGCCTCATTCCGGCACATTCGGCATCACGCCCGTGGCCTCGCACTCCCTGAACGCACGCCCCATCACCCTGCGCAACACCGCGGAAATCACCCTTTCGGTAGAATCCCGCAGTCATAACTTCCTTGTCGCCATCGACGGACGCAGCGAGGCGTGCACCGAGGGCACACGACTCACCCTGCGGCGCGCTCCTTATAATATAAAGGTGCTGCAACGCAAAGACCATTCGTTTTACTCCACCCTGCGCGAGAAACTGATGTGGGGCACCGACCCAAGAGACTGACCATGTTACGCCTGCCGCACCACACCGCATCCGGATATTCCGCCACACAGATACTGCACTGGTTGTGGCGCGTCCTGCGCCGCCACCGCATGCAGGCCTGCATCAACACATTGCTGGGCTGCACAAGCGTAATGCTGGACTTCGCCTTCATTGCCGCCACCAAACATACCATCGACATCGCCACCCACCGCAGCGAGGGCAACCTCGTGGTGGCAGGTGCCATGCTGACGGGTATCATGCTCGGCATCCTATGCACAAGTTTCGCCATGCGATGGGTCAGAGCCATCCTTGGGGTCAAAGCGCAGAACCACATGCAACGCGCCTGTTTCGACCGCCTGCTGCACAGCGACTGGCAGGCCATGAACACGCGCCACAGCGGTGACATACTGAACCGATTGGAACGCGATGTGAGGGATGTGGTGAATGCCGTCACAGAAACATTCCCGTCCTTCATCTCCGTCTGCATCAGACTGTGCGGCGCGTTCCTGTTCCTTTATACCATGGACGCGGCACTGGCGTGCCTCACCATCGTACTGCTTCCGCTGTTCCTGCTGTTAAGCAAGCTGTACATGAAAAAGATGCGCTCGCTGACGCGCGACATACGACAGACCGACAGCCGTATACAAAGCATCCTGCAGGAAACCATACAGCACCGCATGGTGATACAGACCCTGCAACGCCAGGCGGAAATGACCGACAAACTGGACCACGTGCAGCAACACCTGCGCCGACAGATACACAGACGCACGAAATTCTCCTCATTCTCCTCCTCCACGCTCACCCTCGGATTCATGGGATGCTATCTCATCACCTTCCTGTGGGGAGCCGCACGGCTGCACGAAGGCACCATCACATACGGCATGATGATTGCCTTTATCCAACTCATCGGACAGATACAAAGTCCGTTCCGCGACATGGCACGCTTCGTACCCATACTGGTCGGCGCATTTACGGCCGGCGAACGACTGATGGAAATGGAGGAAATCCCCATAGAAAAGGACGAAGATGCGGATGGTGCGGAGCTTGCGGATATTCCCGGCATCAGACTGCACAACGTCTGCTACCGCTACGGACAGGAGGGCCGCCCCATCCTGCACCACCTTGACTTCGACTTTCCGCCGGGCAGCCGCACCGCCATTACAGGCGAGACGGGCGCAGGCAAAACCACTCTGGTGCGCCTGATGCTTGCATTGGTCCGGCCCGACGAAGGAGAAATCGAACTGTACGACGGACAACGGAGCATACCTTGCAATGCCGGCACACGCGCCCACTTTGTCTATGTGCCGCAAGGCAACACACTGTTGAGCGGAACCATCCGCGAGAACCTGCTGCTCGGCAATCCCGATGCCAACGAAACGGACATGCGCCGGGCATTGACAGAGGCTTGCGCCGACTTCGTGCTCGAACTGCCTCACGGGTTAGACACCGAATGCAACGAACAAGGCGGCGGACTGAGCGAAGGGCAGGCCCAGCGCATTGCCATCGCACGCGCCTTGCTCAACTCCGGCGGAATCCTGCTGCTCGACGAGGCCACGTCGGCCCTCGACAGCGAGACGGAGAAGAAACTGTGGCGCAACATCTCACAGCATTTCCGGGACAAGACACTGATTTTCGTCACCCACCGCACCGAAGCCATCGATGCCGGCACGCGCGTGCTACACCTGGAAAGGCTATCCCGGCCACGTTCTTCCATGACGCCCCCAAAAACAACCTCTTGTAACGACTGAAATGGACACCTGTGAAGAACCGAACGCTCACAGGTGAAGAATCAAACGCTCACAGGTGAAGAATTGAACGCTCACAGGTGAACGTTTTCAAGGCATGAGAATATCTTTTTCAAGGCAAGAGAATATCTCTTTTTTCATTTCCATTTGCCGGCAAAATGTCTTACCTTTGCCACAAACCGCATCACATTAAAAGAAAAGAAATATGAAATTCATCTCATGGAACGTCAACGGACTGAGAGCCTGCTGCGAAAAAGGATTCCGCGAAACGTTCGCCGCACTCGACGCAGACTTTTTCTGTCTGCAGGAAACCAAGATGCAGGCCGGACAGCTCGACCTGCAATTTGAAGGTTACCGCGCATACTGGAACTTTGCCGAAAAAAAAGGATACTCCGGTACGGCCATATTCAGCCGGCACGAGCCGTTGTCCGTAAGCTACGGCATCGGCATGGAAGAACACGACCGTGAAGGACGTGTCATCACACTCGAAATGCCGGAGTTTTTCCTTGCCACCGTATATACACCGAACTCGCAGGACGGTCTGAAACGTCTGGACTACCGTATGACATGGGAAGAGGAGTTCAAGAAATACCTGCTGCAACTGGACGCACGGAAACCGGTCATTGTCTGTGGGGACCTAAATGTGGCACACCGGGAAATCGACTTGAAAAACCCGAAGAGCAACCGCCGCAACGCGGGATTCACCGATGAAGAACGTGAAAAGTTCGGCATGCTGCTCGATGCGGGATTCACCGATACCTTCCGCCACTTCTATCCCGAACGTACGGAAATCTATTCATGGTGGTCGTACCGCTTCAAGGCCCGCGAGAAAAACGCAGGGTGGCGCATCGACTACTTCCTCGTATCCGACCGTTTGAAAGAACGGCTGAAAGGCGCAGACATCCATACGGAAATCTATGGTTCGGACCACTGCCCGGTAGAAGTGGAACTGCTTTAAACAAGATATACAAACCATACACCGCACACAACAAGTACCTCCGACATATCCCCTTGCAAGTGTTCCGCAAGGGGATTCTTCATGCTCCATAAGACAAGCACAGCAAACATTCTGCAAGGCGTTATATCTATTTAACGGTTAATAAAAGGAGTTACGCTTTCTTTTTGCTACATTTGGCAAGACAAGACATTTTGTCAACCTTAAATACCCTACATGCCATGAACAAAGAAATTTCCATGAGTCCGCACCGGCTGGTGACTTACTTCCAAAAACCGGCATCCGAACTGACAAAGGCAGACATCATCGCCTACATCCGCGAACATGACATCCGCTTGGTCAACTTCATGTATCCGGCCGCAGACGGCCGCCTGAAGACACTGAACTTCGTCATCAACAACGAGGCTTATCTTGAAGCCATCCTCACCTGCGGCGAACGGGTGGACGGCTCAAGCCTGTTTCCCTTCATCGAGGCCGGCAGCAGCGACCTGTATGTCATCCCCCGCTTCCGCACGGCATTCGTAGACCCGTTTGCCGAAACACCCACCCTCACCATGCTATGCTCCTTCTTCAACAAAGACGGTGCCCCGCTGGAGAGTGCGCCGGAATACACGCTACAGAAAGCATGCCGCGTGTTCCGCGAAAAGACCGGTATGGAATTTCAGGCCATGGGCGAACTGGAATACTACGTCATATCGGAAGACGACGGTATGTTCCCCGCCACCGACCAACACGGCTACCATGAATCGGAGCCATACGCCAAACTCAACGCATTCCGCACACGCTGCATGGAATACATCGCACAAACCGGGGGGCAAATCAAATACGGCCATTCGGAAGTCGGCAACTTCACACTGAACGGGAATGTATACGAACAGAACGAAATCGAGTTCCTCCCCGTCCCCGCCACTGAGGCCGCCGACCAGTTGATGCTGGCCAAATGGGTCATCCGCAACCTGGCTTACGAATATGGATACAACATCACGTTCGCCCCGAAAATTACTGTCGGAAAAGCCGGTTCGGGCCTGCATATCCACATGCGCATCATGCGCGACGGAAAGAACCTTATGCTGTCGGAGGGTGCGCTGTCGGAGGTGGCGCGCAAAGCCATAGCCGGCATGATGACATTGGCACCGTCCATCACTGCCTTCGGCAACACCGTGCCTACATCCTACTTCAGACTCGTGCCTCACCAGGAAGCACCGACCAACATCTGTTGGGGAGACCGCAACCGCTCCGTACTGGTGCGCGTGCCGCTCGGCTGGTCGGCCGGCACCGACATGTGCCTGCTGGCCAATCCGCTGGAAACGGCCTCGCATTTCGACACCACGCAAAAACAAACGGTAGAGATGCGTTCGCCCGACGGTTCGGCCGACCTTTATCTGCTGCTGGCCGGCCTGGCTGTGGCATGCCGTTATGGTCAGGAAATGGAAGATGCGCTGGGCTTGGCGGAACAGACATACGTCAACGTGAACATTCATAAGAAGGAAAACCAGGACAAGCTCGCTGCCTTGGCTCAACTGCCGGACAGTTGCGCCGCCTCCGCCGACTGTCTGGAAAAACAGCGTGCCTGCTTTGAGCAATACGGTGTATTCAGCCCCGGTGTAATCGACGGGGTTGTCGCCAAACTACGAGGCTATGGGGATGCCGCCCTGAGGAAAGATATAGAAAAGAACCCGGAACTGATAAAACAACTGGTGGAGACGTATTTCCATTGCGGATAAGCCGCTCCGCATAAAAAGCAAGACAGGCAACAAAGGATGCACACACATCTTTTGTTGCCTGTCTGTTTATGATAACCGTCCGACGCCCACACGCCATCGTCCCTTGTCAGGACAACACGCGGCACGCGCCCACATAGCGTTTGCTGTAATAGCCCTCGGTGGACGAAGTGATGCAGATGCCTTTCCGTCCGGCATGGATAAACTTGAACGTCCCCTTTTCCTTATCGACTTCGGCCACAATGCCCACGTGACCGATGGTGCGGCTTGAGCGCGAACCGGTGAAGAACACAAGATCGCCCTTCTTCAGGTCCTTGCGGTTTTCAATCTTCGTGCCGTCCTTGTACTGCGAACGCGAGGTGCGCGTAAGCACGATGTTCAGACTCTGATACACGTAGGTGGTGAACCCCGAACAATCGAAACCCGTCTTCGGGTTCATCTGTCCCGAACGGTAGGGCACGCCCAAATACTCCTTGGCCTTCTCCACCACGTCGTGTCCGGTCAGCACCACGGGCTCTTTCTCCGGCTGGACGATGCGGTAAGGCACTGAGAAAACCTCCTTGGCCATCTCCTCCATCTGGTTTCCCATCATCATCGCAGGCACTTTTTCCGGCAGCAAGGCCTGTGCATGGATGTTCATACAGGATAGGAAACACACGGTAATTAGAGTAGCAAGGTATCGCATCAGTCTTTTAAATCAAGTTTTTCAGGGTTTTGTAAAAATCGGTTGTAAAGGTACGGCTTTTTTTCGACGTAGACAAGCCTATCCGTATATTTATTCCTTTCTGCATGAGGAAAAAGCACGTTCACCTTGCGGATATATGCAACGAGGCGCACCCTATAAGGATGTGCCTCGTTGCATATCTGGTCTTGCCGTCTGTCGGGACGGGTCAGTGCACAGTCACCATCGTGGCTCCGAAACCGTACTCACGGAAGGACGCATCCTGCCAGGTACAGTTCTTATAGACGCGCTTCAACTCTTTGAGCAGCTCGCTGCGCAACACGCCTTCGCCCTTTCCGTGGATGAAGACGATTTTCCGGCCTTTGTTCTTCAGGTTCTCATCCATCACCCGACGGAACTCTTTCAGCTGGCAGTCCAACATATCCTTGTGGCTCAACCCGTTGGTGTTATCCAGCAATTCGTTGATGTGCAGGTCGACCTCAAGGACCTGATTCTTCGGTTGCTCGTGTTTCCGGGCAGGGCGCACTTCGGCGCGCTCGTCCGACGCCTTTTTCAGAAGAGCATCCTGCAACTGCTCCGCGTTGACAAACACCTGACGCGCAGGCACATCATCCTTTATGATGTCATACAACAAAGCGGGTTCCTCAAAGAAATCCGAGTCACGGAATGTGTGCAACTTATAGAACTTCACCGTATCCACACGCAATTCCACCTGTGCCACCGGCTTCATCATGAATGTCTTGTCCTGCTTGTAGGCCATGCATTGCACGCACACCCGCTCAAGACCATTCAGTTCCGAGCGGTCGAACTCTTCCATGAACAGTTTCGTATTAGGCTCCGCAATGCCCTGGAAACGCACGCGCCAGTTGGCACCTTCCGCACTCATATAAAGGAAATTCACGTAATAATTACTGTCGTTCACGAGGTAAGCCTCGAAGGCCGTGGTTGTCATCTCCTTAGGGTTCATCGGCACGAAGGCAAGCAGCACATTCAGTTTCTCGCCTTCTCTCCGTTCCACCGGCTTGGGCACAAACGTCACTGGACGTTCATCCTCCTCTTCTTCATGTCTTTTGACAGCTGCAGGCTTCTGTCCTTTCAACTTTCCCTTATCGAACGTACCGGTATTCACCTTGGCTATGTTGTAATCATCCGTTTCAATCACCACACACTCACGCACGGGCATAGGAATATCAAAACCGTCGGCATCCTGTACCAGCGCCGTATGCTTGTCCTGAAACCCTGTGACGATTCCGCCACCCACCTCACTTAAAAACCTGACTTTATCTCCGATTTTCATACTTACACTTGTTTAATTGCCGCAAATATACGTAAATTTGCATGGATTAAAAAGCTAAACATGATAGAAGAAACCAAACAAATCCAAATAAAGGACTTCAATTACGACCTGCCGGACAACCGTATCGCCAAATTCCCGCTGCCGGAACGCGACAGCTCCAAGCTGTTGGTCTACCGTCACGGCAAAGTGAGCGAAGATGTCTTCACGTCCTTGCCGTCCTACCTTCCGCAAGGGGAACTTATGGTGTTCAACAATACGAAAGTCATACAGGCCAGGCTACACTTCCATAAGGAAACCGGCGCACAGATTGAAATATTCTGTCTGGAACCGATAGCACCGCACGACTATGCGCTGATGTTCCAGCAGACAGGCCACTGCCGATGGTCGTGCCTCGTGGGTAATCTGAAGAAGTGGAAAACCGGAACGCTGTCGCTCACCGTCACGCTTGACGGAGAAGAGGTCACACTTACGGCCACGCGCGGCGAAGACCTGGGCACAAGCCATCTTATCGACTTCGATTGGAACGGCAACGCCACCTGGGCGGAAATCCTTGAAGCGACGGGCGAACTCCCTATCCCTCCCTACCTCAACCGACAGACACAGGAAAGCGACAAGACGACCTACCAGACGGTGTATTCCAAAATCAAAGGAAGCGTGGCGGCTCCTACAGCCGGCCTGCATTTCACGCCGAAGGTGCTGGCTGAACTGGACGGGCACGGCATCGACCGCGAAGAAGTAACCCTGCACGTCGGGGCCGGCACGTTCAAGCCCGTGAAGAGCGAACACATCGAAGGACATGAGATGCACACCGAACACATCTGCGTGCACCGTAGCACCATCGACAAGCTGATTGCCCACGGCGGAAAGTGCATAGCCGTGGGAACCACCTCCGTGCGCACACTGGAAAGCCTTTATTATATAGGTGTGACACTCAGCCGGAATCCGGATGCCACGGAAGAGGAACTGCACGTGCCGCAATGGGCACCTTACGAATACGCCGCAGAAACCGAACAAGGTAAGGCCGCACTGACCACCCTGCAGGCACTGGAACTGATAAGGGACTATATGGACCGCCACGACCTGCAGGCACTGCACACCAGCACACAAATCATTATCGCGCCGGGATACGAATACCACATCGTGCGGATGATGGTCACAAATTTCCACCAGCCGCAGAGCACGCTGCTTCTGCTTGTGTCGGCCTTTGTGCATGGCGACTGGCACACCATCTACGACTACGCGCTGGCGCACGGCTTCCGTTTCCTGAGCTACGGCGACAGCTCATTACTCATTCCCTGACCCTACATTTAAAGAAAATGATTGCAACCTTACAAGACAACAACGATGAGATGTTCCCCATCGTGGACGAAGAGGGTAACATCACCGGAGCGGCAAGCCGCGGAGAATGCCACAGCGGCAGCAAACTGTTGCATCCTGTGGTGCATCTGCACGTGTTCAACAGCGCCGGCGAGCTATATCTGCAGAAACGTCCGGCATGGAAAGACATTCAGCCGGGCAAGTGGGACACTGCCGTAGGCGGACATATCGACTTGGGAGAGAGTGTGGACATAGCCCTACGCCGCGAGGCCAAAGAGGAATTGGGTATGGCTGACTTCACCCCAGAACTGCTCACACATTATGTCTTTGAATCGCCTGTGGAACGGGAATTAGTCTTTGCCCATCGCTGCACCTACGACAACGGGGTGACACCCAGCCGGGAAACGGATGGCGGACGTTTCTGGAGCATGGAAGAGATACGTGAGAATATGGGAAAGGAGGTATTCACACCCAATTTCGAAAGCGAGTACAAAAGGCTTTTCGGGAATACACCGGAAGCACTCAGTCAAGGATAACGAACACGAATGAACCATTCGCTTGTTTCCGCACAAAATACCCTTCGAACAAAAGCGCTATACTCAAAAAAAGAAATCCTGCGGGAAGCACTTTTTATATGATAGTCCTTTTGTCCGTCTACCGTTCCGCACCGCATTTCAATTATTACATTCTTTAACATCATCCGGTGAAACAAAAGAAGAAGTTCTGCGTATTCTTTATACAAAGGAGAAAGCACGGTCATATACCGGTCGTCGGAAACGGTTCCGCCCCTTGCACATGCACCTCATGGAAAAGACAGAATTTGAAATAGCGGTATCAATGCTACGAGGCAAACTCGTAGATATTGCACGTTTCTACCTGTCAGATGAGGAAGAGGCGGAAGACATCGTACAAGAAGCCCTGCTCAAACTTTGGCTCCTTCGCAACCGGCTTGACAGGAACAAAAGCCTTGCTCCCATGGCAATGACCGTCACCCGCAACCTGTGCATAGACCGCCTGCGGCGGCTCAAGACTCATCCACACGAAAGCCTGGATGGACATGACGCCCCCGACGGACAGCAAAACGCACAGGCGAAGATGGAAGGAAACGAAAACGAAGAATGGCTGCGCACCGCCATCCGGAATCTGCCGGACAAATACCGGGCTGTACTCCGCATGCGTCAGGTGGAACAGATGGAAATGGGCGAGATTGCCCGCATCATCGGAACAACGGAAGGGGTTGTGCGAACCATATTGTCACGGGCAAGGAAACAAATGATGAAACAATTAAAGTTAAGGAGAGATTGACCATGACGACAAATAAAAAGGACATCAGACGATGGCTTGACCTGTACATGGAAGGAAAAACCTCGCTAAAGGAAGAAGACCTGCTGAGAGAATATTTCCGTTCACAGCATGTCGACAAGGAATTTGCCGACTTCAAGGCCATGTTCAACCAGTTCGACAAGGGCGAACCGTCTTTCATGGAAGAAGAACTAAACGCATGGTTGCAGTCCTGTCAACCGGAAGAATATTCCAACTATTCAGACACTCCCTCCGGACCACCACAACAACCGGACCACAGACATGGCACAAAGCGAATCGTCATACGGTGGATGACGGCAGCCTCCATCGCAACCGTATTTTTTCTCTTAGGTTTCACCCTCTCGCAAAAAGAATCCACGTCTTCTGTAGTATCCACGCCGACATCCCCGACCGTCCTCACACAAATAAAATGGAAGACCGATACGTTATTCAGCGAAAAACCGATGCCTGCGGAACCTACCACCATCGTGATAACCGTTCGGGATACAATAGTACTCGAAGCAGGCTACAGAGACGAGCCGATGCGGGCAGACCTCTCCACCGGACAAGACTCGGCCGCTATGCTCATGTCCCACGCTGCCATGCAAGATTCAAACACGGCAGTCCCACAACAAACCATGCCCGACTTGACAGACATCCAAGCCGAATTCGACATGCAAAAGAAAAGAATGAACGATTTTTCCCAACAGTATGAAACAATCTACCCGGATCATGAAAACTTATATTAAACACTGGCTCATGACCGCGATAACGGCCATGATATGCACAAACCACGTATGCGCCCAAGAGTTTTATCAGGAAAACGAAACAGCCATGAGCATATTCCACAAACTGGACCGTATGTTTCCCAAATGCTTCTTGGAAAATAGATGGATGACCGGTGCCCAGTATTGGGTAGAATACTGGTTCAAAGACCACAAAGATTATGAAGACCACCAGCCTGCAATAGACAAACTCTTCAAAGAGCTGGACACCACCCCGTTCCTGCACAAGCACACGGAAGAGACAGACAGCGGCGGCATCTTGCAAAAGATCTATGTCATGTCACTGCGTTCCGACATCCGGGGACAACAAGATTTCCTCAAAATCAACGTCAGCCCTACCGGCGTATTTTTCTACTACCAAGCCAAAAACATCTTTACCCAAACCGAGAACGATGTCATCCCCGACCAAACCATCGTCGCTGAACTCGAAGAACTGTTCAACCAATATGTATCACGCAAAGAAACAGACAAGCAGAAAATACATTTCCACGGGAAATACGGACGCGTGGTGCACAACAAAGGGCTTCACAATGACCCGACGGCGTTTTCGGACGGCTACCGGTACATTATCCCCCAATGTACTCAGAAAGATTACCGCTTGTTTTACGACCTCTTTCACAAACACCTCAAAAAAGATGTTATCTACGTGGCAAGCAACGACGTGTATTGGGAATACGAAGAAACCGGTATAAGAATCCGCATGGCGGACGGCCGCCCCTTGTATATGGGAGCCGCATGGAAGAACGACAAGTTATACCTTATCCGTCTGGAAGGTGCAAAAAATGGGAACGGGGTTCTTCCCAGGGCTTGGGCTGAAGACAACCCGATATGGGATGGTTCATACATCACGACAAAACGAACAGCAAACAAGTAAACAAACCAGAAACAGGTTAATGTGTCCCGGCTGCCTTCAGGTACCGGGACTTTTTCATTATCAGGAAACAAAGATTTATCCAACCCTTCCTGTTCCTTTTACCGACATTTCCGCGGTGCCGACAATGGCATTCTACCTCCCCTCTTTGCTTTTTGCAAAATAAAGATATTATCTAAAATATGGCTTTAGGCTGTTGCAAAAAATGCATCTCCACGTATTATTGAAAACAGGATGCCTTAAATCCATTATTTACAAACCTAAAACCAACCATCGCATGAGAAGTAAATTCTTCACTCCCTTTACACCCCTTACAGCCGTCCTCCTGTTCCTTGTCTGTTTCGAAACCAAAGGTCAGGTCATCTACGGCGGTGTATTCAATTCCGTCACGCGCCAACAAATCTATGAAGTGAAAGTGGAACTTATGGACAAGCACTACGTCACGCTCGACTCCATGCGCAATAACAAAAACAACCGGATAGCCGACCGGACATCGGCATGGTTCTTCGATATGAAAGAACGCCCTGCCCATCCCTACATCCTGCGCTTCAAAGCCGAAGGGTATGAAACGCAAGACGTTCCCGTGGACTCTTTCACCTTCCGCCGCCGAGAAGTGGCACACTTCATTGCCGACGTCTATATGGAGAAAACCATCAAGCATAAAACGTTAGGAGAAGTGACCGTGAGAGCCACAAAAGTGAAGATTTACACCAAAGGGGACACGGTGGTCTACAATGCCGATGCTTTCCAACTGGCAGAAGGTTCCATGCTTGACGCGCTCATCCGCCAACTGCCGGGCGTGGAGCTGAAAGACGACGGACGCATCCTCGTAAACGGACGTTACGTGGAGAACCTGCTGCTCAACGGAGAAGACTTCTTCAAAAGCAAACCTTCCGTCATGCTCGAAAACCTGCCTGCCTATGCGGTCAAGGACGTGAAAGTGTACGAAAAAGACGGGGAAACAAGCGAATTTCTCGGACGGAAGACGGGCGACGAGGAACTGGTCATGGACGTTCGCCTGAAAAAAGAATACTCCGTGGGATGGCTCGCCAATGCCGAAGGGGCATACGGCACATCGGAACGCTACCGTGCCCGCTTCTTCAGTCTGCGGTCCACACCCCACACGCGTTTCACCGCCTTCGCCAATGTCAACAATATGAACGAGAACCGCCAACCGGGTGACAACGGTGAATGGACACCGGCGCAACTGGGCGAAGGAGTGCGCTCGAACAAAAACTTCGGAGTGAACTACATGGTGAACGAAAAAGACGGGAAGTACAAACTCAACGGAAGCGCGTCTTACCTGCACTTCGACACGGACGTACGTTCGCAGACCACGGGCGTGAACTTCCTGCCCAACGGAAATACACATTCCAAGGAAGCACACGAACAGTTCTTCTGCCAGACGTGGTTTAACACTGCGCACACGTTCCAGTTCACATGGGACAAAGTATTCCTAAAGTTGCAACCGTCGTTCAGTTGGGGCAGATGGGACGACCGCAACACTTACCTTTCCGGCACGTTCAACACCGCCCCCGAACCGTACGCCTACGGCAACCTGCTGGACAGCCTTGCCTCGCCCGTAATCGGCGACCTTATGCGCCGCATCACCATCAACCGTTCCAAGACCAACCAGAATAACAAAGGCAACAGGACAACCGCCGACTTCAATGCCAATTCAAGCATCAAGACCGGCATTGCCAACGACAACCTGGACCTTTATACCAATGTCCGGTACAGCGATTACGAGCAAAGATGGTATGAGCACTACAGGCTGGACTATCCTGCAGGCGGCGGACAGACGGATTTCCGCAACAAATACACCAACGACGACGGTCCTATCCGCAATTTGAACTTCAATGCCGGAGGGGAATACTGGCTTTGGTTCCCTTGCAACCTGGCAGTAGCACCGGGCTACAACTACCATTGGCACGACAACACCAAACGTTATGAGTTATATCGGCTCGACGAACTGGCAGGTTGGGAAGAGGATGGCGACCATCCCTTGGGGATGTTACCCTCCGAAACGGAACTTCTGCAACAGACGTTAGATTCCCCCAACAGCTATCGGTCTTACCTGACCGATTACTCGCACCGGGGAAGCCTCTATGCCCAATGGGGAGGCAGGCCGCGGGCATCGGGAAATGGCACCTGGTGGTTCGTGGAGGCTCGCCTTCCGCTCATGTACGTATGGCAAACGTTAGACTACCGGCGCGAACGGCTGGACACCACCGTCAGCCGCCGGCATATCATGTTCGAGCCGAGCTTCAGGGTCTACGGACGGTGGAACAACTACCAACGAGGCATCGACATCCGTTATAACAAAAGTGTCTCCTTCCCGTCCATGACCTCATACATCGACATCCGTTCCACCGACGACCCGTTAAACATCCGCCTGAGCAATACCGGATTGAGAAACTCGCACCAGCACAACATCTCAGTGTACTATTACCTGAACAGCAACCGCAAGCAACGCTACTTCAATACCTATTGGAGCTACTCCATCACACAGGATGCCGTCGCACAAGGATACGTGTACGACAAGGAAACAGGCGTGCGCACCTACCGCCCCGAAAACGTGAACGGGAATTACAACATCGGCGGAAACGTGAACTACTCCATGCCACTCGACAAAGCCCGTCGCCTCTCACTGACGGTCAGACTACAGTCGCGCCTCTACAACTCGGTAGACCTTATCGGAGTGACAGACAGCAAGGCTCCGGTACGCAGCACCGTACAGACTTACAACTCAGGCGGAAACCTCAACTTGGAATATACCTTCCCTCATGACATAAAGTTGGGGGCAAAAGCCCGTTGCACATGGAATTACCTGACCAGTGGCCGGGAGGACTTCACCACCCTCAACACCTACGACTACAGCTATGGTCTGACAGCGCAAGCCAAACTGCCTTGGGACCTG
The DNA here is from genome assembly GCA_900548345.1 of uncultured Paraprevotella sp. Classification (GTDB taxonomy): domain Bacteria; phylum Bacteroidota; class Bacteroidia; order Bacteroidales; family Bacteroidaceae; genus Paraprevotella. Next base: position 53,102 of record URKA01000010.1, on the reverse strand, counting down.
CAATTCAACACCGACCTGACCCTGTACAGCCGACGGGGCTACGGTGAAAACAGCATGAACACGGACGACATCGTATGGAACGCCACCCTTTCGAAGAGATTCTTTAAGAAACGAATGACACTCTCTCTCGACGGATTCGACATCCTCGGACAACTTTCCAACATCACCCAAACATTGAACGGACAAGGACGCTACGAGACTTGGCGCAACGTCATCCCCAGTTATGCCATGCTACGCCTTACCTACAACTTGAACATCAAGCCCTCCAAACAAAGAGGAGAATAGGCAGAAACATACATACAAACTGCGGCAAACAGAATCATGTTCGCCGCAGTTTCTTTTAACGGATATTATTCAGCTACATCAGAAGATAAGTTTCAACGTCGCCATACCATAAGGTTTCATCATCAGTTCCCCTTCCACAGCCTGTCCGGGCTGTTCCTCAACCGTGCAAAGCAACACGGAAGACGGACGACGGGCCGGAAAGTCCAACGTCACCTTCTCCGCCTTGTCCGACAAAGAACGCAAGCGCACAATCAGCTCACCGTCTTTTCCGGTAGACTTCAGCACAGTAGCATACACCGCATCGTTATCGAGGGTAACCAAGGGCTTCACAGCCGGAGCTTTGTCCGACATGACGTGCAACAGAGGTTGCGCCTGCTCCAGTCCGAAACGGTTGGCAACCACCGCGTCATAACCGTTGTGAGGGAATATGCGGTAGCGGAACGTCACCGGCCCTTCCTGTGTCAACGGGAAGTTGGTGTGCCAATGATTGTTCATCACCCAGGAATACACGATGGAACTCTGCGGCAGACGCGTATCCCACGGTCCTTGTCCACCCCATCCCAAAGAAATGTTGGCAGAACGGCTACCATATTCAAAGAGGGGCGCATCGAGGGAACACCATGTCACACCATGTGTCCCGTCAGACATATCAAGCCATCGCTGCATCGCCATCCAATTGCGGTTAGCCTGCGGCCATTGGTCTTTCTCCACTTCCATCACTCCCCAAGGTATATCGACGCGCGTGACACTTCGGGGCAGATTAAAGCCGAAACCGAAATGGATGCCGTCTTTCTCTTGCAAGGGTAACTTGTCCACCACATTCGTAATCTCCACCCAAGGCTGGCCGGCCGTCAGGCGCACGGTACGGGTCACGGAACGACAACCTTTCATCTCGGACGTCACACGAAGTGCCGTCACAAGCGACCCTTGTTCCACAATCGAAATGGAACGCACGATATCCGCTTCGGGACGGTCTTCATTGGCCGGCAACCAACAGCAACTGTTCACGCCACCCGCCGACTCGTCCACATAATTATATTCTTCTCCGGAACGGGTCAAGGCCACTATGTTACCGGTTCTTTCGTCTATCCGCACCTTGACGGCACCATTTTCCAACAGACGCCCGTCCGTCCGGCATCCGTCCGTGGCTAGTGCCTCACCTTCCGTCACGCGGTAATGTCGCGAACCAAGTGCGGGCACATCCTCCGCCATGAAGACAAGCTCACCGGTTGACAAACGTTGCGAAGGTACTGCATTTCCTGCTTCGTCCACTACCCTATCCCCCTTCTGACTTTCGGCCGGAGACAGAGTCACCAGTCCGCCGTGCGTCCATGTCTGCGTGTTCAGCACCGCTACCCCGCCGTTCGACATGCCTTCGCGAGGGCCTAACGCTCCGTTGGATTTGTCGGTTATCAGCCCCAAAGCCTCATCCAATAGAGCTATTGAGCGCGACTCCGCCTCATGGAAATAAGACTTCTTCACCTTCCAGATGGCCTCCTGAAAGAAAGGCTCCCAGGGATTTTCAAAATCCCACGTATGTTCGGACCCCATCAGGATGTAGCGCCATCCTTCGTCAAAGTCATCACGCGGGGCCGCACCACCTCCTGCCAACATGGACCATGCGGTCTCCGCCTGCGCGATACGTTCCTTGTTCCGACGGTTTATGGCGGTAAACTCTGCCGCCGTACCCAATCCGTCCGTCCAATACTCCGTATAGTCTCCGCTCACCACAGGCAGCTTGTCGCCATACTTCCGTTCCAGTTCCGACATGAATTCGTGCCCGCCGCTTATCACAATCTTCGGATAAGCATATTTCCTGTTCCATTCATCCACGGCATAAGGCACATCGGCGTCCAGCGGACAGTTGTCCCACAGTGTCCACGACAGTACGATGAAATCATAAGGATAGTTGTTCTTCTCCAGTTCCGCCAGCCTTCCGGTAAAGTCCACATTGGCACTCCCCATCCGGATGCGGGCCGGCATCTTCCGCGGATTGCGCTGCCCGAACCAGGGACGGCCGGTGGTCATCCCCTTGTCCATACTGCCGCTGTTGGAATACTTGCCGGGTTGCAAAAACAACACTTTCGACTTTCCGTCGGGACCGACCCACCAGAAAGGCATGCCGTCGATGCCGAAAGAATGTGCATTGCCGCCCCTGTCCGTATTCGGCCATGAAACGACATACCTTATCCCCTCTTGCACCATAACCGGAACCAGCCCCCAGGAAATACCGGGAATATCGAATTGCTGGAAGACATCGGAGGGCACGCCTGACCGACGTTGCAATTCGCGCGAGAACTTAAAGATATGAAACATCTCTTCATCCGAACAGATGCTTGTGTTCAGGTTCACATAACCGGCATCCACGCACAAGTGTCCGTTCCTTACGGCTGAAAGTATCTCATCACGCCTCGACGGTTCCGACAGCCACAGGCGTTCTATCGGCCATGTCACTTCGGGATTCCATACGAAACGGGCGCCGTCGGCCAGCGCGGACGTCTCTTCCGCCAGCTTCATGCCCTCCACCACATTCGTCTTATGAAGCAGCTCCACATTCTTGTGTGTGTTTGTATAACCTATATCCACGTGGGAATGATTGTAAAGATACACCGTCCAGTGTCGCATCGGCTCCACCGCAACCTTTTCTTTCACGCTTCCGCCCTCGCCGCGAACAGTGACCCCGACGACAACACGTTTGTCGGCCGGAAGCGAAGACGGCAACAAGAGCTCGACGGAAACGGAATCCGCCGCATCCACCTCATAGGCCGATGTTTCCTTTATACCCTTGCAGGACACATCCAACCAAAGTTTACCACGCAACTCTTTCCCATAAACCGATACCGACACCAGGCGGCCTGCCGACCGGTCGGCCTTGTACCCGTAAACCGGCTCTACCTTGCAATGCACCCGTTCCGGGGTAACCGCAGCACGAGCCGTCCATGACATCATCCCCACCAAAAGGGGGAAAAGGAACTTGTATTTCATATATCCAGATTGAAGATTACATCATGACGCAAAATTAAAAGGAAAAGACCGGCATGTTCCATTCTTTTCCGCCAAAAATTGCCACGTTTGGGTTATTCTCCCTATATTTGTGACTGAATAAGTGTAAACCTACAAATTAACCTGACATGAGAATCAAATTCAAGATGGCGGCAGCCCTTGCCTTATTGCTCGGCATGTCGCCACACACCGCCGCACAGAAAAAGGCGGAATCGCCTTACTGCAGTTACCTCTTTGCCTTTTTCTCCAACAACTCACCCTACGGCGAACAAATCCGCTATGCCGTAAGTGACAACGGATTCGATTATACATCCCTGAACCAAGGGCGTCCGGTCGTGGCATCAGACACCATTGCCCTGAAGAAAAGCATACGCGACCCACACATCATGCGGGGCAAAGACGGAAAGACATTCTACATGGTGCTCACGGACATGCGCTCGGACGAGGGTTGGCAAAGCAACGACGGACTGATTCTGATGAAAAGCACCGACCTGATCCATTGGCAGCACACGGCCATCGACTTCCCCGAACGGTTTCCCAACCTGCCGGGCTTCGACCGCCGCAACCTGCATGCCGTGTGGGCGCCGCAAACCATTTGGGACGAGAAAGAACAGAAGTACATGATTTACTATTCCATCGGGCGGCATGACTGGGAATACCCTACGGACGACCCGCACTTCAAACAGCCTTACTTCAAGCTCTTCTACTCATACGCCAACGAAGATTTCACCGACATCACGGAACCGAAGCTGCTTTTCGACTTCGGCACGGCAGCCATCGACGGCGATATTGTATACAATCCGAAAGAAGAGGAATACGTGCTCTTCTTCAAGGATGAGGGTCGCCCTGTGATGAACAAGGGATTCCACACCCGTCAGGGCGTGATGCGCGCCACAAGCAAGAACCTTACGGGACCTTACCGCATCGAATGGAAACACATACAGAAAGAAGGGCAGTATCCGGTAGAGGGCTCAAGCGTATTCCCCCTGATACACTCGGACGAATATGTGCTGATGTACGACTGTTATGCCCAGGGACATTATCAGTTCTGCAAGAGCACGAACCTGAAGGACTTCACCTTTGTGCAGAACACCAGGACGCACGGCGACTTCACGCCCCGGCATGGCTCCGTGATGCACATCACCAAGGAGGAACGCAACCGGCTCGAAGCATGGTCGGAACTCAGCATCGCCGTGAACAACCTGCGCACGGCTCCCGTCCCCACACTGACATTGGCACAGCTTGAAAAGCGTCCGGCATGGCTGAAAGAGGCACAAAAAGTATTGGACACCACAACCGACCCGAAAACCCTCCGCGCCATGGCACGGAAACTGACCGACAGGAAGTAAGTCAATCGGGGGAAAAAAACGGAAAACGCACCTGTGTACCTTTTGCGATACACAGGTGCGCTTTTTATTGCCAAGTGGCCGGTGACTCGGCGACCTCAAAAGGCTGTTACGGCATACAGGTTTCTCCCCATGCGGAAGACTACCGGCCACCGTCGGCCTCCTCCATGTCTTTCTCGTGGTGTCCCACGTTCGGATTCTCAATATGCAGCCCGTTCTCAAACCCTAAGAACGTGCCATGGTGGGCTTTTCGCGTCTCGCTCTCCGATAAGGCCTCGTCGAAAGACAAATCATTGTCGAGCTTGTAGATGTAACAAGGCTGGTAGGTCATAGAGTCGGCCCAATGTTCGGCAAGCAGTTTTCCGCCCACTTCGACGAACCCATCTCCGTCAAGGTCTCTGAACAACACACTTTTATGAAAATAACGCGCGCCTTCCTCATAGTCGTTCCCAGCCAGCACATAATCGGCCAGACGGATGTCCGTGCCGTTCATGCATACGATGTGCCAGAACGGCAGTTGGGGCCGGTCGTCGATAAGCAGGAGCACGTAAGTGACATCCGAGCCTTCCACATGCTGTGTACGACAGGTCTGCCAATCGTTCACCACTTCCAGGTCGGTCACATAAATCAAGGAGTCGCCCCAGTATATCTTCGCCCCGTTATATACCAAATCATCATAGAATTCCCCCAATTCGAGGTATATCCTGCGGCCAAGATGCCGCCCCACCTCGATTTTCCGGCCGAGTGGATAATGCCACACCGAGTCTGTGTTTCCCGTTTCGTCGGACACGGCATGACGCACGATTGAAGAATGCAAATGGTCCACGGTATCGGCCTCCGCCGCGTCCTCGGCCGATGCCGCATGCAGCCCACCATCCTGTTCCTCATCGGCAGGCCGGAGCATCCCGTAATCCGGTTGCGCCGCCTCCGGAGCCGATGTTCCTTGCTCCGTCTTCTGAAAACAGGCGGCCAGCATGCCGCACGCCAACAGACATACAATCCACGTTCTCATCCCTATCCTATTGTTTCTTTGTTTATACGGTTACCGCTTGCCATCTTCCGCCCATGCAGGCCATTCTTCCACCCAACGTATCACCGGCGTTCCGTCTTCCCGGAAACCGACGGGCAGCCACAGGTAGCGCGACTCTTTCAGGCAACGCGGGTTCCAACGGTCGGCCATGAACACGAAGCCGTCCTCCTTATCCTCCACCTTGAATATATACGTGCCTTGGCTATGGAATGTCTTATGGGCACCCTCCCCCTCGAAAGGAGAAGGACATTGTGTCCATGGTCCCCAGATGGAACCGGCACGGAACATACGGGCCTCATTGGGTTCCCATCCCGTGCACCCGCTCGTAATCATCCAATACACTCCGTTGCGTTTGAAGATGGTGGGAGCTTCGTTGTGTCCGGCGGGCGCCACGCGGATGTAGCGTCCCGTATAGTCCATGTAATCGTCGGTCAGTTCGGCGATATGCAATGTCAGGTTCTCTTCCGAAGAATAAATATGGTAGGCCGTGCCGTCATCATCGGCAAAGACGGTCATGTCGCGGCTCATCTGTCCGCCCGACAGGTCGCGCGCCAGCAGCAGGCCCTGTCGCATCGCATCGTGCCACGCAGGCGTCCACCATTCCTTGTAGTCGCTTTCTTTCAGCCTCCTTGCCCGACGGATGTCCTTCCGCGAGAAGTCCGAGGGCCACACGCCGGCATTCGGGCGCAACGCACGCACAAAACGGAAAGGTCCTGTCGGCGTGTCGCTCTCGGCAAAACCTACCTGGGCGGCGGCATATCCCTGTCCTTTCAACTCCAGATGGAACAGCATGACAAACTTTCCGGTGTTCTTGTTGTAAACCACCTTGGGACGTTCCATGATACATCCGCGCTCCGTGGCACTGCCCGGCTCGTCGCTTACCGCCAGCGCCACGCCGCAGTCGGTCCAGTGCACAAGGTCGGCCGACGAATAGACCTCCACGCCGGTCTCGGTGGTAAAGCCGCGTGCCGGCCGGTTCTCTCCGTACCAATAATACATGCCTTCGTGCCGAATGACGCATCCGCCGTGTGCATTGACATGTTCGCCCTTGTGGTCGGGCCATGCCTCGCCGTTAAGGAGCGACACGTCAGGCTGTGCCGATGCGACAAGAGACAGCAGCATCCATCCTATCCACTGTATCAAAATCTTTCTGTTCATACGTTTTCATTCAATAACGTCCGAAGAATTAGCGGCAAAAATAGCTATTAATTCCCCAACGGGCAAGGAAACGGAATACTTTCTTATGAGAATGTTGAAACATGGAGAACGTAGCTTTGAATAACGTTTTCCACGGATGCGATATACGGCATACAAAGAAATCGCCAAGACCGGAGCCGTTGTCCTGTCTTGGCGATAGTTATCTGAATGAATCGGATTGCGGTTTACATCATGCCGCCCATGCCACCCATTCCGGGAGCACCCATCGGCATTTCGGGTTTGTCTTCCTTCTTGTCACAGATGACACACTCGGTGGTGAGGAACATGCCGGCGATGGAAGCGGCATTCTCCAATGCCACGCGGGTTACCTTGGCAGGGTCGATGATACCGCTTGCCTTCAGGTTCTCGTATTTGTCTTCGCGGGCATTGTAGCCGAAGTCACCTTCTCCCTGACGCACTTTCTCAACCACAACGGAACCTTCCAGGCCTGCGTTCTCCACAATCTGGCGGAGCGGTTCCTCGATGGCACGCTTCACGATGTTGATACCGGTTGTTTCATCGGCGTTCGCACCCTTCAGGCCTTCCAATGCCGAGATGGCACGGATGTAGGCTACACCGCCGCCGGGGATGATACCCTCTTCGATAGCCGCACGGGTGGCGCACAAGGCATCGTCCACACGGTCTTTCTTCTCTTTCATCTCCACCTCGCTGGGCGCACCGACGTAAAGCACTGCCACGCCGCCGCTCAGTTTGGCCAGACGCTCCTGCAGCTTTTCCTTGTCGTAATCGCTCGTGGAGTTGGCGATTTCATTCTTAATCTGGTTCACGCGGTCCTTGATAAGTTCGCTTTGGCCACGGCCGTTGACGATGGTAGTGTTATCCTTGGATACGGTAACCTTGTCGCATGAGCCTAACATCTCGATGGTGGCCTGCTCCAGTTTCAAACCTTTCTCTTCGCTGATGACCACACCGCCGGTCAGCACGGCAATGTCTTCGAGCATAGCCTTGCGACGGTCGCCGAAGCCCGGAGCCTTTACGGCACAAATCTTCAGCTGGCTGCGCAAACGGTTCACTACCAATGTGGTCAGTGCCTCGCTGTCGACATCTTCGGCAATCACCAACAGGGGACGTCCGCTCTGTACTGCCGGTTCCAGAATAGGAAGGAAGTCTTTGAGGTTGGAAATCTTCTTGTCGTAAATGAGGATATAAGGGTTCTCCATCACGCATTCCATCTTTTCGGTATCCGTCACGAAATAGGCCGACAGATAGCCGCGGTCGAACTGCATACCCTCAACCACGCCGATAGTGGTGTCGCGCCCTTTGGCCTCCTCGATGGTGATGACACCGTCCTTGCTGACTTTCTGCATGGCCTCGGCCAGGAGCTTACCGATTTCAGGGTCGTTGTTGGCACTTACCGTAGCCACCTGCTCTATCTTGCTGTAGTCGTCACCAACCTGTTCTGCCATGCCTTTGATTTGCTCTACCACTTTGGCCACAGCCTTGTCGATACCGCGTTTCAAATCCATGGGATTGGCACCGGCAGCCACATTCTTCAGTCCCACGCTTACAATGCTCTGTGCCAAGACGGTGGCAGTCGTTGTTCCGTCGCCCGCGTCATCACCGGTCTTGCTTGCCACGCTCTTTACGAGTTGCGCTCCGGCATTCTCGAAAGCATCGGCCAGCTCGATTTCCTTCGCCACGCTCACACCGTCCTTCGTGATTTGGGGTGCGCCGAACTTCTTCTCGATGATCACGTTACGGCCTTTCGGGCCCAACGTAACTTTTACAGCATTAGCCAACTGGTCCACGCCCTGTTTCATCTGTTCACGGGCCTCTATATTGAATTTGATTTCTTTTGCCATGATTTCTGTCTTTTTAATTTGCTCTTATATTATATATAATGTACGCGCGCGTCAGGCAATGACTGCCACCACGTCGCTTTGGCGCATAATGAGATATTTGTTTCCTTCGAATTCGATTTCCGTACCTGCATACTTTCCATACAGCACGGTATCGCCCGTTTTCAGTATCATTTCTTCGTCTTTCGTACCGTTACCTACGGCTACTACTGTGCCCTGCAAGGGTTTTTCCTTTGCCGTATCAGGAATGATGATACCGCCGATGGTCTTTGTCTCAGCCGGAGCCGGTTCAATCAGCACGCGGTCTGCTAATGGTTTAATGCTCATAATGTATAATTTTTATAGTTGTCAATATTTTGTTTTCTATTGATTGTGTAGAACGAAAACCATGCCAAACGTGCATGGCATGACAGGTTGGCAGTTTTTTCTTTGTAGGCTTGATGGAGCACGGCAACAGGCCCTGACAGTATGGCAGACCCGCACACCCCAAAATGGACACCTGTGACCAATGAAACGCACACCTGTGACCGACGGAATGCACACCTGTGTGCATTGGAACGCCGACCTGTATACTTTTCCATGCGGACAGGCCGGGAAAAATCGTCATACTTTTTCATTCCGGATGCCCCCAAAAAGCGGGAATTAAAAAATAAATGTGTACTTTTGTATATCGCTATGATCATACATGAAACATAAAACCACATATACAGCCGTCTTTCTCATCATGCTTGCCGCCTTGTCCCTGCTTCCGAAACGGGGAGGCTACATCTGGCAGCCGGAATTCATCAATCCGGCCACGGCATTGCTCTTCACCCTGCTGGTCTATCTTACGGGACACATCGCCCATACCACCAGAAACGTTTCGGGCATCCTTTGCACGGCCACCTTCATCATCCTGTTCTGCCCCGGTGCGCACTATTTCTTCAACAGGGACGAGACGGCCATCCTCGAATTGTGCTCCATCTGCATCGTGCCGTTCTTCATTTCCCAATACACGCGCATTGCCAACAAGAATTTCAAGTACGGCTATTTCCTGATGCTGCTGATGGGCATCTTCTGCAGCTATACGCACGACAGCATCACCATCCCCCTGTGTGCCAGTTTTCTTCTCCTGTCTTACCTGCAACGCGACCGGCTGTTCAAACTGGCCTGCTGGCCTATGGTCATCGGTTTTTGCATCGGCACCACCCTTTCCATCCTTCAGTCCACCTACTGGAACCCCTCGTCGTGGAGCGACCTCAACGTGCTGTCCAACCAGACGGCCGACGGCTTTGTACAGTTATGGGAGAACAAGGTGTTCCTGCTGGCCATCCTGCTGACCATTTATTATTTCATCTCGCGCAAAAGGAGAAAGGCCCTGATGCGCATCTTCCACAAACATCAGCTGTTGAGCTATTGTCTGCTGTTCTCGTTCTGTGCCATCCCGTTCGCACCGTTAGGTCCTGAGAATGCCATCGAGGGCGTATGCTTCTTCTGCATGTTCTGGGTCTTGTTTCTCTTTCAGGACACATGGCGGAGAATACGCAGCAACAAACGCCGACGAAAATTCCCGCACCTGCCGGGGAAATAGGCCGGCACCCGGCGCATCTCATCTCCTCAAGGCACGCGCACGGCGTTTGTCCGCGTCATTCACCCTGAATGAATCGAGAATCTTTCCGATGGCACGGTTCTGCGTTTCAGGGTCCAGCCGGCCGCTTTCCAGCAACGGCAGGGTGTGTTCCGGATATTTCACGTAGCACACGGATACGGCCCAGGCCACTCCCATCATGTCATAATAGCCTGCGGGGCGCAGACCGGCGCAGGCCTCCAGCACGCGGCCGATGAAATCGTCCGTCACAAAGTGGGCCAGAAGCATGACTACGGCAAAGCGCTGTGGAAATTCCTCACCGGAGTGCAGATAGGGTTGCAGGAATGTCCAGACTTCTTCACGGTGACGCCGCACGAACTTGAAACTTGTGCAAGGACAGTCGCACAAAGCCCAATCGGAAATCTTACCGGCATAGGCCGCCATGCGCTCCAGCTGTTCCGCAAAAGGCATCTTGGCCGCACCTGTCACCAATCCCTGCAACATGACTTCCTCAAAAGTGTCGTCGGCAGCATGGTCCAGCCAGCCGCGCCAGTCCGCCTTGGCCAAATCCTTGGCCAAAGCCCTCAACACGGGAATGCGTACTCCGGCCATGGGTTTCGCCCCCGGTATCAGTTTCCCGTTGAATGCCGCATACTTCGCGTCGGCATGCGCTTGCAGGAATGCTTTTATCTCTTCATTGTCCATCATCGGCCTTCTTTTCATCTTCTTCGTCCACATCGGCCAGATACGAAATGCTCTGCGCATTGTCGGGCCGCAAATAAATGTCCGCATGCCCGTTGGGATATACCGTCAGGCTGAAATCGTATCGCACGGACTGGTGTCTGACGGTAAACTCAACCCTTCGGGCGCCCTTGCGCATGTCCTTCACCTTGAATCCTTCTACCGGAAGACCGAAGTTCAGCCCCTCGTCATTCCACATGGGACGGTAAACACGGCCCATATAAGGCAGATGCACAAACGCGGAATCGTTCCGCACCGCCACGGAGTAACCGTACGACAACGCACGGGAAGGATAAGATGCGGGAAGCATCTGCGACACATTCAGACAGAAGTCCGCAGGGTCGAAAACGGCCTCATCGCGGGCCGCGATCGGCTGCACCGCAACAGACATCAGGCACACCGCCCAAGCAATCATTTTGATACGTATCATAAAAAAAGTCTTTGCCATTCGCTGGTTAAAGCTACGGCAAAGACTTCAATGTCTGATCTAAAGGGATTAGCCTTTAACAATATTTACCAGTTCTGCGGCAGTGACGGGCTTCTGCTCGCCGGTGGCCATATTTTTCAGCGTTACCTTGTGCTCCGCCATCTCCGTTTCGCCCGCAATGGCCACAAAGGGAACGTTACGCGCATTGGCGTAAGCCATCTGTTTCTTCATCTTCGCCGCATCGGGATAGATTTCGCAACGCACGCCGGCCTTGCGCGCTTCGGCCATGACCGGCAGGCAATATGCGGCCTCCTTCACGCCGAAATTCACGAACAGCAATTCGGTGCCCGTCACGGTTTCCACCGGATAAAGGTTCAACTGGTTCAGCACGTCGAAGATTCTGTCGGCACCGAAAGAGATGCCCACTCCGCTTAGTCCCGGCATGCCGAATATGCCGGTCAGGTTATCGTAACGTCCGCCGCCGGTGATGCTTCCTATTTCCACATCGAGGGCCTTCACTTCAAAAATACATCCGGTATAGTAGTTCAGACCGCGCGCAAGGGTCAAATCCAGTTCCACATCGTTGTGCAGACCCACGGCTGCCAGCGTATCGAGCACAAAGGCACACTCTTCGATGCCCTTCATTCCCGTCTCGCTGTCGGCCAGCACACTCCTCATCACGTCCAACTTCTCCGCATTGCTTCCCTTCAGGTTGATGATGGGCTGCAGGCGTTCGATAGCCTCCGCGCTGATGCCGTTGGCTGCCAGTTCGGCGTTCACATTGTCCAGTCCGATTTTATCCAACTTGTCGATGGCCACGGTGATGTCTACGATTTTGTCCGCCTCGCCGATGATTTCGGCAATTCCGCTCAATATCTTGCGGTTGTTCAGCTTGATGCACACGCGGATACCGAACTTCGTGAACACCGTATCCACTATCTGCATCAGTTCCACCTCATTGAGCAGCGAATCGCTCCCCACCACATCGGCGTCACACTGGAAGAACTCGCGGTAACGCCCCTTCTGCGGACGGTCGGCACGCCACACGGGCTGAATCTGATAACGTTTGAAAGGCAAGGTAAGTTCCTCACGGTGCTGCACGACATAGCGTGCGAAAGGAACGGTCAGGTCATAGCGCAATCCTTTCTCGCACAACCGTGCGGCCAGCTTGTTCACGTTTTCTCCGTTCAGTTCTTCAGCGTCCACTCCCGACAGGAAGTTACCGGAATTAAGAATCTTGAAGAGCAGTTTGTCGCCCTCCTCTCCATATTTGCCCATCAGCGTAGAGAGGTTCTCCATGGCCGGTGTCTCAATCTGCTGGAATCCGTAGAGGGCATACACGCTACGGATGGTATCGAATATATAATTGCGTTTCGCCATCTCCACAGGCGAAAAGTCGCGTGTTCCTTTCGGAATACCGGGTTTCGTTGCCATAACTCCTTTTGTTTTGTACATTTATGATTCGGGTGCAAAATTACATATAAAAAACGAAAGAAAGAAGTGTCTCCATTTAGGTTTCATCTGAAAAACCGTACATTTTTGAATTGGGAACGGCACGATGTGGACAAATCGTCCACAAAAAAATGCCGCGCATTCCTTTTATAAACCTTACCTTTGCATATTTCTAAACATTTAAGCACTATGAAAAGATTCATACTACTAAGCCTCCTCCTGCTGAATGTGCTTACGGGGTGGGCGCAGGAAAGCTGTAGAAATTGGGCCGTGCTCAAACCGAAAAACGGGAGTGGACAGGAAGCACCACTCTGCCGGGCTGTATATGAGATTGACTCAATCAGCAACGGCCGCATTTATGCATGGGAAGGCACCACCTACGACAATATAGCGACAGAAGATGCATTCATCTTCAGGAACGAACTGTTCAAGGATTACGAGGAACTGCTCTGCAAAACTTACAAACTGTATGCTCTAAGACAAGGTCCATTCAAATCCGGCCGTCTTGACTTCTGTCCGGCACAGGATGGAATTTTCATGAGAACCGTATGGGGCGACAATGCTGAAGAGCCAAGCGAATTCTACCGTATCCAAATCACACGTGAAGGATTCACCATCGACAAATTTTTCTATGGAACATTAGAAGAGGCCATAACCAAACCGGCTAAAGAATGGGTTAAAACGGACAAGCAGACCTTGTTTTTCGTCAAAGGGGACTTTACCGGCTTCTACAACGGTAATGCACTTTTCGTGGAAGACACCACTATCGCAAAAAAGGACATTCTTGCCGTCCGCCAATCACTGGCTTCGGAAAAGACCACGCTGAACAAACTTTTTGCCAAAAAGAAAAAGTCAGAAGACTTAAAGAGATGGGAAAATGTGTCATACAACACTCCTATCAAGATAATAAAGAAAAGAGAGGATGTGGTTAGCGGACCATTAGATTCCAAGCCCAGCTTCCCCGGCGGAGAAGAAGCATGTAAACAATGGCTTGCCAAAAACATCAGATATCCGCAAGAATGTGTAATGAATGGCATTCAGGGAAGAGTTATTGCATCATTCATAGTGACAAAAGACGGTTCTATCGAAGACATAAAAATCTTATTTAGCCCAGCCCGTGAAATGTCAAAAGAAGCCATAAGAATATTGTCGAAAATGCCCAAATGGATACCCGGCACATTAAACGGAGAGGCCGTAAGTTCCCTACATTCCTTCCCTATTGCGTTCCGATTGTAATAAAAGCCCTATGCAGCCGCACTTCCGGCAACATAGGGACAGGAACCCCAAAAACCGCATAAACAGTTATAACAACAGACGGTTACGTGATAAAGCATCACAAAACTTGTACCAAGAAACAAACTCATCTATAAAAACAATACACAATGAAAAGATTCATACTACAAAGCCTCATCCTGCTGAATGTGCTGGGAGGATGGGCGCAAATATACAGCAACAAATGGATGGTGATAAAACCCGATACCGCTAACGAACAGGAAACACGGCCCATTCCTACCATATACGATGTGGTGGCCGAAACCAACGGGGTTTTATTCGGGCGTAACCAAAATACTGTCACGCGTAGTAGCAGAGAAAACACCCTGTTCTTTCAGAAGGCAGAATTCAAGGATTACGAAGAATACTTATGCAAGACCTATAAACTCTATGCCCAAAAATCAGGAAAATTCACAACTGGTCAATTAGATTTCTACCCCACTAAGGGCGAACTCTTCATGCGTCTGATTTGGGATGACGCAAAAGAGCAATACGAAATCTACCGCATCGACATTAACCGCTATGGACTATCATTCGACACATACTTTTACGGAACAATGGAAAAAGCCTGCAGCACCCCGCCGGAACAATGGACCAAGATGACAACACGATACAACATGTTCTCCGTAAAAGGTGACTCAACCGGATTTTATAACGGTAACGCACTCTTCATCGAAGACACGAGCATACCCGCAAAAGACGTTTCTGCCATCCGGCAATCTCTGGAGCTGAAGAAAAACATGTTAGACAGTCTATTCGCCACAACGGAAATCATAGTACCACACAATAATAATGAAGATGAAGACAGGATTTATGTTATAGTAGAAGAGAACCCCCGTTTTCCCGGTGGAGAGGAAGCCTGTATGTTGTGGCTTGCCGAGAATATCGTCTATCCGGAGACCTGCGTTGAACAGGGCATTCAAGGACGGGTATATGCACAATTCGTAATAGAGAAAGACGGTTCCCTTACCAACATAAAAATTGTAAGAAGCCCGCACCAAGACCTTTCCGAAGAAGCCATAAGGGTGCTGGCAGACATGCCCAAGTGGAAACCCGGAATACAGCGGGGAAAACCTGTACGCGCCAAGTACTCACTCCCTGTTTACTTCCGGCTTTCAGTTCCGAAAGCAACAACAGGCAAACCGTAACCGGTATAAGCGGCAAGAACTCCGCCCATACTGAGAAAAACAGAAGTACTCCTCGTCTGCGGATATCCGGCGGGGTATTGAAGAACATTGCTTGCAGGCGGAACATCGTTACCGAAAGACTATTTTTTGTGTCGGAATCTTTGTTTTTCCATCGCCGGATGATTACTTTTGTATAAGTCATCGTCTGCAGACCGCAGACACGAAGCCTTAATGCAAATGGATACGGAAATAGTGGGAAATGAAGAAAGGAGCGGGCGCGGAACGCATGGCGTGAGCATTGCCTCTCCGGCTTTGCTGCGACGTTATCGTCAGTATCTGCAACTTGAGAAGTCGCTGTCGGGCAATACCCTGAGCGCATATACGGACGATCTGGAGAAGTTGCTGCGTTTCGTGGAATTTGACGGCCTGGACTTCCGTTCCCTGACCGTGGATGACTTTCACCGCTTCTTTGCAGGCTTGGCCGATGTAGGCATTCATCCCCGTTCGCAAGCGCGCATCCTGTCCGGAATCCGTTCGTTCTACCGCTTCCTATATATAGAAAAGGAAATCGACAGCGACCCTTCCGAATTGTTGGAGAGTCCCAGAATCGGGCGGCATCTGCCGGAAATACTGACCGTGGCGGAAATCGACGCCATGATAGGAAGTATTGATTTGAGCACCCCTGAAGGCCATCGGAACCGTGCGATATTGGAAACCTTGTATAGCTGTGGACTGCGCGTAAGCGAACTGTGCGCCCTGCGTCTTTCCGACCTGTTCCTGGACGAGCGCTTCATCCGCGTGGCGGGAAAAGGCAGCAAGGAACGACTGGTGCCGATGTCGGAAAAAGCCGTCGGCGAACTGAACAACTGGTTTCTCGACAGGAATCTCATACGCATCAAGCCCGGAAACGAGGACTACGTTTTCCTAAGCCCCCGCCGGGGCACCCCCCTTTCGCGCATCACCGTGTTCTATTGGGTGAAGGAACTGGCTGCGGCGGCCGGTATCCGAAAAAACATCAGCCCCCACACCTTCCGGCATTCCTTTGCCACCCATCTGCTTGAGGGAGGCGCGAACCTGCGTGTAATCCAGGCCATGCTGGGACATGAAAATATCGCTACGACAGAGATTTACACACACGTCGACCGTAGTCGCCTGAGGACTGAGATACTGGAACATCACCCCCGAAACATAATAAGCGGGAAGCAAAATAAGGAAGACAAAGGCTAAAAAGAGGGCGAAAATCTTTTTTTTGCATTATTTTAAGGATAAAAACGGCTTTATTATAGTAAAGATTTGTATTTTTGCAAACAGAACTGTTAACTTAAACAATGTTAGTATGCGTAAAAATTATTATCTGTTGATGTCGGTTGCCACCGTTGCAGCTTTGACATCATGTAACAAACTGGGTGAGCTTTCAGCTGACAATTTCACCGTGACACCGACTCCGCTCGAAGCTATTGCCGGACAGGTGCCTGCCACGATAGACGGTAAATTCCCTGAGAAGTATCTGAAAAAGAAAGCCGTAGTGACCGTTACTCCGGTCCTGAAATACGAAGGCGGAGAAGCCAAGGGACAGAGTGCAACTTTCCAAGGCGAAAAGGTGCAGGGCAACGACCAGACTATTTCTTATAAGGTAGGTGGCACGTACACGATGAAGAGCGTGTTCGACTTTGTACCTGCCATGCAGCAGTCTGACCTTTACCTGCAGTTCGATGCGAAAGTAGGCAAAAAGACCGTTTCCGTACCTGAAGTGAAGATTGGTTATGGCGTTGTGGCTACTTCCACTCTGTTGAAGAACACTTTGGCTTCGGTTACTCCTTCAAGTTCTGCCGACGCTTACCAGCGTATTATCAAGGAAAAGCAGGAAGCCAACATCAAGTTCTTGATTCAGCAGGCTAACGTGCGCAAGACAGAGTTGAACTCTGAGAACATGAAGGCATTCGTGAGCATGATGAAGGAAATCAATGATGCCAAGGAAACAAGAGCATTGAACAACATCGAGATTTCGGCTTACGCTTCTCCCGATGGTGCCTTGGATTTGAACACCCGTTTGGCAGAACAGCGCCAGAACAACTCTGAGAAATATCTGCAGGGTCAGTTGAAGGCTAACAAGATGACTGCCGAAGTGGATACGAAATATACGGCCGAAGACTGGGACGGTTTCCAGGAACTGGTGGCACAGAGCAACATCCAGGACAAGGATGTCATCATCCGCGTGCTGTCCATGTACAAGGACCCCGAAGAGCGTGAGGCTCAAATCCGTAACATGTCGGCCGTGTTCCAGGAATTGGCAGACAATATCCTTCCCGAATTGCGTCGTGCACGTCTGACCTTGAATTATGAGATTATCGGCCGTAGCGATGACCAGATTGCAGACCAGTTCAGAATCGACGCTTCCAAGCTGAGCGTAGAGGAAATGCTTTATGGTGCCAATCTGGCTCCGCAGGCAAACAAGGAAGCATGGTATCAGAAGACCACTCAGTTGTATCCCAACGACTACCGCGCATACAACAACCTTGCTATGCTGGCTTATCAGAAGGGTGACCTGAACGCAGCCGAGAACTATCTCAACAAAGCTAAATCTTTGAAGAGCGATGTCGGTGAGGTTAATGCTAACCTGGCTCTGATTGAGTTGAACAAGGGTAACGTAAGTGCTGCCGAGACTTATATGGGCAAGGCTTCCGGTGCCAACGGCTTCAATGAGGCTATGGGTTGCCTGAACATTGCCAAGGGTTCATACCAGCAGGCTGCAAGTGCCGTAAACGGCGTGAAGTCCAACAGTGCAGCTCTGGCTCAGATTCTGAACAAGGATTATGCAGCTGCCAAGTCTACACTCAACGGTGTACAGAACAGCAATGCTTACACTTCATATCTGAAGGCTATCGTTGCAGCACGCACCAATGATGCTGCCGGTGTGAACAGCAACCTGAAGGACGCTGTCAGCAAGGATGCTTCTTTGAAGGCACGTGCAGCCAAGGATTTGGAATTTGCTTCATTCAAGTCTGTTGTTGAAAGCCTGTAAAGGATATTATATGATTAGATGAGGAGACTCATTCTTTATACATTTGTTTTCACCCTGCTCAGTTGCGGAGGTTCCGAAGGCCGGTTCCGGTTGAAAGGAGAATTCGAGCACCTGCAGCAGGGTGAATTCTATATATATAATGAATACGGCACCGCAGCCGGATTCGATACCATCAAAGTGGAAAACGGAGAGTTCGACTACCAGACGGAACTGGACGGACAGGCCATTTACCGGCTTCTCTACCCGAACATGTCCGAACAAGTCATTTTCGGCGCTTCCGGCGAGGTGGTCACCATCAAAGGGGATGCGCGCAATCTGAAACATGCGGAAGTGTACGGTTCTGAAGAGAACGAGGCCATGACGGCATTCCGTATGACCAATATGGACAAAAGCACAAAGGAAATCCGTGATGCCGCAGCAGGCTTTATTGCCGAATCGCCGGCTTCGCCCGTCAGTGCCTTTTTATTCAAGCAATACTTCCTGTTGCAGGATGCCGGAGTGTCTCCTGCGGAAATAAAAGAACACTACCGTGCTTTATGCCATGCACAACCGAACAATCTCATGCTTTTGCAATGGATGGACGATGTGGAGAATATGGGTAGAATAGTACAGGTGGGCAGCCCCATGCCGGATTTTGGCTTTACACTGGATGACGGGAAGCAGATCAAAGCCTCCGATTATAAAGGAAAATATCTGATTATAAACTATTGGGCTTCGTGGGAGAGTGCGGGTTCCGCCATGATGTTCCGGCTGAAACGCCTGAGGCGGGAATATTCCGACCGGATGGAGGTCATGAGTGTCTCTCTGGATCTTAAGAAGTCGGCCAAGGAAGGCGTGGAACGGAATGACAGCGTGACGTGGCCGAGCTATTGTGACTACATGGCATGGAACAGCCCGGTAGTAGGACAATTGTATGTCCCGTCCATACCTTATTGTATTTTTATAGGACCGGACGGGAAAGTCATCGCTGCCGGTACGTCATACGATAAAGACATCCTTCCGGCCGTCAAAAAGGCGTTTGAGAACCGATAAACTGTAGTTATGCTTGTCAAGGTAAGTGGTGCATCGGTACAGGGACTTTCCGCTATTCCCGTTACAATAGAGGTGAATGCTTCGCGTGGCATTAAGTTCTTTCTGGTCGGCCTGCCCGACAATGCCGTAAAGGAAAGCCACGAACGTATCGTGGCCGCAATTGAGAACAGCGGCTACCGTTTCCCTACCAAACAATTTGTCGTCAACATGGCACCGGCCGACATCAGGAAAGAAGGGGCCGGATTTGACCTGCCTTTGGCAGTAGGCATTCTGGCTACTGACGGAAAGGTCAGTACGGACAAACTGGAACGCGTGATGATGATTGGCGAATTGAGCCTTGACGGAAGCCTGCAACCGGTGAAAGGTGCCTTGCCTGTGGCTATCAAGGCGCGCGAGTTAGGTTTCGACGGACTGATCGTACCGGAACAGAACGTGAGAGAGGCGGCTGTAGTCAATAAACTGAAGGTCTATGGTGCACGCCATATCACGCAAGTCGTCAAATTCCTTAATGGCGAGGCGGACATTCTGTTCCCGACAGAGATAGATACCCGTAAGGAGTTCTATGAACGACAAACTGATTTCGATTGCGACTTTGCCGATGTGAAAGGACAGGAACATGTGAAGCGTGCGCTCGAAGTGGCGGCCGCCGGCGGGCATAACGTCATCATGATTGGCCCTCCCGGAAGCGGGAAGTCCATGATGGCCAAACGTCTGCCCTCCATACTTCCTCCCTTATCGCTTTCGGAAAGTCTGGAAACCACGCAGATACATTCAGTCGCAGGTAAATTGGACAGAGACAGTTCGCTTATAGCCCAACGCCCTTTCCGTGCTCCTCACCATACGATATCCCAGGTGGCCTTGGTGGGCGGCGGGACAACCCCTCAGCCGGGTGAGGTGAGCCTGGCGCACAATGGCGTGCTTTTCTGCGACGAACTTCCTGAGTTCTCGCGCTCCGTACTGGAAGTTTTGCGACAACCGTTGGAAGACAGGTATATCAATATCTCCCGTGTAAAATACAGTGTGAACTATCCTTGCTCATTCATGTTTGTGGCTTCCATGAACCCTTGCCCTTGCGGATATTACAACCATCCCACGAAAGCATGCGTATGTACTCCGGGCCAGATTCACCGTTATCTGCATAAAATCTCCGGTCCTTTGCTCGACCGTATCGACCTGCAGATAGAAATCACTCCCCTTTCTTTTGAAGACCTTACGCGGACAGCACCGGGTGAAAGCAGTGCCGTGATACGAGAGCGGGTAATTCGCGCCCGTCATATTCAGGAACAGCGTTATGCCGACTGCAAAGGTGTGCATTGCAACGCCCAGATGAACTCCAGACTGCTGCGTGAGTATGCCGAGTTGGACGAGAAGAGCACAGAGATGCTCCGTAACGCCATGACGCGGCTTCAACTTTCGGCCCGTGCCTATGACCGTATCCTTCGTGTGGCGCGCACCATCGCCGATTTGGACGGACAGGAGCATATCGCCCTCCCCCATCTGGCAGAAGCCATAGGCTATCGCAACCTTGACAGGGGCAACTGGGGAGAATAATCCTTGTTCGCCTCCTGCCTTTTTCCTCTTTCGATTTGTCAGAAAAGGACTGCATACCTTGGCCTTTTCTATGCTTTTTCGTAACTTTGCCAAGATTATTATCCGGAAGAAAAAACAATTAAATATATACGCAATGGAGAAGAAATTCAAAAGAACCACCGTGACATCGGCCCTGCCGTATGCCAACGGTCCCGTGCATATCGGCCATCTTGCAGGCGTGTATGTGCCGGCGGATATTTATGTGCGTTACCTTCGTTTGAAGAAAGAAGACGTGCTTTTTATCGGCGGGTCGGATGAGCATGGCGTGCCCATTACCATCCGTGCCAAGAAAGAAGGCGTCACCCCACAAGATGTGGTAGACCGTTATCATACGCTTATCAAGGACTCTTTCAAGGAGTTCGGCATCTCTTTTGATGTATACGGACGTACGACTTCGAAAGTGCATGCACAGACGGCATCGGACTTTTTCCGCAAGCTCTACGACAAAGGGGAGTTCGTGGAAAAGACATCCATGCAATATTACGATGAGGAAGCGCAGACTTTCCTGGCCGACCGTTACATTACCGGCGAATGCCCGCATTGCCATGCCGAAGGAGCATACGGAGACCAGTGCGAGAAATGTGGCACATCGCTCTCGCCTACCGAACTGATTAATCCGAAGAGTGCCATCAGCGGTTCGCAGCCCGTCATGCGAGAGACCAAACACTGGTACTTGCCGCTTGACAAACACGAAACGTGGTTGCGCGAATGGATTCTGGAAGGCCATAAGGAATGGCGCAATAACGTGTACGGACAGTGCAAGAGCTGGCTCGACATGGGATTGCAGCCCCGTGCCGTGAGCCGTGACCTTGATTGGGGAATCCCCGTGCCGGTGGAAGGTGCGGAAGGAAAAGTGCTTTATGTTTGGTTCGATGCTCCCATCGGCTACATCAGCAATACCAAAGAGTTGCTTCCCGACACGTGGGAGACGTGGTGGAAAGACCCCGAAACACGCCTTGTACATTTCATCGGCAAGGACAACATCGTATTCCATTGCATCGTATTCCCTGCCATGCTGAAGGCGGAAGGCAGCTATATCCTGCCGGACAATGTGCCGAGCAACGAGTTCCTGAATCTGGAAGGCGACAAGATTTCCACTTCCCGCAACTGGGCAGTATGGTTGCACGAATATCTGCGTGATTTCCCCGGAAAACAGGATGTTCTGCGCTATGTCCTGACGGCTAACGCTCCGGAAACGAAAGACAATGACTTTACATGGAAGGATTTCCAGGCACATAATAACAATGAATTGGTTGCCGTATACGGTAATTTCGTAAACCGCGCCTTGCAGCTGACACAAAAGTATTACGAAGGTGTGGTGCCTGCGTGTGGAGAACTGACCGAATACGACCGGCAGACGATAGACGAGTTCAAGGACGTGAAACAAAAAGTGGAAGAGCTGCTTGATGTGTTCAAGTTCCGCGATGCACAAAAGGAAGCCATGAATCTGGCGCGTATAGGAAACAAATACATTGCCGACTGCGAGCCGTGGAAAGTCATCAAGACCGACCCCGAACGCGTAAAGACCATCATCAACCTCTCTTTGCAGCTGACAGCCAACCTGGCTATCGCTTTCGAGCCCTTCCTTCCTTTCAGTAGCGAGAAACTCCGCCACATGTTGAATATGGAGAGCTTCGACTGGACGCAGCTGGGCCGTACGGATTTGTTGCAATCTGGTCATCAGTTGGCAAAGCCGGAATTGCTGTTCGAGAAGATCGAAGATGAAGCCATCGAGGCACAGGTACAGAAGTTGCTGGACACCAAAAAAGCGAACGAAGAAGCCAACTATAAGGCAAATCCGATTCGTGAGAACATCGCATTCGAGGATTTCGAAAAGTTGGATATTCGTGTGGGAACGGTGCTTGAATGCACCAAGGTGCCCAAGGCCGACAAATTACTGTGCTTCAAGATTGCCGACGGATTGGAGAACCGCACCATTGTGAGTGGTATCGCCAAATACTATAAACCGGAAGAACTGGTTGGCAAGCAGGTATGCTTCATCGCCAATCTGGCACCGCGCAAACTGAAAGGTATCGAGAGCCAAGGCATGATTCTTTCTGCCATGAATGCCGACGGTACGCTCAGTGTGACGACGGTTGACCGCGAAGTCAAGCCTGGCTCAGAGGTGTGCTAAAGCCCTCTCATTTACAAGTACCTGAAAAAGTATAAAAATCCCCCCTGCTCTCGTCATAAGGAGAACAGGGGGATTTTTTAATGCGGACAGGTCCGGAATACGGTGCATTCCCATCCGTATGGCAAGATAACGGAATTTATACTTATTCCTCTTCGCAAGTTACATCCTTTCGTGGCAGGAACTTCCAAAGCAACAACCAGCCTAATATACCTGCTGCAACAGAACCGGACAGAATGCCTAATTTGGCATCGTTCAGCAAGTGTACGCCCTCTGCTCCGAGCGGGCTGTAGGAAAGGTTGGCAATGAACATTGACACAGTAAATCCGATACCGGTCAACACACACACACTGGCAAAACTTTTCCAGTCGGCACCTTTGGGCAGACAGACAAGGCCGGCTTTGATGGATATCCAAGAGAAAGTGAATACGCCCAAAAACTTACCGATAAACAAGCCGAGGAATATGGACAGTCCTACGCCCTGGAACAGGCTTTCAACTCCCATCCCCTCTAAATTGATGCCGGCATTGGCAAAGGCAAAAAGCGGGATAATGATGTAGTTGATAGGATTCTGCAGCATGTCTTCCATATCCTGCAAAGGGCTGATGATGCGGTCCGAAGCCCATTCGATGCTTTTCAGCATGCTGACCTGATTATTAGACAAGATGGTGACTCCTTTTTCATTCTGGTGCTCCTCTCCGATAGGAAAATTGCGTATTTTATGTCGGATGCTCTCCACGTAGTGCAAAGCCTTCATGCCGGGACGACCGGGAATGCAGAATGCCACAACAACACCGGCGATGGTGGAGTGAATACCGGAGTTAAGAAACATGTACCATACGGCAATGCCAACCAGTACGTAGAACATCTTAGTCATCACATGGCGGTAGTTTCCGATGATAAGAATCAGGATGAGCATGAAGCCGTACAGCAGGTACTGCAGGTTCAGTTCGGTGGAATAGAAAAGGGCGATGATGATGATGCCGCCCAAGTCATCGGCCACGGCCAGCGTGGCAAGGAACACCTTCAGACCGATGGGCACACGTTTACTGAACATGGACAGTACACCTAATGAAAAGGCGATGTCGGTAGCCATCGGAATAGCCGTACCGCGCAACATGTCTGGGTTGTCGGGACAGGTAAGCCAAAAGATAATGACTGGGAACAGCATACCGCCGCAGGCTCCGATGATGGGTAGCAGGGCCTTTTTCATGCTTGACAATTCGCCCACAAGAATTTCGCGTTTGATTTCCAATCCCACGGAAAAGAAAAAGATGGCCATCAGAAAGTCGTTGATACAGTCCATGAACGTGAGCGGGTGTCCGTTATGGCTGAAAAGATTGAAACTGCCGATGGAGAAACTCACGGGATACTCCCAAAGCCGGCGATATTCATCGCCCCATGGCGAATTGGCCACAATGAGGGCAAAGATAGTAACGAATATCAGTATCAGACTTGAACTGACGTACTTCCGGAACATGCTAAGAAAAGTGTAGTTTGTCATGTTGCTTTAATATGATTTGCAGATTGAACATTTCCGCAAAGATAGGGAATGATTCTGTTCCCGCTCAGGAGTTCCGGCAGTTTTTCCCTATTTTTTATCACAGTTTGTACGCCATTTATATATTTTAAGATTGTTTATTGACGTTTCTTCTCCCATACCACAGGCACACCGTCCCCGGTGATTCCTTCCACATCGATGCTGAGGATGGTGGGACTACTATTGTTGTATAGGTTGACCACAGCCTCTCCTTGTTCATTGAATGTCAGTTGCGGCGTCCAATACAGCGTGCGCCGGTAGTCCTTCGTTTCGGGAAGCGGTGTACGGCTGTAATCAGGGCTGTAGAAGTCTTCGCATACAGCATAGCCCGGCAGGATGTAACGGCGGTCTCTGTAGGTATGCTGTGCGGCATCGTTCTTGAAACGGTGGAAGTCAATTACCACGTCCGGCTGGTTATCCTGCTCATATTTCCGGCTGCCTTGTTCGCGCGGCGCATAGTCGGTATAGATATACAGTTTGTCTATATTGCGGAGGAAATGATATTTGTCGAGTGCCCCTTTGCCCAGCGATATGGTAGAAGGTATTTCCATTTGTTCTCCGTTGAGCATCCTGGCGGGCGCTACCGAATGGCGTGTGGCTTTTTGGTTGATAGCTTTCCCGTCGTAACGTACCTGCAGGAAGAATTCCCGGTCCATTCCCATGTCGCCTATGTAAGCCAGTGCAACCTGCTGCGGGAAAGTTATCCAGTTATGCGTTCCGGTATTCATGCCATAATCTGCCGTGAGGTTGAATGTTTCGTAGGCATCGACGACGAGAGCGGGCTTGGACAGGTCGAGTCTGCGCAGACCACTTTTCTTGCTGCGTATGGTGACAGTGCCCAGTGTCCTGTCGGTTCCGGTATTTTGTGGGGAATCCGTTTCTGGCAGGTTTGTCCATCCGTCTGTTTCTGTACGCTGGTAATAGTTATAAGGTTTCGGAAAGATTGGGTTGAAACGGTTAAGTTTAACGAAATAGTCAGGTATGGCTTCCTCGTTGGTATAGTCTTTCTTCCGGCTTTGAATAATGTAGTCAGGCCCTTTATCCGTATCTGCGGCGGGGAGGAACATGATACATTCGCCGTAAATCTTAGGTGTCTGCATGTAGAACGCACCGTTCTCGGTGGTCTGTACCAGTTCCACTACATCCTTGCCCTGAATGAACATAGGCCATACGTTGACCTCTTTCTTGAGGTTGCTTAATATGGAACCGTAGAAATAAGTATGGCCTTCCTGTATGGCCTGTTGTGTTTCGGTCTGTTGCTGGTCTTGCGGGAGTCCGTATCCCAGTTCCTCTTCATTGGCCTTTTCCTTTTGTTCTTTGAACGGATCTTCTTCATCCTTCTTCAGGAATGAATCTTTGGTATAATCCATCTCTCCACGGCCCGGATTCCAACAGGTTTCCGAGGCATGCACGCTCCGGTCCATACGGAAGTCTTCGGCCCGGTTGACGCAGCCGGAGATGGTCTGGCATTGTTCCGGCATGTATTGCAGTTTGAAAGACTCCACTCCGGCCATTGTCTTCCAGGAGTAACGTCGCCAGCCCTGCACCATCATCAGCAGGTCGAGTGCCTGTTTGCGTTCGGGAGTGTCTTTTTCAAAATAATAACCGGGAGTCTCCACGAAACCTTTCAGTTCGCTGCAAAGCAACATTTCGGTCAGGATATTCCCATTGTCATACGTATTCTCGTCGGTAATCCTGTCGCGGACGGAAAGTGACATATGGGGGACACCTGCAGCTGGGTCGTTCAGTTGCAGACGGATGGAAATCGGTTCGTAGGGTTTGTATTCATCTTGAACGCCCGTGACGGAGATCAGGGGCCGGTCATAGTCATGATGGTTGACGAACACCAGACGGTCGGCATAGATGCGCCCTTCTCCATCGAACAGGGTTATCTGATGGATGCCTGTGGCAAATTGTCCGGTGGAAAAGGCGATGGTCTGATGAGGCTCTGTGCCGATATCAATATTCCTATATATATGTGAGATTCCGTTGTGCATGATTTGCAGTCCCAGTCCGGACTCGCGTTGTTCCGGAGCAAGCGATGCCGAGATTTCCAGCCGTAGCGTATCTCCGTCCAGGGTTGCGCTCATGGCGCAACCTTCCGTCGCCGGACGTGGAAGTTCCACGGTATAATCATAGTTATTATATTTGAATACGGCTTTATAACGCTCTTTCGGATTGATGTCCGGCAGGGTGAATACGCCCCGCCCACGGTTCATCGTTCGGGTATGTACGATTTCTTTTCCTTCATGGTCCTGTATCGACAAATCCAAATCAAGGTGTTTACCTTCCTCCGTATTGGCTTCGAATGCGATTTTTCCAGTAGTGCCCGCCACCATATCTCCGCCTTCGGGATAAAAGCGCACATCCAGTTCTGGTTTTCCGTCCTTGCTTTTGTAATAACGTCTCATGGGGCGCAGCGTCATATCCTTGGGATAAACTTCCTTGTCATCGGGCTTATCGAAGACCGGAAAAACACGGGAATACAGTTTGTCGTAATCCCGAAAGAAATCTTTAGCCATTCTTCGGGTATAAAACATCTCTTCCGTCCAATAAGAATGAGGGTATTCTGTCAATCCGAAATTCAGCATCCACAATGTATAGGCCCGAAGTTCGTAGTAACCGGCATATAGTGAATCTTTCAGACAGAATGCGCCTTGTGCCGTGCCGTCAACCATTTCCAGTTGCTGCCTTTCCACAAGATAACCGTCAGGGGTAAGCAATTCGGCATAAAGAATCTTGCTGAGGTCGGTCAATGTCCCCTTGTCCGAACGAGTCACATATCCTTTGAACCATATTGTGTCGCCCACGAAATAGCACGTATTGTCAAGATGTACGAAGACTTTTTCCTGAGGAAGGTTCTTGCCAAAAGCTTCGGCTTTCCTGCCCAATGCTTCCGCATCAGCTATTTGGGAATTGATATTCAGGCAGAGGATGGCGGCCAGTATGAAAACAAAAGTTCTTTTCATGATGTGCAGTTTAAAATGACGTAAGTTTTATGCGACGAAGATTTTATCAGTCTGTCTACAATATTCAAAGGTACGAAGATTTATTGTATGGCGGATGATTTTCACAGAAAAATTGCATCGTTGTGGAAGAAATATATGGATGAAGACAGGCTTTCATATCGATTTATTCGTTTATTCAAACGATAATCTCTAACTTTGCAGCCTAACAGAATCGTACTGGCTTATGAACTTTTTTCGCAAACGCACTCCCGAAAAGACCGCCATGCAGGCAGAAGAACCGAAAACGGCTTCCATAACGGAAGAAACAACAACCGCTCCCGTAGCTGAATCCACGGCACACGCCAACGAAGGCACCCCGGAGGAAGAAGCACGCCGGTGGTTTGAAGCCCGTTTCCAAACCAATATGCCGGAAGAACTGACACGCATGTTCCGCCGTATGGCACAGGCCGAAGCCAAACGCCAGAAAGTAGGTGAAGACATACTGACTGCCAACGAACTGCGCAATATACAAGAACAAATCAGACTGTGCCGTACGAAACTGACTAATATCAACCAGACACTGTCCGGACTGCAAGCACAGAAAGAATGGCTGCATAAATTCAAGACACTGGAGAACACACTGGACAAGCATAAACAGGCCGCTTTTGAAAGCAACAAACAATACAGCGCACGGTTACGGGACATCAGGGAACTGGAAAGGCACGAAACTTTTGAGTGCGTACAGGGCGACTACAGACAAATCAAAGTAAAGGAAGCCATCCTGCAAGAACTGAGAGTGGAAACGTCCGCACAACTCCGAAAACTCGAAAGCATACGACAGGAATGCACGCAGACCGCCAAACAAGAAGAAGCCGAAAACAAGAGTTTTCAGGAAAAGAAAAGCGAGGTGCTGCAAATGCAAGACATCGTGGCCGAAGGACTCCGCATGCAGGCCACCCGGCAGATACACGAGGAAGAGTTGAAAGAACTGGCGGAATACAAGACGCAGGCGACGCAGAAGGCTGATGAACTGAGGGAGCGGGCCGACGAACTGGCCGATGAACTGAAAAAAGCAAGAGAACGACATACTTATTTGCTGCAACAGCAGCAAAGCCTTACCTCACAGCAGAAAATGCTTGAAAAGGGTGAGATGCTGCAAGTCAAGCTCGACTTTCTGCAAACATTTGAAAGCCGGAAAAAAGACTTGCAGTACGACCTGGAACGCACATTGAAGAAGCAACACGAACAGGATGAAAAGCTGAACAAACTATTCTCCATGTCACAAGACATCGATGCGGAAATCAAAACCCTGCAAAGCGAACTGCAGGTGCACCGTAAAAGCATTCTCGGCATGAACAGCTACAACCTGCAGCAACGCGCCATGGACCTGAAAAGCAACAAGGAACAGCTTGTCAATGCCAGCTCGCTGTGGAAACAAATCGCCGAAGGCTATGCGCTTGTGGACGAGAAAGGACAGGAAATAGTGCGCATGCGGCATCATAACGAAGCACTGAAAAGCCGTATCAACGCACTTGAAACCGAAGTGAACGGCCTGCAAACCCACTGCAATGAACTGGAATATGCCTATACGCTCAGTAAAAGCCAAGACGTGATGCAACTGCGGAAAGACTTGCAGGAAGGAACAAACTGCAGCGTATGCGGTGCCACACACCACCCGTACCACTCCGACACATTGTTGGAACAAAGCAAACTCATCGGCAAACTGAAAACAGACCTGGAGCACGTATCCACCGAACTGAAACACAAGAAAGCATCGCTCGACGAGTTGAGAAGAGAGCAGGCTACCGAGGACGGACGTATCGAAACGGCCTATCAGGCACTCGACATATACAAACAAATCCTACAGGCAAACGTAAGCCAATGGGCCAACTTCGCCTCACTGGACCGTTCATTCAAGGAATGCTCCCCCAGCACAAACTTCGACGGCCGACGCATCATGCTGCAACAGCTGATGGAGAAGACAAGCGTCGATGCCGAAGAGGCCCAAAAGGAACTGGACACATTCAATTACCATCAGTCCAACATCAATGCCATTAACGAAAGACTCAGCCGGAAAGAACAGGAAAAGAACAACCTTGTCGTGCGGCTCAACGAGGTGAACACCGGCAGCCAGGTCATAGCCTATCGCGTGGAACAACTCCAGCATTATACATCACAGAACAATGATGCACTCAGTGAGTTGTATGAAGAGGTCGACCACATCATGGCCATCTCCAACTGGTACAAGGTATGGAAAGAAAATCCGGAAACCCTGAAAATTTACATCCGCCAGCAAATGACGCAATGGTTCGAACTGAAAGAGCAAATCAACGAAAGCGACAGTGAATGCAGCAACCTGCAAATTGAACTGGACATGACGGAACGACACCTTAAGACACTCATGGAGTATGACAGTCTGTTCGCGGAGAAGATAGAGAAATCATCAGAAAGCAAGAAGCAAACCGAAAGCAGACTGCACAAGATATTCCCCAAAGACACCGTGGAGAACTGCAGCAAGCATGCACTGGAAAAACTGTTCGCCGCCGAAGAAGCCAAAGAACAGAGTTCCAAAACAGCCTGTAAGATACAAAAGGAATCCGCATGGAGCGAAGGATATCACGCCGCAATCGCCGCACTCACGCAAAAGACGGAAGAACAAATCGCATCGGAAAAATCAGCCTTGGACTGTTGGATACGTAAATACAATGCAGGACATTCGCCCGTACAATTCAGCGAACTGGAACAGACTTTCACCAACGCAACCGACTGGAATGCATTGCGCGAGGAAATCCGCACGCTTGCACTGAACAAGTCAGTGGCGGAAGCACGGATGGAAGAAGCACGTCTGACTTTGGCTGCACATCAGGTAAACGCCCTTTCACAAGGACAGGAAAAAGAAGACCGGACAGCCGCCCTGAATGTAGAGATTGCCAAACTGGAAAACGAACAAAGCCGAATCCTCACCAAAATAGCCGGCTATACCGCGCGAATCGAAGCGCACGAACTCGGCATGCAGAAACAGGCCGCCGGACACGACAAAGCAAACAAATGAAATTCATGAACCGGCCGCACTTTCCGCATACACTCATTCTTCCGGCACTGCTCCTGCTTTGCCTGACAGGTTGCCGCACGTCACGACAGCCTGCGATGCCACAGTTTGTACTGGTCATAGATGCCGGACACGGCGGAAACGACCAAGGAGCGGCCGGCAGACGGTCGCAAGAAAAAGACATCACGCTGAAGACTGCAAAACGCGTTTGCAAACTTATCCGCAAACAATGCAAGAATGTGGAAGTGATACAGACACGTCCCGATGATGAGTTCGTTACACTGAATGACCGCGCCGGAATGGCAAACTTTTTCCGCGCCGACCTGTTCATCTCCATACATGCCAATTCGGCCAAAGGATGGGCGGAAGGTACGGAAACTTTCATACACCCCACAGCACAAGGCAGTCGCAGCGAAAAGATGGCGCGCCTTCTCGAAGCGGAATACATCCGGCAGGGGAAACGGAAAAGTCGCGGAGTGAAGACTGCCAATTTTGCCGTACTCCGTCAAACCTCCATGCCAGCCATACTTACCGAAATCGGCTTTATCTCGAATCAAGAAGAAGAGAAGTTTATCCGTTCCAGGAAAGGTCAGAAACGGCTGGCCCGATGCATCTGCGATGCCTTCATCGCCTATAAGAGAAGTTGCCCGTAGACCGGCCTTACCCTATTCCCTCCCCGCCACCTTCCCGCATGCACCTTTCAAATAATCCGACAAAAAGTTTTTGATTTAAAGTTTTTTTTCCGTACTTTTACGGAAAACATTCATATTAGAGTTATAAAAGACAATGAAAAGCTCCAAATGAAAGCACAAAGACAACCCCGGATGAGGTCTTTCTCCCCCTATATGCACCCCATCCGGTATGGCATCTCCGATGGTACGTACCATACTCGTATATATCGGGGGTGCATTTTTTGTCTGCTTGATGCATAAATGTTTCAGGTGGACAGATGACGGCGAATCAGGCCGACAAAATCCGCTCCGTATTTTTCTTTCTTGAAATCTCCGATACCGCTGACACGTCCGAACTCTTCCACAGTGCATGGACGCACCTCACACAGATTCTGCAACACCTTGTCGGAAAGTACGATATAGGCAGGAAACCCCTGTTCATCAGCCAGCTTTTTCCGTAATGCACGCAACTTCTCGAAAAGTTCCCTATCAGATGCCTCCGGCTCGCGCGCCTTAGCCACAAGAGGCAATTGCGGCAAGGACGTTTTCCCCTTCCTGATTTTCCGCACCTCCTGCTGCTCTTCCCGCCGTATGACAGCCAGTTGCACCTTTTTCCCGTGAAACAGCACCTGCCTTCCGGCATCCGTCATTTTCAGATGATTCCCCTCGTTGTATGCAATCTCAAACAAACCCAGCTGCAACATCTGCATCAGGTAATCCTGCCAGTCGCGTCCAGGCACGTCCCGGCCCGCACCGAATGTCTTCAGTTCAGCGTAACGTCCTTTGACAACATCCGGACTATACGTGCCACGCAAGATGTCCGTGACCACCCGCGTGCTCACCTGTTCTCCGGCCCGCACCACCGCGCTCAGCACCTTTTGCACAAGTATCGTTCCGTCAAAACGCTGCGGCGGATTCTTGCATACGTCACAGTTTCCGCAATCATGCTCCGACGGTTCTCCAAAATAATTCAACAGGATACGCCGCCGGCATACATCCGATTCCGCATATTCCCTCATACGATACAGTTTCTCCATGCAGATTTCCTGCTGTCCGCTTTCACGGGCAAAGTTGGAAAGTTGCACAAGGTCTGCCAGATTATAGAAGAGCAAGGTGTCGGATGGAAGGCCGTCACGTCCGGCACGTCCGATTTCCTGATAGTAACACTCTATGCTTTTAGGCAGATTATAATGTATGACGAAACGCACGTCAGACTTATCTATCCCCATACCGAAAGCCACGGTGGCACACACCACCTGCACCCTATCCCGGATGAAATCATCCTGTGTCCTGTCGCGCGCGGCCGGAGAAAGCCCGGCATGATAAGGTGCAGCCGTAATCCCGTGCATGCAAAGCATCCCGGCCACACTCTCGGTTGTTTTCTTACTTGTACAATATATAATACCGCTGTCGTGAGGGTGACGGGCGATAAAGTCAAGAATCGCCCGGTCTTTTTCCTTCTTCCTGAATCCGCGTTTCACGTCAAGACTCAGATTCGGCCGGTCGAAGGACGAGATGAAGACTTCGGGAGAATCCAATGAAAGCTGCCTTTGTATATCTTCGCGTGTCAGGCGGTCGGCCGTTGCAGTCAGTGCCACGACCGGTGTTTGTGGGAAAGTCTGTTTCAGGACACTGAGTTGGGCATACTCCGGACGGAAGTCATGCCCCCATTGCGAGATGCAGTGCGCCTCATCGATGGCAAACAGAGAAACTTTCATGTCCCTTATTAAATAAGGTATCTCAAATATCAGCCTTTCGGGAGATACATAGAGTAATTTCACTTTACCCTGCAGACATGCGTTACGCACACGAATGTTCTCTTCATCGTCATTCGCGCTGTTCAGGGCTGCGGCAGGAATACCATTGGCACGCAACCCTTCCACCTGGTCTTTCATCAGGGAAATCAAAGGAGATACCACCACGGCCGTTCCTTCCATCACCAAAGCCGGAATCTGGTAGCACAAACTCTTTCCGCCACCTGTCGGCATGAGCACGATGGCATCTTTTCCCGACAGTATTTTCCGGATGACAGTTTCTTGTAAAGGACGGAAGGAAGTATAGCCGAAATACCTTTTCAGTACATCAAAAATCATTCTTGCATATAAATTATCACGCAAATCGTCACAAAGATACGCCTTTTTTGTCTTTTTTAATGGATTAAAGTTGTATAAAAAATAAAAATATGCGATTTTTGCATAAACAATAAAATTCAGAAGGGGGTAATCATGTGTTTGGAAAGGGAATCGGAACGCATGATTATTTTAAAGAAACTACAAGAAGTATGGGAAAGTACAATTTAACCGAGAAAAAAGAAAAGAATGCCGCCTACCGCTCATTGGTTAGAGCAGAACTGGTAGACGAGTTGTATGAGAAGATTTTAAAGGTCTTTGTCGTAGACAAGAAATATCGTGACCCGGACTATTCGGCTAAGAAACTGGCTGAGGAACTGAACACGAACACGCGTTATATCAGTGCCGTGGTTAACATCAGATTCCATCAGAACTATTCAAGCCTGGTCAACGAATACCGCATCAAGGATGCCCAATATCTGCTGACAGACAAGAGGTATATGGACAAAACCATGGAAGAGATTTCCACTATGGTCGGATTTGCCAACCGCCAGTCGTTCTATGCGGCGTTCTACAAGAACCTGGGCATTACCCCACGTACATACCGTATGGAACACCTTGCCAAAGACAAGGAAGCGTTCAAAAACTATTAACCAGATTGTCAAACCGCATAAAAGGGATACATCCATCAGCGATATATCCCTTTTTTCATTTTACCGGAACATGCAAACCAATACTTTTTCTTACCAAGACGAGAAGTTTGCCGACCTGCAGATGCTGCGTTACCGCGTCGACGGCTTTGAACAACTTACGCTCAAGCAGAAAAAATTAGTTTATTACCTCTCGGAGGCCGCACTGACAGGGCGCGACATACTATGGGACCAGAACGGGAAATACAATCTGCGCATACGCAAAGCCCTGGAAAGCATATACACACACTATAGGGGCGACCGCGAGGCAGCTGACTTCAAGGCTTTCACCGTATACCTGAAACGGGTATGGTTCTCCAACGGCATACATCATCATTACGGTTGCGAGAAGTTCGCGCCGGGGTTCAGCGAAACATTTTTCCGCAGTGCCTTTGCGGACATCCCTACGGCAGAACTCCCGCTCGCGGAAGGACAGACACGGGAGGCACTTTGCGAATTGCTCGTGCCGGTGATTTTCGACCCGGAAGTGATGCCCAAACGTGTCAACCAGGCTGACGGGGAAGACCTGATACGCACATCGGCCTGCAACTACTACGGCGAAGGGGTGACACAGGCTGAAGCCGAAGCCTTCTATACCGCCATGAAGAAAGAAAACGACCCATGCCCGGTGATGTACGGCATGAACAGCCGGCTGGTAAAGAAGAACAATGACTTGCAAGAGATTGTATGGAAATCGGGCAGCCTGTACGGTCCGGCCATCGAAAGAGTGATATACTGGCTCGAAAAAGCCACTGAAGTGGCCGAAAACGAGAAGCAAGCCGGCGTCATCCGCAAACTCATTGAGTTTTACCGCAACGGAGACCTGAAGACTTTCGACGAATACACCATCCTTTGGGTGCAGGAAACCGAAGCACAGGTGGACTTCACCAACGGATTCACGGAAAGCTACGGCGACCCGTTAGGGCTGAAAGCCAGCTGGGAAGGCATTGCCAACTTCAAAGATACCGTGGCTACGGCACGGACAGAGAAGTTGAGTGCAAACGCACAATGGTTCGAAGACCATTCGCCCGTGGATGCCCGGTTCAAGAAAGCCGTATGCAAAGGGGTGTCGGCCAAAGTCATCAAGGCCGCCATGTTGGGCGGAGACCTCTATCCGGCCTCGGCCATCGGCATCAACCTGCCCAACTCCAACTGGGTGCGCGCCGCTTACGGCAGCAAGAGTGTGACCATCGGCAACCTGACCGAGGCTTACAACAAGGCCGCACACGGCAATGGTTTTCTGCAGGAGTTCGTCGCAGACGAAGAAACGCTCCGCATGCTCGACCAATACCAGGACGCATGCGACGACCTGCACACCGACCTGCACGAATGCCTCGGACACGGTAGCGGACAACTTCTGCCCGGAGTGGACCCGGACGCGCTGAAAGCCTACGGCTC
The DNA here is from genome assembly GCA_900548345.1 of uncultured Paraprevotella sp. Classification (GTDB taxonomy): domain Bacteria; phylum Bacteroidota; class Bacteroidia; order Bacteroidales; family Bacteroidaceae; genus Paraprevotella. Next base: position 17,696 of record URKA01000010.1, on the reverse strand, counting down.
CACCATCGAAGAGGCAAGGGCTGACTTGTTCGGACTGTACTACCTGGCCGACGAGAAACTGACCGAACTGGGACTGACACCGGACACGGATGCCTACAAGGCACAGTATTACGGCTACATGATGAACGGGCTGCTCACGCAACTGGTACGCATCGAGCCGGGAAAGGACATCGAGGAGGCGCACATGCGCAACCGCGCGCTCATCGCACGATGGACATACGAGAAAGGAAAGAAAGACCATGTGGCGGAACTCATCCGGAAAAACGGAAAGACCTACGTGCGCATCAACGACTATAAGCTCCTGCGCACGCTGTTCGGCCAACTGCTGGGAGAAATACAACGCATCAAAAGCGAAGGAGACTACGAAGCCGCGCGAGATCTGGTGGAGCAATACGCCGTCGGCATCGACCGGGAACTCCATGAGGAGATATTGGAAAGGTATCGCGCACTGCACCTTTCACCCTACAAAGGCTTCATCAATCCCGTATACGTTCCGAAATACGACGAACGGCACGAAATCGCCGACATCGAAGTCACCTACGGAGAAGCCTATGACAAACAGATGTTGCGCTACAGCCGCGACTACGCCACCCTACCTTATATCAATGAATGATGGACATACAAGACACTATCAGAACTATCAAAAGCGAGCTGCGCCTTGCCATGAACGGCGTGGCCTCGGCCTACATGCGTGAAAGCGGCATACGCTACAAACTGAATTTCGGAGTGGAACTGCCCCGCCTGCGCGGCATCGCACAGCAGTTCGTCCCCGACCACAACCTTGCCCAAGCCCTTTGGAAAGAAGACATACGCGAATGCAAGCTACTGGCAGCCATGCTGCAACCCATAGAAACCTTCTATCCCGACATAGCCGACATCTGGACGGAAAGCATGCCCAATGCGGAAATTGCGGGACATACGGTACAAAACCTCTACTGCCAACTGCCCTACGCATCGCAAAAGGCTTACGAATGGATTGCCGACGAACGCGACATGTTCCAAGTGTGCGGCTATCTGATACTGGCGCGCCTGTTCATGCAAGGCCTTCATCCCAACGAACGTTCCGGCAACGAGTTCCTCGACCAGGCTCGGGCCGCACTGCACGGTCCGGCAGAAGTGCGCAAAGCCGCAACGGCCGCCCTGCAGAAATACCGGATGCTCGGCGGGAAAGAAGACCGGCAGGCTGAAAGCATACTGAAAGAAACGGAAATGTGAGGCGGAGTGAAAAATAGCACCCACATCGTTCTGATTTTACGCAAAAAAGGCTTAACTTTGTGGAGTTTGGAAAAGAATAGTTTTTTTACGATATGAAAAAAGGAAAAGTTGACGCCCTGTTGGGTATCGTATTCGGAGATGAAGGTAAAGGAAAGGTTGTGGACGTGTTCACCCCCCGATATGACGTGGTGGCCCGCTTTGCAGGCGGACCGAATGCCGGCCACACCATCATTTTCGAAGGCAAGAAGTTCGTGCTCCGCTCCATCCCCTCAGGCATCTTTGCAGAAGACAAGGTGAACATCATCGGTAACGGCTGTGTCATCGCACCGGACTTGTTCATGAACGAGGCCAAGGAACTTGAAGAGGCCGGCTACAATCTCAAGGAACGCCTGCACATCAGTAAGCGCGCCCACCTCATCCTGCCCACACACCGCGTACTCGACCGCGCATACGAAGCGGCAAAAGGCAAATCGAAAGTGGGCACCACAGGCAAGGGCATCGGCCCTACATACAGCGACAAGGCTGCACGCATCGGCTTGCGCGTAGGTGACATATTGGAGAACTTCGAAGCCAAATACGCAGCATTGAAAGCACGCCACGAACAGATTCTGCAAGACCTCCACTATACGGACTACGACATCACCGAGGAGGAAAAGACATGGCTCCAAGGCGTGGAATACATGCGCGGGTTCTGCCTGACCGACACGGAAGTGGAAATCAACCGTTATCTGCGCGAAGGCAAGAACATACTGGCCGAAGGCGCACAGGGCACCATGCTTGACATCGACCACGGCACATATCCGTTCGTCAGCTCCTCCAGCACCACAAGCGGCGGCGTATGCACCGGTCTGGGCGTAGGTCCGAAGGATGTCGGTGAAGTGTTCGGCATATTCAAGGCTTACAGCACACGCGTGGGCTCCGGCCCCTTCCCCGTGGAACTGTTCGACGAGACAGGCGACACGCTGCGCGAAATCGGACACGAATACGGTGCCGTGACGGGTCGCAACCGCCGTTGCGGATGGGTGGACCTCGTGGCACTAAAATATGCCATCATGATTAACGGCGTGACACAGCTCATCATGATGAAGAGCGATGTGCTTGACGGTTTCGACACCATCAAGGCTTGCACGGCATACAAAAGGAACGGTGAGGTGATGACCGACATGCCTTTTGAGACAGAAGGCTGCGAAGCCGTTTATACGGAACTTCCGGGATGGAAGGAAGACCTGTCTTCCATGACAGACGAAGCGCAGTTCCCGCAGGCTTTCAAGGATTACATCCGCTTCCTTGAGACGGAACTGGAAACACCCATCACCATCCTTTCCGTAGGGCCCGACCGCGCACAGACCATCGTACGGAAATAAGTCCCCCCACGGACACCATATACGCCGGACGGCTACTCCGAACCATGCAGCATCCCTGCATCCTTGTTCGGGTAGCCGTCCGGCTTTTTTATAAAAACACTGACAAAAGGAGGGTTAAAAGAAGGGGCTGATTTCTTCACCTGTGTGCGATGGATTCCTCACAGGTGAAGAAGCCGCTCCTCACAGGTGAAGAACGTCATGCAGACAGGTCTTCATTCCAGGCCCGACAACACACAGACGTTACCACTTCATTATCAGCACAAAACGAACAAACTTCGTTCCACACAAGCGGACAGCCACGAAAAGTGGAAAAAACAGGACATAACGCCCCGTTCATCCGCACCTAACGTATCTCGTGCCACATCGAAGCCACTTCCTGAGGATTGGCACCAAGCTCCAATGCCTTTTCCAAATCGGCACGTGCCTCCTTTTTCCGCTTTGTCTCCATATATAAGGAAGCACGGCTCATCAGGAAATCCGGATTGTCCGGCTCCATGGAGATGGCCTGCGCAAAATCCACCTCGGCCGCTTCATACTGCTTGCGTTCCTGCTCCATCCCTGCCCTTACGGCATACAGGATGGCATGGTCGGGCGTTGTGGCAATCATCGCATTGATTTGCTCCATCGCCTCGCGCGGCCTGTTGTCCTTGTTGTTCAACAATACAAGTCCGATGCGCGCTTTCTCATGCAACGGATTCACCTTGAGCAATGCTTCATAATCCTCGCGTGCTTTCTTATAAAGCCTTTGTTCGGTATATATATAGGCACGCATGAAAAGCGCGTCCTGATTGTCCGGTTTCACGTCCAGCACATCACTGTAATCCACAAGGGCCTTCTCCTTATTGCCCAACTGCATGTACAGCCGCGCCCGGTTCAGACGCAAGGTCAACTGGTGGGGAGCGATGTTCAGCCCTGTGGAATAACTCTCCAAAGCCTTCTCCGGCTTCCCTTTCCGCTCCTGAATCCGCCCGATATGATAATGAAGCATGGCATTGGAACGCTGCGCAGGTTCCACACGCATAGCCTCGCGGAATTTTCTTTCCGCAAGTTCCAGGCTGTCTTCGCCCATGGCATCGAGTGCCTGCCGCACGTATTCCTTGTATTCCTGCATCTGGGCAGACAAGGAGGAACAGAGGCACAGACAACAAACAAGCACCTTGACTCTCATCGGTTCATCCTTTTACGATCACTTTTCTGCCGCTGCAGGCTGTTCGATACCCTCAGCCTTGGCACGCTCTTCCATACGTTCGATACGCGCATCCAAATCGGGATGGCTGGAGAAAAGCTGGTTTACCTTGTTGCTTTTCTGCACACCGGCGGCTTCCTGCAACTGTTTCAACCTACGGAAAGAATAAGCCATCGCCCAGGGATTCTTACCTGCCTTCTTCAGAAAGTCATATCCGTAATCATCAGCCGAGCGCTCCTGTTTCTGCGAATATTTCGCGTTCACCAAAGCCTCCCCCAAGTCACCCAACTGCGACTCAGTCAGAGCAGCCGCCTTCCCGCCATTCGATGCCACTCCGTCTTTAAGAGCAGAGGTAAGCAACGCCGTACGGAATCCTTTCTTGGAATCACGATGGGCCACATGACCAATCTCATGACCTATCACCCCCAGCAACTCTTCGTCTGTCATGATATCCATCAACGATGAGAATACGCGTACACTTCCGTCGGCACAGGCAAAAGCGTTCACATCAGTAACATAATACACTTTGAAATTCAACGGGATGCCGTCGGCATCGCCCAATCCTTCCGTGAGCTTATTCAGGCGGACCGTATAAGGACTGTTTGCATCGCACACCTGATTGTGGGCATCCATCCAATCTATGTATTCCTTCACATATCCTGCCATCTGTTCATCAGTCAAGCTAATGGCCTGTGTCACTTTAGCAGCTCCACCTAACGCCTTTTTCAGATTGAACTGTGCCGTAGCTGGCACAACAAACGCCATACAGCATGCTGCAAGGGCGCATTTGATGATAGTTCTGTTCATAGCATATTTCTTTTGACGGGTACAAAATACGCAAAAATAATTCTACAGGCCAAAAATATCCAGATGAAATTTCCGCCTGTACGAAAACGGGGGCCGACATATCAAGCCCCCGTATACAATATGACAATGTCAGGCCTTCCTGATATAGTCGGCAATCCACTGCCCTACTTCCTTCGTACCGTAGTGCTCGCCGCCGGCCACCTGGATTTCGGGCGTACGCACATTGGCATCCAACGATGCGTTGACGGCCTTGCGCACCAATGCACCTTCTTCCTTCAGGTCGAAATATTCGAAAAGCATGGCCACGGACAATATCTGTGCCAAAGGATTGGCTATGTTCTGTCCTTTAGCCTGCGGCCAGGAACCGTGAATAGGCTCGAACACCGGAGTGTGCTCGCCAGTGGAGGCCGAGGGCAGCAGTCCCATCGAGCCGGTGATGCAGGAGCCTTCATCGGTCAGGATATCACCGAAGGTATTCTCCGTCACCATGACATCGAAGAACTTCGGGTCTTGTATCATACGCATGGCGGCATTGTCCACATACATGAAGTCGGTCTGCACTTCGGGATATTTCGGTGCCATTTCCTGTGCCACCTTGCGCCACAGACGGCTCGAAGCCAACACATTGGCCTTGTCCACAACCGTCAGATGCTTGCGGCGGCGCATGGCATATTCATAGGCCACCTTCAGGATACGCTCGATTTCAGGGCGCGTGTAGGCATTCGTGTCGTATGCTTTCTCGTCGTCCTGATACTTCTCACCGAAATACATACCGCCAGTCAGCTCACGGATACAGATGAAGTCCGCGCCACGTACGAGTTCGTCCTTCAACGGTGACTTGTGAATCAGGCAATCGAACGTCTCAACCGGACGGATGTTGGCAAAGAGGCCCAGCTTCTTGCGCATGGCCAACAGACCTTGCTCCGGACGCACTTTTGCAGTGGGGTCATTGTCGAACTTAGGGTCACCCACAGCGGAGAAGAGCACGGCATCCGCATCCATGCAAATCTTGAACGTCTCTTCCGGGAACGGGTCGCCTACCTTGTCGATGGCATCCGCGCCGCACAGCGCATACGCATAACTTACCTGATGGCCGAACTTATCGCACACGGCGTTCATCACAGCCACTCCTTGTTCTGAAATCTCTGGTCCGATGCCGTCGCCCGGCAATACGGCAATTTTCAAGTTCATAGTTTTCTAATTATTATTATTTGTTTGACAATTCTTTCTGCTCCATATCGGGTTCTATGAGGTTGAGCATCTTGATGGTCGCCTTGATGGCAGCTTCCGTCTGGTCGGCATCAAGTCCTCTGGTACGATACACACGTCCGTTCCAGTTCCATGTGATGATGGTCTGCACCAGCGCATCCGTCCGTCCGCCCGGCGGGATGCCTACGGTATAGTTCACCAGCCATGGGAACTGACGCGAGAGTCTGTTCTTATAGATATGCCGTGCGGCACGCATAAAGGCATCGAACTGTCCGTCACCCGATGCGTTCTCCTCGTAGGCCGTCCCGTTGACTTCCAACCGTACGGACGCCATGGGTTTAAGCCCGTAGGCCGTGGTAACGACATAACTGAGCAGACGCACGTGCTCTTCCGGCGTATCGTGTTTCAGCACATCGGACACGATGAAAGGAAGGTCCTCCTGAGTAACCAGTTCTTTCTTGTCTCCCAACTCAATGATGCGTTCCGTCACCTTGCGCGTTTGTTCCGGCGAAAGTTCCAGTCCTAACTCCTCAAGGTTTTTCAGGATGTTGGCCTTACCGCTGTTTTTGCCCAGCGCATATTCGCGCTTGCGCCCGAAGCGTTCGGGAAGCAGGTCGTTGCAATACAGGTTGGCCTTGTTGTCGCCGTCGGCATGCACGCCGGCCACCTGCGTAAATACACTATCACCCGTTATCGGGCGATTGGGTGGTATGGGTATGCCGGAGTAGCTCTCCACCATACGGCTCACTTGGTTCAGACGGCTTTCATCGATATTGGTATGCGCATTGAACTGGTCTTTGAGTATGGCCTGCACGCTTGCCAAAGGTGCATTACCGGCCCTCTCTCCCAAACCGTTGACCGAGGTATGGATTCCCCGACATCCCCCCAACACTGCGGCAAGCACGTTGGATATGGCCAGGTCGTAGTCGTTATGGGCATGGAAATCGAAGTGTACCCCTTCATAGCGTTTCACCATCTTTCGGATGTAACCGAGCAAATCCAGCGGATTCAGGATGCCCAACGTATCAGGGAGCATAAAACGTTGTATATTCGTATCCCTCAGTGCATCCATCAGGGCAAACACGTAGTCGGGCGAATGCTTCATGCCGTTGCTCCAGTCTTCTAAATAGACATTGACTCCGATACCCAGTTCCCCGGCATAAGCCAGCGAACGTTTGATATCGGCGACATGCTCTTCCAGCGTTTTCTTCAACTGGTTCACACAATGGTTTTCCGAGCCTTTGCACAGCAGATTGATGTGACGGCAACCGCACCCGTAGATCCAGTCGAGCGACGTACGTCCGTCGACAAATCCCAAAACTTCCACACGGTCTAACTTTCCAGTCTGTCTCGCCCACTGGCAGATTCGTGTCACGGCTTCGCGTTCTCCGTCGGAGACACGGGCAGACGCCACTTCGATACGGTCGACATTCAAATCCTGCAACAGCGCACGGGCTATCATCAACTTCTCATGCGGTACGAAACTTACGCCACTGGTCTGTTCTCCGTCGCGCAAAGTCGTATCCATGATTTCTATGCGTGGATGATTATTCTTCATGTTTCTCTTTGTTTGTGTTTAGTTGGCACACTGATGACACAGATGCTACAGATGACCACAGATTATTTTTTCTATCATTGGTATATATTTTCCGTCTGACTTGAGGACGCTCGCCGAAATTAAGAAGCATCCCTACCTCCTTGTTTGAAGCCTTCAGGTAATTGATGAGCTGTAATTCATGCTCATGACAGATATTCTCTGTCGCCTTCAATTCCAATATAACGCAGTCATTCACCAATAAGTCTGCATAATACTCGCCCACTCTGCAGCCTTTGTAGAAAACCTCAATCTTACGTTGCGTTTCGCATCGGAATCCCCGTCTTTTCAGTTCCTGATAAAGCGCATTCTGATATACCCTCTCCAAGAAACCATACCCCAACGTATTATATACATCATAAAACGCTGAAATAATCCCATCAGTCTCTTCCTTATATAAATACTCGGTATTCATCAATAACGCCTTACATAATGATAAAAATAGTCTGTGGTCATCTGTAGCATCAGTGTCATCTGTGTGCTATCGGACAGCCATCTGCTCCCAAGCCTCGATTTTATCTTTGTTCTCCAACAGGAAATCTATATCATCGAGGGCATTCATCAGACAATATTTCTTGTAGCCGTTAATCTCGAACTTCTCGCTCTTTCCCGTCGACTTATTGGTCACCGTCTGTTCGGGCACATTCACCTCGACAAGCGTCTTCGGATCGGCCTTGATACTGTCGAAAAGCTCCGCAAGGAACGTCTCACTCACCACCACCGGAAGCACGAAATTGTTCAATTCATTGTTCTTGTGGATGTCCGCAAAAAAACTGCTGATGACCACCCGGAAACCATATCCGGCAATCGCCCATGCCGCATGTTCACGACTTGAACCGCTACCGAAATTCTTACCGGCTACCAATATCTCGCCACCGTATGTCGGGTCGTTCAGCACAAACTCTTTGTTCAACGTGCCGTCGGGATGATAACGCCAGTCGCGGAAGAGGTTTTCACCGAAAAAACTTTCTTCTTTCGTTGTAGCTTTCAGGAAGCGTGCAGGGATAATCTGGTCTGTATCCACATTCTCAAGAGGAAGAGGCACGCATGTACTTGTAATTATATCGAATTTCTGTTTCATTGCTGGATTACATTAAAGTTCTCGGATCTGTGATTACTCCCGTCACGGCTGCGGCGGCCGCCACCAACGGACTGGCCAGTACAGTGCGCGCACCGGGGCCCTGACGGCCCTCGAAGTTACGGTTCGATGTGGAAACCGACAGTTTGCCGGCAGGAATCTTATCATCGTTCATGGCCAGACAGGCGGAACAGCCGGGCTGACGAAGCTCAAAGCCGGCTTCTTCCAAAATCTTATCCAGACCCTCAGCCTTGATTTGCTCTGTCACCATCCATGAACCGGGCACTAACCACGCCACGACATGCCCGGCCTTCTTACGTCCCTTCACAAGAGAAGCAAATGCACGGAAGTCTTCGATGCGCCCGTTTGTACAAGCACCAAGGAATACATAATCCACAGACTTGCCCAGGAGTCTCTCTCCGGCTTCGAATCCCATATACTCCAGCGACTTGCGATAAGACGCCCTTCCGGCTTCGGGAACAGTCTCAACAGCCGGAATGGCTTCGGTTATTCCAACACCCATTCCGGGGTTCGTGCCGTAAGTCACACGAGGTTCGATGTCTTCCGCACGGAACGTCAGTTCTTTGTCAAAGACGGCATCGTCACCGCTTTTCAATGTTTTCCAGTATTCCACTGCCTTGTCGAAATCCTCGCCCTTCGGAGCATATTCACGCCCCTTGATATACTCAAACGTCACCTCGTCCGGAGCAATGAAACCTCCACGGGCACCCATCTCAATCGACAAGTTACAGAGAGTAAGACGACCTTCCATGGAAAGATTGCGGACTACAGAACCTGCATACTCCACAAAATAACCGGTTGCCCCCGAAGTGGTCAACTGAGCCATCAGATAAAGAGCGACATCTTTTGCCGTCACACCTTTGCCTAACTCACCTTCGATATTGATACGCATGGATTTCGGTTTCTGTTGCAAGATACATTGCGAAGCCATTACCATTTCCACTTCGGACGTTCCGATACCGAAAGCCACGGCACCCATTGCTCCGTGGGTAGAAGTATGCGAGTCGCCGCATACAATAGTCATACCAGGCAAGGAAAGCCCACGCTCCGGACCTACCACATGGATGATTCCGTTCTTTGGATTCATCATGCCGAAATGTGCCAGTCCGAAGTCGGCCGCATTCTTGGCCAAGGTATCCACCTGAGTCTTGCTCACCGGGTCTTCAATAGGTTTGTCCTGGTCATGCGTAGGTGTATTATGATCCGGCATACAATAGATGTGGTCCGGACGGAAACACTTCAGGCCACGGGCACGCATCCCGGCAAAAGCCTGCGGACTGGTTACTTCATGACAGTAAAGCCTGTCGATATAAAGCTGTTGGGGGCCGTCTTCCACATATTGAACGACATGCTTGTCCCAAATCTTGTCAAATAATGTATTCGCCATTTTCTTTATCTTACTTTTTGAATTTGTTGATACAATCGATATATGCTTCCACCGATGCTGTCACGATGTCGGTATTCGCACCGAAACCATAATATATACGTCCGTCATATTCGACCTGCATGTGTACCTTGCCCACATCATCCGACCCCTTACTGATGGCTTGAATCGTAAACTCTTTCAATACCATCTGGCGCTTGATAATGTTCTTGAGTGCGTTTATGGCAGCATCCACAGGACCGTTTCCGCTGGATGAGGCTTCTATCTTCTCTCCGGCAAGATTTAATCCGAGACAAGCCACAGACTTCACACCCATACCTGTTGTGACCTGAAGGTAGTCCAGCTTAATGGATCCGGAAGAGGCACGGTCTGCACCCGCCAGCATCAGAATATCATCGTCATTGACTTCCTTCTTACGGTCAGCCAGCTTCAGGAAATCCTGATAGATTACATCCAAACGTTCTCCGTCTATTTCCACACCGAGCACACTCAAACGATGTTTCAAGGCTGCACGTCCGCTACGGGCTGTCAATACAATGGCATTATCATCGATACCCACATCCTTGGGGTCCATAATCTCGTATGTCTGCACGTTCTTCAGCACACCGTCCTGATGGATACCGCTGGAATGAGCAAAAGCATTACGACCCACAACCGCTTTATTGGCTTGTACCGGCATGTTCATCAGACTGGACACTAAACGGCTCGTAGGATAAATCTTCTGTGTATTGATATTCGTGTCAATACCTATACCGGAATGACACTTCAAAATCATGGCCACTTCTTCCAATGAAGTGTTTCCGGCACGCTCTCCGATACCGTTGATGGTAACTTCTGCCTGACGCGCACCATTCATGATACCGGCAATGGTATTAGCTGTCGCCATACCCAGGTCGTTATGGCAATGGGTGGAAAGAATGGCTTTACCGGCCGACAGACCGTCTACATGCTCCATCAGATATTTGATTTTCGCACCAAACTCTTCAGGCAGACAATACCCCGTTGTATCGGGTATATTCACTACCGTAGCACCGGCCTTGACCACAGCATCCACTACTCTTGCCAGATATTCGTTATCTGTCCGTCCGGCATCCTCTGCATAGAACTCCACATCTTCCACATACCGCTTGGCATATTTTACAGCCGCTACAGCACGCTCGATAATTTCTTCACGATTGGAATTGAACTTGTACCGGATATGAGAATCGGATGTACCGATACCGGTGTGGATTCGTTTATGTTTGGCATACTGCAACGCGTCTGCCGCCACATCAATATCTTTCTGTACGGCACGAGTCAGCGCACAAATGGTCGGCCACGTAACCGCCTTTGAAATCTCTATCACCGAATTGAAGTCTCCTGGGCTCGATATCGGAAAACCAGCCTCAATCACATCCACTCCCAACGCCTCAAGCTGTCGTGCCACCTGAATCTTTTCCACAGTGTTCAACTGACAACCTGGCACCTGTTCGCCATCACGGAGTGTCGTGTCAAAAATAAATAATCTGTCGCTCATATTCTTTATGGTTTACTTTTCCGTTAAAAAAATAAGCCTTTCTCACATGGAAGTGGGAAAGGCTTTCGTTTCTTCAAATCACGCTATTATGCACAGACCACACTTCCCACCGCAACTTGCAGTCGAATACCCAGAATGGCCAACAATATAATAGTCGTATACATATATCTCTTTACTATTTATTCGTATTCTGTCTTATCGTTTATTTTTTTGCAAAGATAAAAGAAAAAACGGAAGCAAGCAAAGAAAATAAAAGAAAAGTCAACTAAAAAGTGATACTTTGTCACTTTTCGCATTACAATTCTTCCACTTCTCCCGCCGATAAGCCTGTTACCTTTATAATTTCTTCCACTGGCATGCCCACCGATTTCAAATTACGAGCTACGCTCATAATCCCTTGCGCCATACCTTGCGCCATACCTTGTTCAATGCCTTGCGCCAAACCCTGTTCGATGCCTTGCGCCAAGCCTTGTTCAATACCTTGCGCCAAGCCCTGTTCGATGCCTTGCGCCAAGCCCTTTCTTACAGCGGAGTTCACCAATGTCTTTTCAACACGAACAGCATCCCAGAACTCGTCATACCATTCCATCTGCGCATCCGTATAGGCACCTTGCTCCACGAGTTCTATGGCTTTTTTCGTCTCAGCCTGCTCTAAAAGTTCCTGAGGTACGGAGCGTGTATCTTCATTAATTTCCGTCAGGTAACGAAGCCACAACACAGCCATCTTCTTTTCCTGCATGGAATGAGGCTGGAACTTGGGCAACTCCACAAAAGTCAGGAATAAACCGTCTATGACCTTGTCCGTATTCTCAATCTCTACCAGACCGTAATTGCGAATACACAAATCATCATCGGGTTCAAAGATATCATTCACGATGGCAAGTGCGTAAACAGGCTGCAATAGTTCGAAGTCCTCGGAACGATTCAATTGACGTACATACGCCTTCGAGGCATTAAAAAGGACGCGCTGTTTGAATTCCTCACTCCAAATCATCTGCATCTCCACGATGAACACACGCCCAGTCTTATCCCTGCATTTCACATCCACGATGGAATTCTTCTTCATCGGGTTGTCAGGCACCTGTTCTGCAGGAAGATACTCCAATGTATCTATCATCTGCTCTTCCGTTTCCAATGGTAACAGAGAATTGAGCAAACTTTTCAACAGATCAGCATGCTCACCGAACACGCGTTTAAAAGTCAGGTCTGCTTTTGGATCTAAGTATCTCATGATTGAAATGTTTCTTTATGTGTCGGTAAAGATATTCAAAAAGAACTGCTTATGCAAGTTTTATCCCAAGAAAAAGGCCGCCGTTCTTTCGAGCGGCGGCCTTCATTATGATAGGAACTATTTGCTTATTTCAGCATCACCTTCTTACCGTTGATGATGTAAAGACCCTTGCGGAGAGCCTTGACAGCAGCGGCGTCGGCATTGCGCAGAACACATGTTCCGTTCACGGTGTAAACATCAACCTTACCACCGGCCTGAGCTACAATATTGTCGATACCGTCACCAGTAGCAATAGTGTATACTACCACGATTTCCTTGTTAACATCAGTTTCACTATCACCAATGATAGCACCGGCAGGAATAGTAAGCGTATAAGTACCGGCTTTAGTAATAGCACCATCTGCAAGATAAATTGCCAACTGATTATTCTCAAGATTCCAATCGATGTCCAGTGTAACCTTGTAGCTATTGTTTTCACTGTCCTTCAATGTAGGAACAATGTCGTAGTTATTACCAATCATTCCGCGATTCTTGGCAGTAACAACGATGGTTGCAGGTATTTCAGTTACAATTCCACTGGCAGGATTTACATCGATAACGATAGCTTCATGTGCACTTGCTACGCTATAATATACAGTAGTAGCCTCGTTGGCAACCTTCTCTTTTCCGAGGAGGAAGAAGCCTGCGGGAACATTTACATTATAGTTGCCTTCTGCAGTGATAGCCTCGCTCAATACGATGCTCAACGCATTTTCGGCAGCAACAAGTTCATCACCGGCGAACGATGCTACTTCCTGACGATTAGCCATGTCGTAAATCGTAATCTTGTCGGTAGCCTCCGGATTGATTGCGATACCGCCTTCACAAGAGAACGTAACAGTTTCAAGGCTTTCGAGCGTAGTCTCACTTTCAGGAGATACAGTGAGTACCGCAGGTTCGGTTACAGTTCCGATAGTATATACAACTACAACATCCTTTGTATTGATATCTTCAGGACCATCGCCATACACTGCACCAGCAGGAATAGTAAGCGTATAAATACCGTCGGCTGTAATAGCACCGGCTGCAAGTTTAATTACCAATTGGTTCAGCTCAAGACTCCAGTCTAAATCAATTACAGCAGCATAGCTATTGTTTTTACTATCGGTCAATGTAGGAACTTTTGTATAATCAAAGTTAATCGTGTTACGATTCGGTACAGTCAGAACGATAGTTGCAGGTATCTCGCTCACATTACCACCAGCCGGATTCAACTCAATATTGAGAGTCTCTACCGGTTCTGCCACCTCATAATAAATAGTTGTCAATTTGCTGCTCGAACTTTCGAACTGCTCGCCAAGAACAAAGAAGCCTGCGGGAACTTCTACCTGATACTTACCTACTGCAGTAATAGGCTCAGCCAAGTCAATGTGCAGTTCTAAGCACTTGTTATCCTTAAAATCTTCCGGATCATAGCCTTCCGGATATTGCAGGTCATTTACAGAGAATGTAGCAACCACCTTCTCCTGCCCACGGATAGTCACGTCAGTAATCGTGATTTCACCTACAGTTGAAGAGCCTGATACTGCAATACCACCGTTGTAAGAGAACGTGATGGTCTCGATGCTTTCTACCGTCGTCTCACTTGCCGGAGTTACTACGAAGTCGGGCTTGTTAAAATCGCAGATGAAAGAAATGGTAAACCATGTATTGTCTTCAGAACCCATTACTGGAGCATCAGCAGTCTTGTTTACTGCATGACCTTCTTTGTCCTCTGCAAATACATTAAGGTCAAATGTATCGTATTGACCAAGAGCAGGTGAAGACAAGGTAACTGTCCATTCAGTTCCTGTTTCGTTGGATACAACGTTACATTCATCAGACACACCCTGGCCCAAGTTAACCATGGCTTTCTTCACCGTTACAGGAGCGTCGAAAGTAAGTACATAAGTATTCTCTTCCTTGCTGTTCAGTACAACGCCTTTACCTACCTCATTGGTGAACTTCACTTCACTGTAAACATAAGCAGACTGAGTTCCGGTAAAGTTGAATGTGATAGTACCTACGTTAGGTTCTGCACCGCCACGAGCGTCGGCTTCCGTTTCGTAAGCCTTTATAGTGAGAGTATAAGTCTGACCCTGCAAAAGTTTGGTCGCTGCGCCACGCATCGTGAGTTCACATGAAGTTTCAGGAGTTCTGTCAGCAATATAACCTTGTTTCAATGTACCGTCAGTCTCATTCGAAATAGTCCAAGTAGCATAACCGAAAGGCTTGTTGGCATTGATTGTGATAGTAGCACCCTTAGTCAACTGATCCAACGATGCATCTACCATATTGATGCCTTCGCTCTCAGCAGTTTCCTTCCAGATTGCGCTTTCCAATGCGAATTCAGCAGAAGCAGCTGCAATTTTATAAGTGTATTTCAAAGCCTGATTAGCATGACCTCCCTTACCTTCGCTCCAGTCCTTGTCACCGAACATGCCGGCAGGAATCTCGACAACGATGGTGCTACCCGGAGTTGCGATAGTCGGATCAAACACTAACATAAGCTGATTCATATCCACATTGGAATCATCAAGCATGGCAAATTCACTCTCAGCCTCAGTTTCCATATTGTACACACGAACGCCTACAGCTTCATAATCCAAATAGATGTCGTTCTCGCAAGTAAGCACAACAAACTCATCAAAGTTCTCTACTTCGCCTTCTGCAGGAACAATCTCCGTAGGAACAAGGTCATAAACAGTCTCAACCTTTTTAGGAGCTATGGTTATATTCTTAAATGCAATCCAGTTGAAAGTAGCATCAGCAATATCAAAGCCGAACTTCAGAACTCCGTCTTCACCTACTACACCGGTAACAGAGCTGGTTGTATAGAAACCTTTATCACAAGCTTCACCACCTTCGATTACTTGCTTAGCGTCATTGGCAAACATACTCAAACCTGTTGTTGCCGTACCCTTCTCATTCAATACGCGCACCAAAGCTGTTGCCGTATATTCCAGACCCGGTTCCATACCTTCAAGCGTATAGAATACCGAACCGTTACTCAAATTAGTACCTGCACTTCTCCAGACTTCGAGGAACGGCGTCGTCATGTTAGAGCCATCCGAATTTCCTTCACTACTCCACGTATTCACATGCCATGTGTTTTCGCCTGTATAAGTCCAATTTTCAATTGAATTGGAAGCTACAGAACCACCGGCAAAGATTGCATTGCTGGCAATACTCTTGTTTGCAGCATCAACTGCAGCAGAAACTTTCAATAAAGCCTCAGTCAAAGCAGTTTCTTCTTCTGCAACATTTTCTGTTGCCGTCAAAGCATCATCCAATGCAGCACGACACAAAGAAGACATGACAGACTCTGAGTTCTTCAAAGTAGTAGCTTCCTCACGTGCTGCGGTCAACTTCTCAACCAACGCAGACAAATCCACTCCCATATATGTCAGGCTGACATTGTCCAAGCCCATCCAGTTACAACCACCGTTAACAGACTTCAAACCGAAAGTCAACGTTCCGTCAAGAACAGTTCCTGTGGCTTCATAATATACGCCATTATCCGTTTCAACCAACGTCTGACCATCGTTAGCGAATACATAAACTTCACCCGTACCGCCAGATCTGAATGCAGCAATCTTCACCGTATACTTTCCATTCGGAAGATTAGTAATCGTCTGAGACATGGTTCCTGAATATGGATCTCTGTTCCAGTTCTCATAGAATTTACCGGTAATATCACCACTCTTATTGGATGCAATCGCATTATTTTGGGCTCCCGTAGTTGAAGTCCAACCGTCTAATCTACCCGATTCAAAGTCATTATTAACAATAAGCGGGGACATATTGGAATTAGGTGCAGTCTGAGCCTTAACAGCAACAATAAACGCAGCATTCACAGTCTCTATTTTACCTGCAACTTCCTCAGCGGTAATGGTCCCTGCAGCATAAGCGGACTCCACTTCTGCAATAGCAGCCTGGAATGTGGTTTTTGCTTCTGCATCCTCAGCCAACGTCAATTCGAAACTCTTAACACCATCCAAAGCCTCCTTCAAGTTGCTGTAAGCAGCTACAGAAGCCTTGGCATTATCAAGAGCTGTTTGCAAGGTTGCAATTGCATTATTATATTCATCCGAAGTCGTAAACCCACTGTCATCCACAACAGCTGCCTTCAACGCGTCCAACACAGTAGCCTCCATCGGAGTTTCATACAAAGCCTCCGCCTGAGCCTTTACCGCGTCATAGTCTTTTTTAAATGCTTCAAGACTATACTTATATAGTTTGAAAGGACCTAAAATAAACCATGACTGCTTGATTTCATGAGTACCAGTTACACCTATTTCGATTTCAGCATTGTCTTCTGAAACAACAAAGGTTACTGAATTCAAATAATTCCCGCCAGCAAACTCAGCTGCAGCTTGTGCTTTATCATTAGCATAAGAAGTACGTTCTACACTGGCTAAAGTGCAAATCGTTTTCTTATTCTCTCCTGCATAAAGTTCGGCAGTAGAAGTCGTTGGGGCCGTATTATAACCAAGCCCGTAACGATAGAACGAATAAGCATCCAAACGATAGCTTCCTGCAGGAAGAGTTACCGTTTGCTTTGCTGAAAATGCAGTCATTTCAAGACTACCCCATCCTGCATAAGCCTCTACAACCTTGGGAGTCTGCTCTGGAGAAGCCCAACTTCCCCCAGTAGTGCTAAACGACCACCCAGTCGTTCCATCACTAAAATCGGCATTCTGAAGATATTGGCTTGTCACATCTTCCTGCCCCCAAGCTGTTACGGCACATAAGAGTGCCACAATACTCAGTAGTTTTTTCTTCATGTTTTTGAAATTAGATTAGTAAAATAGTATTATTATAAGAAAATCTCTCAAACAACAAACATCCTATAAAAGAATTATCGCTGTACAAAATACATTCCGGCCGTAAAATTAGTTAAACTTGTTGAAAACTCAAACAAAAGAAGGAAATATTTTCAACAGACCTTACATTTTCCCTCCTTTTCCTGCCTTCCGCAAACAAAAACACAAACAAAAGATACTGTTCGGACTAATAACAGCAATCCCGCAGCGAAGAGGACTCTTCCTGCGGGATTACACTATCTGAAAA